>CAZJGR010000015.1:0-29370 GCA_964545815.1 uncultured Dehalococcoidaceae bacterium | reverse complement strand
CCCTTTTTTACTCTGCTCCCGCTTTGCCAATAAGCTTGGCCACTTCCTCGCGGTCATTGCCGCCGAGGCGTTCGGATGGCTCACTTCTGTTGAAGCTCAGTTCGAATCTTTTCATAATAATCTAGCGATTCCGGATTTATCAGTGCATCCCGATTTAAGACCGGACGACCATTTATTAGATTCGTTACCGCCATTTCCACCTTCTTCATGTTGAGCGTGTAAGGAATATCCGGCGCTTCCATTATTATGGCTGGAACATGCCGTGGCGAAGCATTTTCACGAAGTACCTTCTTTATTTTATTCTCCAGCTCTTTGGTCAGGTGATAACCTTCCGCCAGTTTAATAAAAAGTATAATGCGCTGGTCGGCTTTCCATTCCTGCCCGATAGCCAGGCTGTCGGCGATTTCATTTAGTTTTTCCACTTCGTTATATATTTCCGCAGTGCCAATGCGGACTCCAGATGGTTTTAAAACGGCATCAGAGCGGCCGAAAAAGGTTATGCCTCCAGTGTTGCGGTGAATTGTGATGTAATCCCCGTGGCGCCACACCCCGGGATAGACACCGAAGTAGGTTTCCAGATACTTTTTCTTCTTTGGGTCATTCCAGAAGTAGAGCGGCATGGAAGGGGACGGGGCTTCACACACAAGCTCTCCCATTTGGTCCAGTACTGATTTACCCTTTTCATCGTAACACTTAACTTTCATGCCTAAGGCCGGCCTCTGCAGTTCACCGGCATATACGGGAAGCGTCGGGCTCCCCTGGGCAAAACAACCGTTGATATCGGTGCCTCCGGAAATGGAATTAAAGTGGAGGTCTTTCTTAATAGCGTTATATACGTATTCGAAACCATCAGGAGACAGGGCGGAGCCAGTTTGTGAGATTTCCCGTAAAGAGGCAAGGTCAAAATCTTTACCAGGGGTAAGCCCCTGGCTTTTAATAAAGTTGATATAGCTGGCGCTGGTGCCAAAGATGGTTATCTTTTCATCCGGCACCAGTTTCCACATGGCAGATAAGTCAGGATAAGCGGGGTTGCCATCATAGAGTAAAACCGTGGCTCCGACGGCCAGGGAACTGAGAAGCCAGTTCCACATCATCCAGCTGCACGTCGTGATATAGAATATTGTGTCTTCCCGCTTTAAATCAGTGTGCAGTATCAGCTCCTTCAGGTGATTTAGCAAAACCCCGCCTCCGCTCTGGACGAGACACTTCGGCTTGCCCGTGGTCCCGGAAGAGAACATGATAAGCGCGGGGTGGTCAAAAGGAAGTTGTGCAAAGCGGATGTCACGCTGGTGCCCGTGGGCAATGAAGTCTGCGTAGTAAACTGAACTGGGGATATGACTGATATCAGAATCGCCTCCCCGGTAGCGCACCACGATAACTCTTTCCAGAGAGGGAAGCCCCCTGACGATTTCGCTGACATTGGCTAAAGAGTCATATGCCTTTCCTTTATAGAAATAGCCATCCACGGTGAAGAGGACTTTAGGCTCAATCTGGCCGAGGCGTTCCAGGGCAGCATGTGCCCCCAGGTCAGTAGCGCAGGAGGACCATATCGCGCCGAGGCTGGTAGTGGCCAGCATGGCGACGGCGGTCTCGATTAAATTGGGCATGTAGGCAGCCACCCTATCTCCGGGTCTGACTCCTATGGTGCGAAGTGGAGCCACGAGCCGGGCCACAGAATCATAGAGTTCGGCATAGGTCATTCTGGCCGATTTCTGTGTCTCCCCCCTGAAAATGAAAGCAGTGTGGCTATCCCGGTATCTCAATAAGTTCTCGGCGAAATTCAACCTGGCGCCGGCAAACCATTTCGCCCCGGGAAAATGGCCCAGGTCATCCACTATCTGGTCATACTGGCGGGAAGCTCTAATTTGAGCGAATTCCCAGACCGCCGCCCAGAAATCGGGTATATTTGAGATTGACCAGTCATATAACCCGTCATATGAATCCATTTTAAGGCCATATTTTTTATTGGCAAAGCCAATAAATCTGGTCATGTTGGCCTGGTCTATTTGTTTTGGAGAAGGTTGCCAGAGCAATTTGCCCATTGTCGGTTATCTTTTCTGCTGTTTACCGCGCGGAATGCCTCCTCTGGAAAGGGTGCGCTTGCCCTGCAGGTCAGGCGGGGTGTCCCAGAACCATTGTCCCGCTTCCACCGGGTTATAGGGATGCCTGGCGGCCACCTCCTCGTTCAGTTCAACGCCCAGTCCGGGTTCCGTGGGAGGTATGATATAGCCATCTTCCCACTTTAAGGGTTCTTTCAGAAGCTCGGCGTAGAAGCCGCCCCAGGTCTCTATGCTTTCCTGAATTAAGAAGTTGGGGCTGCAGGTGTCTATCTGGACGTTGGCGGCGCCTTCTATGGGGCCGCAAAACAGGTGTGGCGCAATCTGGGCGTAGTGGGCTTCGGCCATACCGGCGATGGTCTTGGCCTCCATTATTCCTCCGACACGTCCCAGGGCCATCTGGAGAATGACCGCGGCCTGCTTCTCGAGCAATGCCGCGAACTCATACACCGTTGACAGGCGCTCGCCGGTGGCAATCGGGATGCTCGTATGCCGGGCAACTCTGGCCATCTCGTCCACATTCTCCGGCGGCACCGGCTCCTCGTACCACAGCGGGTCGTATTTCTCTAGCCTCTTGGCCAGCCTGATGGCACTGTGGGTGGTCATCTGCCCGTGTGTGCCAATGAGTATATCGCATTTGCCACCCACAGCTTCCCGTACATTCCTGATGACCGCCTCCGCGTTATCAAGCGCTTCCAGGGAAAGTTCTCTGGGGTCAAATGGCGACATAAGGTCGAGAATGGGGTCAAGCTTGATAGCCGTGAAACCCTGTTTCACATATGCGGCGGCCCTCACCGCGGCCTGTTCCGGGTCACAGTGCACACTCACGTCGCTCTGTGAATCCCCACGCGCCGGGTAAAGGTAGGTGTAAGACCTGACTTTTTCGTGGTACTGTCCACCGAGCAGGTTATAGATGGGCTGGTCCAGCGCCTTGCCGACGATGTCCCAGCAGGCCATCTCCAAGGCGCTGATGACACCCATCTTCGTCAGGTCGGGATGTTGGCCAAACCCGCTGCCGTAGAGTATGCGCCATAGCCTTTCGGTTCTGAAGGGGTCGGCGCCGATAACGTAACGTTCGCCCAGGTCTTCAATCAATCGCACTACCGTGTTGGCGTCAAAGGGCACGGCATAGGCCTCGCCAAAGCCTTTTATGCCGTCATCGGTGGTGAGCTTCAAAAATACCCAGTTGCGTCCTCCGTGATGGGGAGGGGGCGTACCCACGACGTATGTCTTGAGGTCAGCTACTTTCATTGTTTATACCCTCCTTATTAGACCTATGGATTACTTTAATAGAATATAATCGTAACCTAAAAGTTAGCACAATAAAATATTCTTGTCCAGTTGTCCTGCCCACCAGAAAATACGGTATGGCATTGGGCTATAATATTGGGCTATAATAGGGGTTGTAGCTATTTCGATTTTTGTCTGTAACGGGAGTGATGGTATTGGACACGAGCGAACTGAAGTACAGAGTCATCAATGAGGTGGAAAATCACCGTGGCGAGCTCAAAGACTTGAGTTTAAGGATACACAGCCATCCCGAGACCGCTTTCCAGGAAGAAAAGGCGGTCTCCTGGCTCACCGGTTACCTTAAAGAGAGGGGTTTCTCCATTGAAAAAGGAATCTGTGGGCTGGCCACCGCCTTCCGTGCGGTTTACGGGAAGGGGAAACCGGCGATTGCCCTTCTGGCGGAATATGACGCGCTGCCAAAGCTCGGTCATGCCTGTGGCCACAACATCATCGCCACCAGTGCTGCTGGTGCCGGAATCGCCGCTAGGCTGGCGGTGGACGAACTTGGCGGCACGGTGCAGGTAATGGGCACACCGGGGGAAGAGATGTACGGCGGCAAGGTATATATGGTGAAGAGGGGTGCTTTCCGGGGGATAGATGCCGCCATGATGGTGCACCCGGCAGGATTGAATACCGCGACGACTAAATTTCTCGCCTGCCAGACGCTGGAGGTCGAGTTTTTCGGCAAGCCGGCCCATGCTGCTGCCAGACCTGAAGCTGGCATCAATGCGCTGGAGGCCATGCTCGTGTCCTATGCTGCCATCAATTCCCTGCGGCAGCACATCAAGGACAGCGCCCGCATCCACGGCATCATCACCGATGGCGGTGAAGCGGCCAATATCGTGCCGGCACATACTGCCGGGCATTTTATCGTTCGAGCGGTGGAGGACAGATACCTTGATGAGCTCAAGGAGAGGGTGCTGAACTGCTTTGTGGGTGCGTCCACGGCCACGGGGGCAAAATTAAAATACAAATGGGGGGAGGCACGCTATGCCCCGCTGCACAATAATTTCACGCTCGCCCGCCTGTTCCGGAAGAACCTGCAGTCATTGGGCCGGCGGGTACATCTCATCGACCCCAGAATAGGTATTGGCAGCAGCGATATCGGCAATGTCAGCCAGGTGGTTCCCAGCATTCACCCGTTAATCGCCATAGCTTCAGCCAGAGCCGTGACTCATTCCACACAATTTGCGGAAACAGCGGCCTCGGAAGCTGGTATGCGTGGCCTTATAGATGCCGCCAAGGCACTGGCGATGACTGTGGTTGACTTGGTGGCTGACCCGGCAGTGCTGGGCGAGGTTAAAAAGGAGTTTGAAAAAATATAGAGTCAGGGTAAGCCGGGGGAGTCTTTTGGGGGAATAAATGATTATTGCGATTGATGCTGCGGGCGGGGACTATGCGCCCCATGAAATCGTGAAAGGGGCGGTGAAGGCAGCCAGCGAGTACGGGGTGGAGGTGGCGCTGGTGGGGAAGAAAAAAGTGCTCCACGTGCTGGCCGGCCGCCATCTGGGAAAACAGGGCATCCACATTGTTGAGGCCAGCCAGGTCATCGAGTCTGATGAGTCGCCGATGAAGGCAATACGTAGTAAGACAGACTCATCGATTGTCGTCGGCGTCAGACTGGTGAAAGAGGGGAAGGCGGCTGGCTTCGTCTCGGCGGGCAACACCGGGGCGGTGCTTGGTGCCGCCTTATTCGGACTGGGGAAGATAAAGGGCATTGAGCGCCCCGCCATCGCCTGTATCATGGACATAACTCCTTCAACTCCGGTTCTGCTGATTGATGCCGGTGCCAATGTAGAGTGCCGCCCCAGTCATCTGGTGCAATTTGCCGAGATGGGGGCTGTGTACAGCCAGCATGTGCTCGGCATCCGTGAGCCGCGCGTCGGCCTGCTCAGCAACGGGGCGGAAGAGAAGAAGGGAAACCAGCTGGTTCAGGAAAGTTACCAGCTTTTAAAAAAGGCCAGACATTTGAATTTCATCGGCAATATTGAAGGCCATGATATTTTAAAAGTAACGGCTGATGTGGTCGTTACCGATGGTTTTACCGGGAATGTCGTGCTCAAGACAATCGAGGGCATGAGTGATACGTTTCTTGGTTCGGTGCGGCAGATTGGGAGCGTTGTTTCCAGCGCCTATCACTTCAGAGCTCGTGACCTGCTCCGTGACCTGGGGCTGGGCTCCTGGGTCAAACGGATAGATTATCGGGAGCACGGAGGGGCATGCCTGCTCGGCGTGAACGGGAATATCATCATCGCCCACGGGCGCAGTCAGGCCAAGACCATCAAAAACGCCATCGGCATTGCCAAACATATGGCGGAAGGAAACCTGGCGGGGATAATCAAGGAGGAGATTCATGAGCAAGCCAGTGGAAGTGAATGACGGCAACTTTGACCAGACGGTGTTGCAGTCTAAAACACCGGTGCTGGTCGATTTCTGGGCGGCATGGTGCGGGCCCTGCCGTATGGTGGCACCTGTTGTGGAGGAGCTGGCCGGCGAATACAAGGGCAAGGTAACCGTGGCCAAGCTGAACGTTGATGAGAACCCGAAGACAGCCAGCCAGTATGGCATCATGAGCATCCCGACGCTGCTCATATTCAAAAATGGCGCGCCGGTTTCGAATATCGTTGGTTTCCGGCCAAAAGCGGAGCTGAAACGGAGCCTGGACGCTGTTCTATGACCAGCCGACAAGCAGTGTTGGTTATCCGGGAGGTTTAAGTTGGCGACAAAGCAGGCATATGATGTGGTCGTAATCGGGGGTGGTCCGGCAGGGCTTACGGCTGGAATTTATACGGCGAGGGCGAGGCTGAAAAGCCTGCTGATGGAGAAAGGGGCCACGGGAGGCTGGGTCATCAATGCCGGCGTGGTGGAAAATTACCCCGGCTTTCCCGATGGTATCAACGGTCTGGAACTGGCCGATGCCATGCAGCAGCAGGCGGTGAAGTTCGGTCTGGAGATGTTGAGCGCGGAAGTGACCAGCCTTGAGTTGAAAGGCGAAAAGAAAATCCTGAAGACAAGCGAAGGTGACGTTGTGGCTAAGGCGGTCATCGTCGCCGGCGGCTCCGACCGGGCCAAGCTGGGGGTACCCGGTGAAGAGGAATTCACTGGCCGGGGCGTGGCCTATTGCGCTGTCTGTGATGGCTATTTCTATCGGGATGTCCCGGTGGCGGTGGTGGGTGGCGGTAACGCTGCCCTGAACGAGGCGCTTGAACTCACCAAGTTCGCTTCTAAAGTCATCATAGTCCACCGCCGTGATGAGCTGCGCGCCACCAAAATCCTCCAGGAAAGAGCCTTCGCCGAGCCGAAAATAAAATTCCTGTGGAACACGGTGGTCGAGGCCATTGAAGGGGAGGATACGGTAAAAAGGCTCAGGCTGAAAAATGTTCAGACCGGAGATAAGTCCACCCTGGACATATCCGGCGTCTTTGTGACCGTTGGTTTCAAGCCGAATACCGGATATCTGAAAAACGTGGTCACTCTGGCGGACGACGGCACCATAATCACCAACGAAAAAATGGAGACCGATGTGCCGGGCATTTTCGCCGCTGGCGATATCAGGTCGAGTTCAATACGGCAGGTAGCCGCGGCGGTAGGGGATGGTGCGGTGGCGGCAATATATGCGGAGCGTTACCTCGCGGGCAAATAAAAATTTATCTTCCTTCTTGGTGAGCCATTTTGGGGTGAAGTATAATTAGAGCAAGGAGATAGCTGATGAAGGTTGTTTTCATTGAGGATGTGCCCAATGTGGCCAGGGCTGGAGAAATCAAGGAAGTTGCCGATGGCTACGGGCGCAACTACCTTATTCCAAAAAAGCTGGCGGTGCTGGCTGATGCCCGGGCGACGCAAATAATTGAAGCACAGAAAAAGAGAAGGGTCCGGCTCGAGGCGGAGACTGAGGCGGAAATGCGGGAACTGGCCAAGCAGGTGGAAGGGGTGGAGATAGCCATAAAAGCCAAAGCAGGCACCAAGGACAGGCTGTACGGGTCAATCACCAATGCCGATATTGCCGATGAACTGAATAGAAGCGCCGGACTGGTGATTGATAAAAGAAAAATCGAGCTTGAAAAACCCATCCAGGAGATAGGCAGCTATGACGTGTCTATCAGGCTGACCAAGGATATTATCCCCAGGATCAAGCTCAGCGTTATTGAAGAGGAGAAGGCGAAGGCCAAGGAGAAGAAGGAGAGCCAGGGGAAGAAAGAGAAGAAGGAAAAGAAGGGAACGAAGGCGAGGGAGGTAGTGGCAGAAGCGGAAGCTAGTACCGAGAAGGCGGAGGTCAAAGAGAAGAAGGAGAGCCAGGGGAAGAAAGAGAAGAAGGAAAAGAAGGGGACGAAGGCGAAGAAGGTAGTGGCAGAGGCGAAAGCGAGTGCAGAGGAGACGGAGTAAGGTGTCTAACGACAGGTTGCCCCCTCATGACCTTGATGCTGAGGAAGCCATCATCGGTTCACTGCTCATCGACGGCACGACGATTTATAAAATCGCCACGTTCTTGAGCCAGGCGGACTTCTACCATGAGCGGAACCAGTGGCTGTATGAGACCTGCCTCGCACTGTATGAACGTAATGAGGCGATAAACCAGATTACCGTGGCCCAGGAACTGGCCCGGCGGGACAGGCTGGAGTCGGTTGGTGGCGCGGCCTTCCTGAGCCACCTGATTTCGGTATGCCCGACACCGCTGGATATTGAGCACTATGCCCGGATTGTCTATCGGCTCTCCGTTATGCGTGGGCTGATTGGTGCTGCTGACCAGATTGCCCGTGTCGGTTACGAGGCTGGTCCAGATGTTGACACCAGCCTAAACCGGGCCGAGGACATCCTGTTCCGGCTGCGCCACGGGCATGGTGAGCGTGACTTCGTTCATATCCGTCAGGTTCTGGACAAGTACTTTGAGGCGGCCCCCACACCGGAGGAAGAAGCCCGGGCTCGCGAGCAGATGCCCTACGTGCTTTCCAGCTTCGTCGGCCTCGATGAGTTCCTGGGCGGTTTTCAACGCTCTGACCTGATTGTTGTTGGTGGCCGACCAAGCATGGGTAAAACGAGTTTAGCTCTGAGTGTTGCCCGGAACGTGGCTGTGGAGCAGAAGGGATGCGTGGCCCTGTTCAGCCTGGAAATGGCCCGGGATTCAGTCGTCCTGCGATTGCTCTCCAGCGAATCCGGGGTGAACTCGCGGCGGGTCAGATTCGGGCTGCATACGGAAGACGAAGAAAGGCACATCATGGAAGCTACCGGCGTCCTTTCCGAGTCGGCCATCTTCATTGACGACTCTCCGCAGCTGAGGGTGGTGGAAATGCGCAGCAAGGCCAGGAGGCTGTACTTTGAAAGAGGTGTGGACCTGATTATCGTTGATTACCTGCAGTTGATGGAGGGTGAGGGGCGGGGTGAAAACCGTGTTCAGGAAATCAGCTACATCTCCCGTTCCCTCAAGGCGCTGGCCCGTGAGCTGAATGTGCCGGTAATCGCGGTATCGCAGCTCAGCCGTGCTCCGGAAGGGCGGGTATCACATATTCCGCAATTGGCCGACCTCAGGGAAAGCGGCAGCATTGAGCAGGACGCGGATGTAGTCTTATTCGTCTATCGTGAGGAGTATTATTATAAAACCGAAGAGGAGTGGCAACTCCAGCATTTAGGGAAAGAGTTCCCGCGGGAGGAGGCCGATATTATCATTGCCAAGAACCGGAATGGCCCTAACGGTCAGGTAAAATTGCGCTTTCGTCACAACCTGGCCAAGTTCTATAATTATGAATATCCCGTAAGTAGTGAAGAGCCGACGTTGCTATGAGTCAGTTCAGTGGCTTTCCAGCCAGAATGGAATTCACCCCCATCCCCAATTATTTTCTCAGTGTTGTGCTGCCCCAGATAGGCGATGTCTGGGAGCTGAAAACAACCCTGCAGGTGCTGGCCGCACTCTATCGCAAAAAGGGCTATCCTCGCTTTGTCAGCTACCATGAGTTGCTGGGGAATGATGGGCTGATGAAAAGCCTGAAGGGAGGGGACGAGGCGCCGCCGGAGGTGCTGCAACGGTCATTGGAAATGGCTGTCCGGCGGGGAATTTTTATTCATATTGCTCTGGAGGGGGACGGGTCAGCCGAGGATATCTATCTTCTCAACACCGAAGCGGACCGAAAAGCCGCCGCCAGAATCGAAAGCGGTGAACTCAAATTGAGCGGACTCAAGGCCGCGGAGAAGCCTCACGCTGAGCTTGAGGAACCGCCGGATATCTTCACCCTGTACGAGCAGAACATCGGGATGCTGACCCCGATAATCGCCGACGAACTGCGCGAGGCGGAGAAGCTGTATCCGGAGAGCTGGCTCAGGGACGCCATCAAAGAGGCGGTGGCGCTCAACAAGCGAAACATCCGGTATATTGTGCGCATTCTGGAAAGATGGTCGGCCGAAGGGAAGACTGATGGAACATATCAGCGAGTTTCTAAAAAGGGCCCAGACAAATATCTCAAACAAAAATACGGACACATGGTCCGACGCTGAAGAAGCCCCTTCCCCGAGCGCCAACTGTCCCATCTGCAAGGGTGCCGGGGTAGTCCATCCCATTTTGTCTTCCGGGAAGCCTGATTTCAGCCAGGTGGTGCCCTGCCGGTGCCTGAAAAAAGGGCTTGATGAAGAGCGCCTGGCCCGCCTGAAGCGGTACAGCAACCTGGGAGCACTCGCCCAGTTCACCTTCGAGAACCTGGAGCCGCAGGGGAGAAGCGGGAACCCGGATAGTCAGGCGCAGTACCAGCGGGTCTATGAGGCGGCAAAAGCGTTCGCTTCTGACCCGGAAGGATGGCTTGTCCTCATTGGCCCCAGCGGGAGCGGCAAAACGCACCTGGCGGCAGCCATTGCCAACGAGCGCATCAGCCATGGTTTTCCCGCTTTCTATATCACGGCTCCCGACCTTCTTGACCATCTGCGCGCCGCATTCAGTCCCGGCAGCGAAATCCCCTATGATGAGTTCTTTGACCAGGTACGCAATGCCCCACTGTTGATTCTGGATGACTTCGGCGCTCAGACCAGCACACCCTGGGCCAGGGAGAAGCTGGACCAGTTGCTGACCTACCGCTTCAACGGCAAGCTGCCGACGGTGATTGTGTCCATCGTCCCGCTGGAACAGTTGGAGGAAAGGATACAGACCCGTCTGGCTGACCCTGAATTGAGCAAAGTCTGTGTGATTGAGGAGAAGCAGCCCGTGTCTCTGGACTACGCTTGGGGGCCGGAATTTGAGCTCCAGAAAAGCATGACCTTTGAAAATTTTGATTTGCGACGGGGCGGTCTATCGCCTGACGAACGTGAGAACCTTGAAATGGCGTACCGAGCAACTTTAGATTTTGCGCAATCACCTGACGGCTGGCTGGTGTTACAGGGGGTAAATGGGTGTGGTAAAACTCATCTTGCGGCTGCCATTGTGAATTACCAATATCAGGCCAAAAAACCGGCATTATTTATTGTCGTTCCGGAATTTCTTGACCATTTACGTTCTACATTCAATCCTGATAAAAAAGTATCCTATGACGAGTTATTTGAGAAAGTGAAGACCGCACCTCTGCTTGTCTTGGATGATTTTGGTGAACAATCTGCTACACCGTGGGCAAGAGAGAAACTCTACCAGGTGATAAACTATCGCTACAATGCCAGGCTGCCAACAGTAATTACCACCGTTTATACTCTGGATGAGGACGAGCTTGAGAGTCGTATTGCATCTAGGTTGATAGACCAGAGAATCAGTAATTTTTTTAATATTACCGTACCTGACTATCGCAGTAGTGCATTCAGCCAGCGGAGGACCTCCCGCCGCGACCGCAGAGGTCGCTAGGCACAGTCGGCAGTGTGCCAGTAAAGGAGGTCGGCTGACAACATGGCAATGTCAGTCAAAGGCAACCCGGAAATATGGGATGACGCATGGGTCAGGACAACCTGTGGAGGGTGTTACGCTACCTGCTGTATACGTGTCCACCGCGTTAATGGAGTTGTGGTCAAGATTGAGGGTGAGCCGGAAAACGACTTTGGCGCTCGCGGTGGCATCTGCGCTAAATCCCAGGCCATGATACAGAGCCTTTATGACCCGAATCGGCTGAAATACCCGGTAAGAAGGACCAATCCGGAAAAGGGGATTTTCGCTGACCCCAAGTGGCAGCGGATATCCTGGGATGAAGCTCTCGGTGAAATAGCTGAGCGTCTCAAAGAAATCCGCCTGAAGAATCCCAACCAGCTCATGCACGGCGGTACGCCTTCACCCGGCACGGGCACAAATCTGGCTCTGGGCTTTGCCGTTTTCGGCGCCATCTTCGGCACCAAAAACTGGTATATCGGTGCCGCTGGGCTTCACTGCGGCAATGGCGCCCATATGGGGGCAGGCCTGTTCCATGGCTCATGGTCCATCGTTCCCGATTTTAAATACACCAACTACGTAATCCAGTTCGGCTCCAATAAAGGTACCGGCTCCGGACATTCCCTCGGCTTCAACATGAGGCTAGCCGCTGATGCCAGGGCCAGGGGGATGAAAAATGTGGTCTTCGACCCCATATGCAATTTCGGCGGAGGCAAAGCAACGGAATGGCTGCCTCTCCTGCCCGGCACTGATGGGGCCATCGTGCTGGCCATGGTCAATGTCCTGCTGAATGAGCTGGGGATTTATGATGCCGAGTTTATCAAGAAAAAGACCAACGGGCCTTACCTTATCGGCTCTGATGAAGTGTATGTCAGAGATAAAACTACCAATAAGCCCATGGTCTGGGACGAAAGCGACCGGAAAGCCAAAATATTTGACGACCCGAGCCTCAGCCATCCCGCCCTTTTTGGCCACTATGAAGTTGACGGAACAAAATGCCAGCCATCATTTCAGTTGATAAAGGAACATGTGAAACAATATACACCGGAGACAGCTTCCGAAGTCAGTACTGTGCCAGCGGCAGTTATCCGCCGCATCGCTTCAGAGTTTGGCAATGCCGCCAGCATTGGGAACACCATCGAAATCCAGGGAGAAAAGCTGCCCTACCGGCCGGTATCGGCCGTGATGTTCCGGGGCGGGCAGGGGCACACCAATGCTGCACACACTTATTGTGCCGTGTGTCTTTTGAATGCCGTCGTTGGTGCCATGGACGTCCCCGGCGGAACCCTCGGGTGGCCCCCGGTGAGTCTGGGACATCCCGAGACCGGGAAGTTCATAATCATGCCCTACCCGTGTAAAGATGGCATGTTGACCACAGGCACCTTCATGGAGCACAGACCATGGCCGCTGGAAGAGCCCAGGGTGCCCAACGATATCACCCTCAAAGGGCTGGTGCCAACGGCCTCATTCTCCCCCCAGCCGGCCACCTCGGATTTTGATAAATACTGGGAAAAATTGAACCACCCTTATGATATAGAGATGTTCTTGGTCTACGGGGCGAACTTCGCCCGCAGCGCCCAGAGCCGTGAAATCATGGCCAATTTCTTCAGGAAAATCCCCTTCATCGTCTCCATCAATACCATTCACAACGAGTTCACGGAAGGCTTTGCCGATATCGTTTTGCCTGATGCGCACCCTCTGGAAAGCTGGGGACTGTTTGAATCGCACGGCCCGTTTTTCAACTGGCCGATTGGCCTTGAGGGCTGGACTCTGCCCATCAGGCAGCCAGTAATCAAACCCCAGCATGAGCAACGGCCGATGATAGAGATACTCTGGGATTTAGCGGGCAGGATAGGGATGAGGGACGAGATCAATAACTACTATAATGTCTACTTCTCAAGCTTTGGCGGTGAGACGCTTATTGGCGGCGATATTGCCAGCATGAAGGGCGCCCAGGGAGTTGATAAGAGTAAGGTGGTGGCAATAGTGAAACCCGGAGAGAATATTTCCTATCAAGAGCTGATTGACCGGGTTTTAAAATACTACTTTGGCCCGGAGAAAGGTCTGGATTACGTTATGGAGCATGGTGCCGTCAACTGGCCCAAGCAGGTGAGAGAAGCCTACTGGAGATGGTTTGTTGATGTCAGGGTGCCCATATACCAGGAACATCTGGCAGAATTGAAGCCGAAGATAATGCAACATGCCAAGGTGGCCGGGATAGAGCTTGACTGGGAGCAGTTTACCCCGCTGATAAGCTATTTTGCACCTCAGGTAGCCAAAGATGGCGATAACCAGTATGACCTTTACTGCTTTTCCTATCGCGATATTCTTCACACCGGCTCCGGCACCATGGAAATCCCCTGGCTGGACGAAGTGAGCAGAATCAATCCCTATACCTATAACGTGACTATGAACGTTGCCACCGCCAGAGATAGAGGGTTCAAAGATGGCGACCTTATCTGCCTGGAGTCAAAGCAGGGGCGGAGGATAAGCGGCATCCTGAAGACGCTGCAGGGCCAGCACCCACAGACCGTGGCCATAGCCACCTGCTCCGGTGGTTGGGCCAGAGGACAGCCCGTGGCCTACGGCAAGGGCACCAATTTCAATATACTGCTGGAATCTGACTTCGCCCATGTCTGCCCGGTGTGTTTCAATCAGGAGACTGCCGTCAGGGTCAAGGTTTATAAAACCGACCATAGAGTTGAGTATGACGGGGCCAGAGGTAAAGCGCCGTGAAATGGGGAATGGCGATTGATACCAGAAGGTGTATCGGCTGCAGTTCCTGCGTGTTGGCCTGCAAGGCGGAGCATTTCTTGCCTCCCGATATTTTCTGGAACAGGGTACTAATATCGGAGACGGGAGTGTATCCGGCCGTAACCAAAGTTATCTACCCGGTGCGCTGTAATCAATGCCAGGAGCCAAAGTGCGCCAAGGTATGCCCCACCGGTGCCACCTCGCAGCGTGAAGATGGCATTGTCCTGATAAACGAAGAAGAATGCGTAGGCTGTAAATACTGCATGGTTGCCTGCCCCTACCAGGCCAGAGTATTTTACGAGGGCAATGCTCGTGAGTATTTCCCCGGACAGGGGATAACTGCTTTTGAGGAGATGGGGCGACAGCTCTACCCGCAAGAGCCAGGCATCGTCCATAAGTGTAACTTTTGCGTGGAGAGAATCGATTCAGGCTTGAGAAAGGGTTTAAGGCCGGGCATTGACCGCGATGCCACCCCCGCCTGCGTTATTTCCTGCCCGACAAAAGCAATGCATTTTGGTGACCTTGATGACCCGTATAGCGACATTTCCCGGTTGATAAAAGAAAAGAAAGCGAGGCCGTTTCACCCCGAGTTTGATACCGAGCCATCAATATTCTACTTTGAATAGCAATACCATCAGCTGACAGAGAATCAGGCCATGATTCAATCAAGACCGCACGAATTCATGGTGAAGTACACACCTCAGAAGGACTGGATATCCGGTTCCGGAATGCTGATTGCCTTTGCCTTCTTCCTGGGTGGTATCAGCGGGGGGCTGTACTTGGCGGCTTTGTATTTTGACGACATGGTAGGAATGTCCGCAGGCTGGCTTCTGGCGATACTAATGGGGGGGCTGGATATGGCACACTTGAGCAAACCTTTCCGGTTCTGGCGGATGATTCTAAAGCCACAAACATCGTGGATATCCCGCGGGTTCATCTTCATCATTCTTTTTGTTTTCTTTGCGGCGCTACAGCTTGCTTTCTCCTTCTGGTTACCTGAACTGGTCTGGGTAATTATCTTCAAAGTTCTGGCCGGAATTGCGGCCTTTGCCGTAGTCATCTACAGCGGCTTTGTCGTGAGCTATGTCAGTGCCATAAAACTGTGGAATTCAGCGATAGTGCCGGTGCTCTTTGTCATCGCCGGCTTGATCGGTGGGCTCGCCGTGATGCTCCTTATCAGCCTTTTCCGCAATTCTCCTCAGCTCACGCCAATACAGAATGCGCTTATGGTGATATTGGTGGTCTATCTTGTGGTAATAGTAACCTATCTATTGAGTGCTACGTATTCCGGCCAGGCAGCTAAAAGCTCGGTAATGTGGATAGTCAGAGGCAGTATTGCTCCGGTATTCTGGGCGGGGCTTTGTTTTTTAGGCATAGTTATACCAGTGGCCATACTGTTTTATCTCCGGTTTTTCGGTCTGGTTTCACCAGTTTTATCACTGGTTGCCGCGGTTGGTGCCATCGCCGGGACGCTGGCATTTAGATACGTAATACTCAAGGCGGGGGTGTATTCCCCCCTCATGGCAACACGTAGCGTCTAATTGCCCTGGCCAAAACCTGTCCTGAAATCGGGCTAAAATAAAGCGAAATATGGCTATTTCTCGCGCAACCTGGCGTACATTGCCTCCAGGTCTTCAAGCCAAAGCCTGGTCTCGGCATCCGAGGGCATCCTCCAGTCCCCGCGTGGAGACAGGCTTACCGAACCAACCTTCGGTCCTTCAGGAAGGCATGTCCTCTTGAACTGGTTGGCGAAAAACCGCTCAATGAAGCTCTTGAGCCACTGATATAAGTCATCGAGTGTGTATTGGCCGTCAAAGAGCCCCCGTTTTCTCACCTCGTTAGCCAGATAAAGAATTCTGCCTGGCCGCATTCCGAAGCGAATAAAAGGATACAGGTAGAAGTCAGCCAGCTCCACCGGGCCGATGATTTCTTCACTCCGCTGAACGATTTCGCCTTTCTCCGGCCGGAGCAATTCCGGGGAAATCGGGGTTTCCAGGATATTGTACAGGACCTTTTGGGCTGGAGAATCAGCCAGTTCTTCGTCGGCAACCCATCGCACGAGAAAGCGGACGAGTGTCTTGGGCACGGATACATTGATGTGGTAGTGTGAGACATGGTCTCCCGCGAACGTGCACCATCCCAGGCCGACCTCGGTGAGGTCACCCGTTCCCAGGGCAATCCCAGCGAGCTCGTTGGCTTTGTTGAAGAAGAATTCGGTGCGATAACGAGCCTGCACGTTTTCAAAAACCACGTCCTCTTGACCTTCATGTCCCAGGTCTCTCAGGTGTGACTGACAGGTTCTGGTGATATCCACCTGTCCGAAAGCCACCCCCAGCGCCTGGCACAATTTGGTAGCGTTAGCTTTAGTTCTTCGTGTGGTGCCAAAACCGGGAAGGGTGTAAGCGTGAACGTTACTTCGGGGCAGGCCAAGAAAGTCCATAGTCTTTACCGCAACCAGGAGTGTCAGTGTGGAATCAAGCCCTCCTGAAATGCCCAACACCACATGGCTTCGGTCGGCCCCGGATAGTTTTTTGGCGAGGGCAGCTACCTGCATGGAAAAGATTTCTTTACATCTCTCGGCCCTTCTCGCCGGGTCCGCGGGGACAAAGGGGTGGGGGTCCAGCGTTCGCCAAAGCTTACCGGGGGCAAAGTCGGCGACTTCCATCTCAACTATCCTGAATGTCTTCGGTTGCCTTGAGATGTCATGGAAACTGGTCATGGCACGGCGGTCATGGGCAAGTCGGTCAAGGTCGATGTCCGAGATTATAAGCTGGGGCCCTGATGACAGGCGATTCGATTCCTGGAGTATAACCCCGTTTTCCGCGATGAGGGCGTGTCCGCCATAGATGACATCATTGGACGACTCCCCGATGCCGGACGATACATAGCAATAGGCAGCCAGGCACCGGCCGGACTCAGAGGATACCATTATTCGGCGCCAGTCTGACTTCCCAAGGATATCGTTGCTGGCGGAAAGGTTAAGAAGTACCGTGGCCCCGGCCATTGCCTGGTACTCATGAGGCGAGAGGGGAACCCACAAATCTTCACAAATCTCGACCCCAACCATCGCTGAAGCAATCTCAGGCAAGGCAAAGAGGATGTCTGTGCCGAAGGGGGCTCGTTGCCCGGCTAACTCGATGGTACTGGAGCGGGCGTCTGTGCCCGATGAGAACCATCGTCCCTCGTAAAACTCCCGGTAGGAAGGCAAAAGAGTCTTGGGTATCACGCCGAGGACGCGTCCGGAGTTCAGTACCACGGCACAGTTGAAAATCTTCTGGTCAACGACCAGTGGCATCCCCACGACCACAACCATAGCGCTTCCGGAGCACTCGTTCAGGATGTCACGCAGTCCTTTTTCCGCCTCTAGCAGCAACGCCTGTTGTTGTATTAAGTCTCCGAGCGTGTAACCGGTCAGAGCCATCTCGGGGAAAGTCACTATCTGTACGCCCTCGTCTCTAGCTTTTCTGAAGAGTTCGATAATGCTGGCAACATTGAAAGCAACGTTGGCGACGCGGAGCTCAGGCACGGCCGCGCCAACGCGCAGAAAGCCGAGGTCTTTACTTAATTGAACATCGCTCATCTCTCACTCCTTCTGGTACTTTAACGAGGTCATAAGTATCCTATTGCTATTCCTCACGAGTAGCTAAGCCAGATGTACTTATCATTATTGTAGCACAATAAGATAAAATGAAATATGACCTTTCTTAGAGGGAAGCTGACCGCATTGACTTCCCAAGCCCAGTTCACTAAAATTATCGGAAAAGGTGAGTATTTAGGCCATGAATGCGATGTCTGAGCATCCCAGAAAGATAAGAGCGCTCATCCGGCGTGGTGAATTAACCCGTCCCACCTGCGGTTTAGTTCCCGGTTACACTCAGGCTAATGTAGCGATTCTGCCGGAAGAGCTTGCTTTTGACTTCTTTCTCTTCTGTCAGCGTAATCCTAAACCCTGTCCTGTTCTGGAAGTGCTTGAACCCGGCAATTACGAGCCGGTGCTGACGGCACCCGGGGCTGATATCCGGGTAGATGTCCCTCGCTACCGAATCTACCAGAACGGCAAACTAACCAGTGAAGAAAGGGAAATTACGAAATACTGGCGCAATGACCTGGTTACCTTTCTGCTGGGGTGTAGCTTCACTTTTGAAAGTGCTTTGCTCCGAGCCGGCATCTCCCTGCGCCACATTGAGCAAGGCACGAATGTGGCGATGTATGTGACCAATCTTGAAACTGTCCCCGCCGGCGTCTTTTCTGGGCCGCTGGTGGTGAGCATGCGTCCCATCCTGAGGACAAGAGTGGTCCGAGCGGTTCAGATAACCTCCCGCTTTCCCATGGTTCATGGTGCTCCGGTGCATATCGGAGACCCGGAGAGAATTGGTATCACTGACCTGAGCCGGCCAGACTATGGTGACCCCGTTGAAATCAAGCAGGATGAGGTTCCGGTGTTCTGGGCGTGCGGCGTGACGCCCCAGGCAGTAGCCCTGAAATCAAAGCCATCGCTGATGATAACGCACTCGCCGGGATACATGTTTCTGACTGACCTTCGGGACGAAGAGCTCTCGGTTCTATAGGGCTTAATAGATATCTGGTTTCAGGAGGGGTGCTACGGGAAGGAAAGTTGACTTCAACTGCGACTTGGGCGAAAGTTTTGGTGCTTACAAGCTGGGCTTTGACGAACAGCTGATGCCTTATATTTCGTCGGCCAATATCGCCTGCGGGTTTCACGCTGGTGACCCCGTCTGGATGAGCCGAACGGTAAGTTTGGCGGAGAAGGCGGGGGTGGCTATCGGGGCCCATCCCGGTTTTCCCGACCTGATGGGTTTTGGGCGGAGGGAGATGAAGGTAACCCCGGAGGAAGTCAAGAATTATATTATCTACCAGGTCGGTGCCCTTCAGGCTTTCACCAAGACCAAACGCTTGCAGCATGTCAAACCGCACGGTGCCCTTTACAATATGGGTGTGGTGGACGAGGAAATTGCCCGGGCCGTTGCCGAAGGCGTACGGGAAGTAGACCCGGAGCTAATGCTGGTGGGGCTTGCCGGTTCCGTCTGGCTTAAGGTCGGTCAGGAGCTTGGGCTCAGGGTCGCCAGTGAAATTTTTGCCGACCGCGCGCTGAATCCTGATGGTACCCTTGTTCCCAGAAGCCAGCCCGGGGCGGTGCTTAAAGACCCGGAAAAAGTGGTCGCTGCCAGTCTCAAGATGGTTCTTGAAGAGAAAGCGACCGCTATCAATGGTCAGGAAATCCCGATTAAAGCTGATACCATCTGCTTGCACGGGGACACCCCCGGGGCAGTAGAATTAGCCCGCAATATAAGGGGGAGAATGGAGGCGGCAGGGGTGGAGGTGGTGCCGATGAGCCTTTTCCTCTGAATTTCTGGCCATGATTTACGCAGAACCACGCTTCTTAGCTGGCGGCGACAGGTCTATTTTCGTTGAATTTGGTGATGAGATTGCTCCAGAGCTTAATCGCCAAGTTCGCAACCTCATGCTGGCCGTTCAAAAGGAGAAAATCCCGGGCGTCATTGAGACCGTACCCGCCTATCGCTCGCTCCTCGTTTATTTTGAGCCGCTACGAATAGGTTCTGGGAAGCTCCGGCAGATTCTGTCCCGGCTGGTTCAGCAGCCACTGGCAAGCGAATTACCCAAGCCAAAGTTAATTGAGATTCCGACGGTCTATGGTGGTGAATATGGCCTGGACCTTGAGTTTGTCGCCAAACACAATGGCCTGGATATGTCTGAGGTGGTGAAAATGCACACCGGCACTCCTTATCTCATCTATATGATTGGTTTCCTCCCCGGCTTCCCTTATCTGGGAGGCATGTCACCCAGAATAGCGGCGCCAAGGTTGGAAACGCCGCAGACAAAGATACCCGCCGGTTCGGTGGGTATCGCCGGCACCCAGACGGGAATCTACCCGGTGGAAAGCCCCGGAGGCTGGCGGCTCATCGGACGGACGCCACTGAAAATTTTTGACCCGAACCGGGAGCCCCCGGCCCTTTTCCAGGCCGGAGATTACCTGGTCTTTGTGAGCATAACGCCGGAGGAGTTCAGCCAGATAAGGGAGACGGTGGCGCAGGATAAATATTCGGCGAAAATAACCTTGATGGAATAAGAGACAATGGAGGCTTTTGAGGTTATCCAGCCCGGACCGCTGACGACGGTTCAGGACCTGGGGCGATACGGCTACCAGCAATACGGCGTGCCCCCTTCTGGCGCCATGGATAATTATGCCTTACGGATAGGTAACCTTCTCGTCGGCAATGAGGAGGGTGTGGCCTCATTAGAGATAACCCTGTTTGGCGGCCGGTTGCGCGTCATCCGTGACACCACCATAGCCATCGCCGGGGCTGACCTGGCTCCGGCTCTCAATGGCAATCCTACCCCGATGTGGGAAACGGTGCTGGTACGCCACGGAGATACAATTTCTTTCCCACGCCTGAAAAATGGCTGCCGCGCTTATCTGGGTGTGACCGGCGGTTTTTGTGTCCCCAGAGTGATGGCGAGTTCCTCGACTTACATCAAAGCCAAAATCGGGGGATTTGAGGGCAGAGCCTTACGGGCCGGGGATATCCTGTGCACGGCGGAACGTGCTCCGCTCACGAAAATGAGGAGGGTCCCGCCAGAATTCATACCTCCTTATAGTAGCCAGATTGAACTAAGAGTGATTCTCGGCCCTCAGGAGGATTATTTTACCGAAGACGGTGTCCGCACTTTCCTCCAGTCAGAATATACCATTTCCGTTCAGGCGGACCGCATGGGCTACCGCCTGGAGGGTCCCCAAATACAGCATCGGGCTAAAGCCGATATTATTTCTGACGGCATTCCCCTTGGCGCCGTTCAGGTACCAGGCGATGGACTGCCCATAATCCTGCTCGCTGACCGGCAGACCACCGGAGGCTATACCAAGATAGCCACGGTCATCAGTGCTGATATTCCCAAATTAGCTCAAGCCAAGCCCGGAGATAAAATAGCCTTTCGACAGGTCACTGAAGACGAAGCCCTGATTGCCCTTCGGGAATACGAGCGGAAGGTCAAAACTGTGGCCCATCGGCTCCGGCGGTCATAAGTCTTAAAAAATATACCGGTGTACCGCCCCAGGCGGCAGAAGATTGCCCTTCATATCCCGTTTGGCTTGCCCGCAAAACGATAAACAATCTCTCATCCCCCTCTTGACAAAGCCAAGCGGGTATGATATTGTAATGGCATACGGAAGACGGTTGCCGTATACCATATCATCCGGGCAGAAAATATGAGTCCTGAAAAATCAAATTCTCAGTCAATTGAAGACATCATCCTGAGCCATGATGGCCGCGGCATCTCCGCGCTCCGACCCTTTTTACCACCTTCATACTGTGAAGAAGCGGCCCGGTTTATTCTGGAGAAAAGCCACGGCCAAAAGAAGACGGCAGTCATCACCGCGGGATTCTATATCTGGAGCGCTCAGGCCCCGGAAACCGACGGTCCGCCCGGGGCTCTCGCCCTGGCCAGGGCCCTGGAGCGCCTTGGTTTTGAAGTCATTTTTGTTACCGACCGTTACGCCATATCACTCCTTTCCCTTGGTAGCGGGCTGAAGAGCTCGGTGATTGAGTTTCCCATCACCGACCACGCCGCAAGCCAGAGCTTTGCCCGGAGCCTTCTGGCCGAATTAAAGCCAGACATCATCATCGCCATTGAGAGATGCGGTTTCAGCGCCAGTCAAAGATACCTCAGCATGAGGGGCAGGGACATCTCCGATTTTACGGCCAAAGTTGACTACCTTTTCCTGGACCAGGAGAACACCATCGGCATCGGCGATGGCGGCAACGAAATTGGCATGGGGAAGCTGGCTTCCCAGATTAAAGCTGTGCCCGGCTTGCCCGCTGACCCGGCGGTAACCCCGACCAGCCAGCTCATCATCTCCAGCACCTCTAACTGGGGAGCTTACGGGTTGGTAGCAGCTCTGTCCCGGCTCTGTCAGCAAGACCTCCTGCCGTCGGTGGCGTGGGAGCGGGAATTGCTCCAGGAGCTGGTGGCGAGGGGCGCCGTGGATGGTATCAGCGGAGAGAAGAAGGGCACTGTTGATACCCTCACCGTCGAACAACAAGCCCAGGCTTTGACCCAGTTAAAAGAGCTTTTGCATTCACAGATGGTGGCATCAGCCACGAATAATCTGCTGGTCGGGTTGCAAAGGGATTGGGTTATCACACCATAAATCTCCCCTGCCGACAGTGGCTCTCCAATAAGTAACTTGGCTCCCTAGAAAGATATAAAGTTTTCCCGTTTTTATACCTTGGGCAGATACAAATCGGCGGGCCCTTGTTCTGATACCTTGACCTTCGGTTGGTTCTTTCTTATCAGGTCAATCACGAATTCGGCCCACTTTATTTTCTTCCTCATTAGCTCAACATGGGAGGCATCATTGGTAAAGGGGGAATAAAAGCCCCCGGCAGACGGTGCCGGCTCAAATTTGAAGTAGCAGGGAGAACAGAGCCGGGCCACCTCTGGCGCGTCATATAACCTGTTTGGCCCACCGTAGCTTTCAAAAGCCCAGATATAGAAGTCTATCGGGATGTCAACCACCTTTCTGATTGCGGCCAACTGGGGCAGGGTTAAATCGGCTATTGGGTTAAAGGAAGTGGCACCCAGCTCTTCCACCAGCTTGGCTCCGGCCGGGGAACTGACTCCAGTCCAGACCGATATCTTCAGGGCTATGTCCCTGGGAAAGTTACCCTGCTCCTGCATCCTCTTGAGCAGCCACAATAGACCCCGGTCCACAATCAAGAAACCCCTGATGCCCAGGTCATACATTCGCATTATGTCAGCAATGACCTTTCTTAATTCATCTGAACCTCTATGGTGTGAGGCGCCACATCTGGCGCCTTCCGCCGTTGTGAACTGGCGCCCGATGTCCCAGGCATTGCGTGGGCCCGGAACGGCGATTACTTCCATCTTCTCTTCCGCCGCCATTTGCGCGAAATCTTTTATCTCCTGTTTGTCAAAGAGAGTGCCTCCCTGGCACATTGAGACCAGGCGATGCACGGGCACATTCCGTTTCCTTCTTTCGTCAATCAATGCCTCCAGGACTTTTGGCCCCTCCACCCCGGACATCTCAATACGGTAGGAAGCTCCATCGGGGAAAAGTTTACGGCTGGGCGTTAGACCATATTCATCCCGTCCCGGGATACCGGCCTGTTCCATAAATTTTGATACCTCATCTAACCTCATTGGTGCACCTCCTTAATTTCTTGGCTAATAAATTGCGAGCCAGAAGACACAGTCTTCACAATTCACTCGACCACCGCATTATATCAGCAGAAACAGAAAAAGGGCAATATGAGCACCCTGCCTCTTATCTTGGCCGGTCATTGCATCCGGGCCGTCTGATTTTGACAACTCAGGATAGAGAGATTAAACTTAGGTTTAACCCAACTGAACTGTGGTCAACAGAAGGTAGACCGGACATCTTAAATCGAATCGGCAGATTGCCCGGAGCAAAACTGTTAGCGACATGTCCCTCAGAAACTCGGCTCTGATTTTTATGTGCCTGGGACAACTGACTGCTGGGTTGACCTGGTACAATTACTCGGCAGTGCTGCCGTTGCTGCAAAAGGAATGGCATCTGACTGGGGCCCAGGCTGGAGTCATCCTGTCCGCTTTCCAGGCTGGCTATGTGATTGCGGTTATCATCTGCGGGTTACTTTCCGACCGGTTCGGCGGTCGTAAGGTATTTGTTTTCAGTGCCATTGAGACCAGCCTCATGGGATTGGCCTTTGCCCTATTGGCTAAAGATTTTGTCTCTGCAGCCATATTGAGGGGACTATCCGGTCTGGGGCAGGGTGGCCTGTATGTGCCCGGAATGAAGCTGCTGTCCGAGTGGTTTCCACCGGAAGAGCGGGGAAAGGCGCTCGGGATTTACACCTCCGCTCTGATTGCTTCTTACGCGGGTGCTCTGTATGTAGCGGCACCCGTAGCCTCGGTATATGGCTGGCAATGGGCTATTTTGTTCACTTCCGTCTGGGGTTTACCCGGCGCGGCTCTGGTCGGCTTACTGGTTAAGGAAAGAGTACCGGCAAAGAACAAGGTTGAGGATTCAGCACAGCCTGTGTCGGCTTCTATCTCTTTCTTTAGAGAAATATTGCTGAAGAAACCCTTATGTTGGCTCAATATCGGTTACATGAGCCATATGTGGGAGCTTTATGGTTTCTATGGCTGGATAGGGCCATTTGTCGTCGCTGTGGCTTTGCTTCAGGGTATCGCCGCTGAATCAGCTTTGGTTTACGGGAATACGATTGCGGCTACGGCCATGCTTATGGGTGTGGTCTCACCGGCTCTGGGTGGACTTGTGTCCGATAAGATAGGCCGCACCAAAACGGTAATGATGGTGTTGCTGGTAAGCGCAGCCTGTTCTATGAGCACGGGCTGGCTGATGACCCTTCCCAGATACGGCTTTCTGGGTATCGTCCTGCTCTACGGCTTTTTTGTCGTCATGGAGTCAGCCGTGTTCAAAGCGGGTCTTTCCGAGCTGGTGGAGCCCAGATATCTTGGCGCGGCCCTGGGCTTTCAATCTTTTCTTGGCTTCGGCATTACTGTCCTGTCTCCAGCGCTATTTGGACTGGTACTGGATGTGGCGAACCCCGGTCTTGAAGGTGAGTTTCAGGTGTGGGGATGGTCTTTTGTGCTGCTGGGCCTCGGCGCTCTGATAGGTCCGGTGGCCATGTACTTTTTAAGAAGACAAGGCGAAGCGAGGAAAATGGCCGGTGGCAAGAAATAGGCTTTGGGGCAAATTTAGCTTCAAAAAGTGGTACCCATGGGGCGACTCGAACGCCCGACACGCGGTTTAAAAGTTAACTGCTCACTTCTAGTAACTCAATTAATATATCTTCGGAACTGACAAAAAACGCTATTTTAGTGGTAGGGCTGATAGCTTTTATCTCCTGAACACACTTTATTCCCTTCGCCTTCAGCTCAGCCACCGCTTCTTCTAGGTTGTCAGTTTGGAGTCCAAAGTGCTCTAGTCCACAGCCGTCCGGTAACATGTTGGGTATCAGTGGCTCGGGTCTCGGGTTTGTCACCTTGATTGATGCCCCATCAAGGGCAATAGACACCAGAGTACGCCCGCCAGGGAGTTTACTGAGGCCATCTCTTTTGAAGCCAAAGGTTTTTTCGTAAAATTTGGCGGTAGTTAAGGGGTCATGGCTGATCAAATGGACGTGGTCAAACCAGTAATTCGGCATTTAGACATCTCCTTATTCATATTTAAAGTGGTACCCCTGCCGGGACTCGAACCCGGGCACGCGGTTTAGGAAACCGCTGCTCTATCCACCTGAGCTACAGGGGCACGCCCTCAAACGTAATTATACCCAACCGCGATGGCAAAGGGCAATGGCTATGGTTGATATTCGCCGCGGCCGAGTTTGAGTCCAGATGAAAAAGGTTTTCGCCCGGTCTATTTACAGGGTCATCACGCTGTGTCAGCTTCTTGACTTTGCACAAATCTGCACCATACAATCAAGTGCAACTTATCGGATTTTAAAAAGGAGGTATTATGGCCAAGACGGAAATGAAGGTAGTGGCCTGGGGACCACTGAAGGCATTCACCAAAGAGGTCTTTGTCCGGGCCGGTATGCCGCCGGAAGATGCGGAAGCTGAAGCAGGGGCGCTGCTCTGGGCCAACCTGCGCGCCGTTGACTCCCATGGCGTGCTGCGTATTCCCTGGTATCTTGATAACATCGAAAAGGGCGTGATGAACCCAAAGCCCAAAATCAAGGTTATTAAAGAGACTCCCGCCACCATACTGCTCGATGCTGACCGTGCGCTTGGCCCGGTGGTTACCATCAAGGTGGTGGATATGGTGGTGGAAAAGGCCAGGAAGGTGGGTATCGGCTGGGCGCTGATACGCAACCTGACCCACCAGGGTGCTCTGGGGTATTATTCGCAGATGATAGCCGAAAAGGGGCTGGCGGGGATTGTGTTCGTCTGCAACCCGCCGAACATGGCGCCATTCGGCGCCAAAGCCCCCGGTGTACACAACAGTCCGATTGCCATCTCCGTGCCGGCAAAGCGCCACCGCCCGCTCAACTTGGACATGGCGACCAGCGTGGTCGCCGGCGGCAAGCTCTGGCTGGCCGTGGATAAGAATATCCCCATACCGGAAGGCTGGGCACTGGACAAGGAAGGCAAGCCGACCACCGACCCTAAAAATGTTGGTGCCCTGCTGCCCGCCGGCGGTCCCAAGGGCTCCGGTCTGGCGATGATGTTCGAGTGTCTCTCCAGTGTTATGGCGGGAAACCCGGTGCTGGAGCCGGCGCTATTTGGACGTGAAGTCGGGCCATCCACCGAGGGCAAGAAAAAACAGGCCATAGGTGAGCGTTTGGCTTACGTCCCCAAGCACATCCAGAACAGCGTGGTCGCGGCCATAGACATCAGCACGTTTACTGACCTGGAGAGCTATAAGGAGCATATTGACAACCTCATTGATGGCATAAAAGCGCTGCCCAAGGCAGAGGGTTTCAGCGAGATATTTGTCCCCGGTGAGCCGGAGGAAAGAAATTTTATGGAACGTTCTAAGAGCGGGATTCCTTTGCCTGAGGGAACCATCCGCAACCTGAAGGCCGTTTCCGAAAAATTTGGCGTAAAATTACCGTCCGGCCTGTGAACGGAGGGCGGTTATCATCACGATTGGCCCCCTATGTATTAAGAGATATGCCTTCTCTGCGGAATAGCCTCTGAAGCTCACGGCGAGCCAGCCTGGTTGGCTCGCCGCCCTTTTTCTCCCAGCGTTGCACGGTGGAAAGGCTGACGTTTATCTCCCGTGCCGTGTCCTCCTGTGTCCAGCCCTTCTTCCGGCGCAGTTCCTTCAGTTTCTCGGATAGTCTTTCCATACTGGCCACTGGCATAACACAAGGCGTTACCTTGTGTGGTACGTGAAAGTATAACATTCAAGATGCTCATTTGTCAATACCTATGACAAATGGCAAGAAAAAACTTTTTTACTAAACATCTGTACTGAGGGTTGATAGATGGTAGACTATCGGTTTGACAAAAGAAGGTCGACTGCTTAAAATGCCTTTACCTGCTTGATGCGGCTATTATCAGCCTCAATGAGCTTTTTCAAATAAGAGTACATTTCAAAATGAGGGAATGATGGCTTCAGTTAGTGAGGCACGCGAACTCTGTTTTACTCCTGCCCATAAGTTGGCGGGGATGATACGGAACAAGCAATTATCGCCGGTGGAGTTGATGGAAGCTACCTTGAAAAGAATCGGGGAAATGAACCCGAAACTGAACGCTTTTCTGCTGGTAAACGAAGAGGGGGCGATTAAGGCAGCCCGTGAAGCGGAAAAAGCGCTCCGCACCGGTGTGAAGCTGGGTCCGCTTCATGGCTTACCCGTCTCCATCAAGGATTTAGTGCTGACCCGTGGTATCCGCACCACGCAGGGCTCACTGGTCTATAAAGATTTTATCCCCAGCCAGGAGGGAACCATGGTGCAGCGCCTCAAGGCGGCCGGTGCTATCATCATCGGCAAGACCAATGCCCCTGAGTTCGGCCTGGCCTGCTGCACGGAGAACAGGCTAATTGGTGCCTGCCATAATCCCTGGAATACGGAGAGAAATTCCGGCGGTTCCAGTGGTGGTGCGGCGGCCGGCACTGCCGCCGGTATCTCACCGCTGGCTCAGGGCAGTGATGGTGGTGGCTCCACACGGATTCCGGCCAGCTGGTGTGGTGTTTTCGGGCTGAAGGCCAGTTATGGTCGAGTGCCCAAGGATGTCCAGCCCTGGGGCGTCTCTCACATCAGTTGCCTCGATCCGATGACGCGGAATGTGAGGGATGCGGCAATGATGCTGAACGTGATGGCTGGCCCGGATGGGCTTGACTACTCCTGTATCAGGGCGGCACCACCCGATTTCTTCAAGGCTGTGGGCGGCAGGCTGGGGAAGCTCAGAATTGCCTGGAGCCCCGACCTGCGCTACGGGGTCAGGGTTGACCCTGAGGTGAAATCGGCGGTTGAGGCTGCCGTCCGTGTCTTCGCCGAAATGGGACATGATGTGGAAGAAGCCGCCCCGGACACCGGGGAAGCATTCTATCTCTGGGACGTGCTTATTGTGTCACGGTTTAACGTTTATCTGGACTTTGTCCTGGACAAGCATGCTGACGAAATCATGGACTACACCAGGCTGGCGATGGAGTCTGCCCGCCGTCTAAGCGGGGTGGAAGTGGCTCAGGCGTGGGCGCAGCTTGAGCGAATCCGCGGCACCATGCTGGACTTCTTTGCCAAATATGACCTGCTTCTAACACCGACTACGGCGGTGACGGCGCCGCCGGTAGGGAAACGGGCACGGGGACGCGGCCTTGGCTTTATTGACTGGGATTTCGCCCCGTTTACCTGCGTCTTCAACCTCACTGGCAACCCCGCGGCCTCAGTGCCGTGCGGCTTATCTTCGGGAAAACTGCCCATTGGCCTTCAGATAGTTGGCCGACTGGGCGATGAGGTTAGTGTGTTGCGTGCCTCGGCAGCCTTTGAAGAGGCAAGGCCCTGGGCGGACAAATATCCGCCCGTGTCGTGAGCCACGATTTAATTTCGGTTACGCTTTAGGCGCCGGGCCAATCAACTCCGGCCACAGTTCCTCAATCGTTGGCTTGAGTTCGGTTACCACATCGTCAACCGCCTTGACCGCAGTGTTGACTTCCTTCTGGGTCATTGGAGTTGACATAACATAAAGACCTCTCGCCGCCGAGAAACAACCCTTCTCCAGCATTGCCAGGTAGAACAGGTGCAGCAGGTCTTTATTGGCCTCCCTGGCTGTTTTGCCGTTGATTACCGGCTGGTTGTGGAAGTGGATGTTCTGCAGCGAGCCTATGCCGGTCACCTGTCCCTTGATATTCAGCCGCTTGAAGATAGCCCGCACGCCGTCGGCAAAAGATTCGCCAAGTCGGTTGATGTAGTTGATGACATCGGCGTTGAGCTGCTCCATGGTGGCGACGCCAGCGGTGGCGGTGATGGGGTTGGCGTTCAGTGTTCCGGCGTGGTAGACCTTTCTTATCTCTGGTGAGAACATCTGCATCAGGTCTTCACGCCCGCCGACGGCACCAACCGGGTAGCCGCCGCCGATGATTTTGGCCATGGTGGTGAGGTCGGGCTTGATTTTATAAATGCTCTGGACGCCTCCCCAGGCCAGCCTCAGGCTGATTACCTCATCGAGGATGAACATGACGCCATTTTCCTGGGTGACCTTGCGCAGGAACTCCAGGTAGCCAGCGCGGGGCGGAATCAAGCCGGCAGCACCCATTGCCCCTTCAACGATGACCGCAGCCAGCCGGTCTTTGTTCTCCACGATGGCTTTCTCCGCGGCCGCCTTGTCATTGTAGGGAACGATGATGGATTCAGCCCGGTTGCCCTTTGATATGCCGGTGGCGTCAGAAGGGAAGACCACGGGGTCATAGCTACCGTGGTAGCAGCCGTCTGTTTTTAAAAG
>CAZJGR010000014.1:9219-30156 GCA_964545815.1 uncultured Dehalococcoidaceae bacterium | reverse complement strand
CGCTGGTCAGAGGCAGAGTAAGAGGACACCGCACCAAGCCGCTGACGCACTTTGCCAGTGCCTGGAACAATCTGAAAAACCGCAACTGGCGGTGATAAAAATGTATCAGCTGGGATGGTTTTCCACAGGAAGGGGCAAGGGGTCGAGAGGGCTGCTCAAAACGGTGCATGATAGCATTGAGTCGGGCGAGACTGAGGCTGAGATTGCCTTTGTCTTCTGCAGTCGCGAGCGCGGCGAGACCGAGCCGACCGACATCTTTCTTAAGATGGTGGAGGACTACCGCATTCCGCTGGTCACGTTTTCCTATCGGAAGTACCGGGCAAAAGTGGGCGGTTCAAGCGGTGGTTCCGGTGAGGAATGGCCCTCGTGGCGGCTTGACTACGACCGTGAGGTAATAGCCAGATTGCGGGACTTTAAACCTGACCTGTGCGTGCTGGCCGGCTACATGCTTATCGTCGGGCCGGAGATGTGCCAGAAATACGATATGATTAATCTCCACCCGGCGGCACCCGGTGGCCCAGCCGGGACCTGGCAGGAAGTCATCTGGAGACTGATTGAGACCGGCGCAGAAGCGACGGGTGCCATGATGCACCTGGTCACGCCAGAACTGGATAAAGGCCCGGTGGTTACCTACTGCACCTTTCCTATTCGCGGCGCACCTTTTGACCGGAACTGGTCAGAGATAAAAGGGAAATCAGTAGCGCAGATAAAGCAGGAAGAGGGTGAAGAAAATGCCCTTTTCCGGCTCATCCGCCAGCACGGGATGGTCAGGGAACTGCCGCTGATTATCACCACCATTCAGGCATTCAGCCAGGGCAGGGTGAAGATAACGCGGGGTAAGCAGGTCATTGATGCGCAGGGAAGACAGATACGCGGGTATGACCTCACCGCTGAAATCAATGAAAAAGTGCGGGGTTCTGTCTGACTGCCCGGCCATAATATTAACTCTAAAATAAAATTCCCCTCCCCGATGGAAAACGGGAGGGGAACTTATTTATTGGTCTGCTGGTTACTTACTTCTTTCCTGCTTTCGGGCTGCTCTCTTCCGGCCTTTTCAGAATCTCGTCAATGATGCCGTATTCCACGGCCTGTTCGGCATTGAGGTAGAAATCACGGTCGGTATCGTGGGCGACCTTTTCCAAGGTCTGGCCGGTATGCTTGACTAAGATGCCCCGGATGACATCTTGGACGCGCATGATTTCGCGGGCGGCAATCTCGATGTCGGTGGCATACCCCTGAGCACCACCGAAAGCCTGGTGCATGTGGATGGTGGAGTTGGGCAGGGCGTAGCGCTTGCCCTTGGCGCCGGCGCAGAGCAGCACTGTGCCCATGCTTGCCGCCAGTCCAACACATATGGTAACGACATTGGGCCGGATAAGCTGCATGGTGTCATAAATGGCCAGCCCCGCATTGATAACGCCGCCCGGGCAGTGAATGTAAAGGCTGATATCCTTGTCAGGGTCTTCCCTTTCCAGATAGAGCAACTGGGCGATAATGACGTTGGCCACCTGGTCATTAATCGGCATGCCCAGCATGACGATGCGCTCTCTCAGCAAAAGCGAGTAGATATCAAAGGCTCGCTCCCCCCTGGCGCCGCTCTCGATAACCATCGGTATGACGTTCATCGGATTGATATTCATTTTTTATCCACCTCCTTTTTCGATTTGCTTTTCCTCTCCTTTTTTCTGGTGGCTATCTCCACCAGTCGTTCTACCGTTTTGCGTGTCAGCAGGATTTGTCTGATGGACTCGCGGGACGGCGGGGCATTCAGTGCCCGCTGCAGCTCTTCTTTATTCTTGGTGGCATTTTTCAGCGTCGTCTCAATCTCATCATCTATCTCTTTATCATTAACGGCTATTTTCTCCGTTTCCGCAACTTTGCCCAGAACCAGAGACTGGGTTATCCTTCTGGTGGCCACCGGATGCAGTTCTTCGTGCAGCTTTGCCTCCGTTTTATCAATGCTCTTCAGATATTCTTCCAGATTAACGCCCTGCTGTTCAAATTGCCGGGCCCGTTCGCTCATCATACGGTGGACTTCCGCTTCTACCAGAACCGGCGGAAATTCGACATGAGAGATGGCGACCGCAGCATCAATGACCTTCTCCTCAAAATCAGCCCTGGCGCTGGCTTCCGCTCTTGACTTCAGGTTTCGGGACACTTCCTTCTTAAGGGCCAAAACGTTCTTAATTTCAGGCCCCAGTTTGGCGGCGAACTCATCATCGAGCTCGGGCAATATCTCCTGTTTCACCTCCAGCATCTTCACGGTGAAGCGGGCTTCTTTTCCGGCCATCTCTTTGCGGGGATGGTCTTCGGGAAGTTTGATATTGAACTTCTTCTCCTCCCCTTTCTTCATCCCGACAAGTTCCCTGGCGAAGCCCGGAACCGGGGAGTTGGAGTTCTCCATAACTAGGTACTGTACCCCTTCCCGATTGATAAACGGTGCGCCATTCACCCGGCTCTCAATATTGAGTACCGCCAGGTCGCCAAAGTTAATGGCACGGTCCACCACTTCCCAGGTCGCATTCTGGTGGCGTAGCTGTTCCATCACCTCATTTACATTCGCCTCCGTCACTCTTACCGGGTCAGGCTTCATGGTGAGGCTATGATAGTCACCCAGCTGCACCACAGGTGCCAGAGGCACTTTGGCCTTGAAAATGACCGGTTCGCTCTGGACCAGTTCAATCTCCGGCTGAGCAATGGCCTCTATCTGCTGTTCCTTGACTGCCTTTTCATAGGCCTGCGGCAGCAGGTGGTTGAGTGCATCCTCACGAACGCTGTCCCGGCCCAGATAACGTTCCAGTATGGCACGCGGCGCTTTGCCTCTACGGAAGCCGGGGACATCGGTCCGCCTGGCCAGGCGCTGATAGGATTCTGCCATTGACTCCTCAACCTCATGCGGTTCCATCTCAATGGTAAGAAATACCTGACTGTTCTCGGTTTTATCTCTGGTTATCTTCACGAATGCTCCACCTTTTCCATTGGCCTTCTTTTATCCTGATAATATTTTAAAAGACCGGTGACATTCATGGCCACTATGCCGTCGGCCAGATACTGATAAAGCGGTTCATATCCCCGGGCCGGTTCCAGCTCGGCATAAAGCTGGTTCCGTATCTTTTTAAAGGCCGCTTCAAAGCCGCCTTCATGGAAGGCCTGGGATACGAGTGCATACCAGGCTTCAAGCTTGTCCGTGGCGGTTTTTATGCTTTCCCTGACTTTATCGGTGGCGCCAAAGTGGGCGAAATAAATCAGGTTTGCGTTCAACCGCATCAGTTTTTGCAGCGTGCTCAGGTACAGCTCAAAGTCGAAAGCAGGGGGTGGTGTGGCGGGCATCAGCACTTTGCCCTCCGCCACCGAAATACCAACCGCATCGCCGCTGAACAGGCCATTGTTCCGGCTCTCCAGAATGCAAAGCTGGTGCGGGGAGTGTCCCGGCATATGGAGAATGCGCAGGCTTTGCCCTTTGCTGAGTTTGAATACCTCGTCACCAGATACCGGTATAACTCTCTCCTTATCAATTGGTGTCACCGGGCCGGTCTTTTGCATCATCCTTTCCCCCATGGTGGAGGCGAAGCTTTTCATCAGCCTCTCCGGCTTGACCAGGTGTCTGGCGCCTTTAGCGTGGACGATGACCTTGGCCTTGGGCATATGCTTTATCAGTTCCCCGACCCCGCCGACATGGTCCAGATGAATATGGGTGGCGATGATGTAGTTGATTTCCCCGGGAGCAACACCCGCTTTTTTTATACCGTCCAGAACGGCTTTTACCGAGGTGGCCGGGCCGGTATCAACCAGCGCCTTCATCCCCTCATTGATTAGGTAAACGCTTCCCCATTTGGGAATAGAGTAAAGCTCGTTGTCCATCAGGAAAATGTTTTCGGCTACTTCTTTTATGTCAACCATCTACTCTTCTTCTTGGCGCAGGAGGATGTGCAGCTCGGCAAGCTGTTCTTCGGTGACCGGTGCCGGAGCATTGAAGGTCAGGTCAATGGCGCTCTGGGTCTTGGGGAAAGCGATTACCTCGCGTATGGTCTCTCGGCCGGCCAGCAGCATCACGGTGCGGTCAATGCCCAGCGCGATGCCACCATGTGGCGGTGCGCCATATTCAAATGCCTCAAGCATATGCCCGAAGCGCTCTTCAATCTCATCGTCGGCGTAACCCAGCAGCCGGAACACCTTGCGCTGGAGTTCGGCGGTGTAGATTCTGAGGCTGCCGCCGCCAATCTCAAAACCGTTGCATACCATGTCATAGTGTTTGCCGTGCACTTTCTCTGGAGCTGTGTCCAGAAGCGGCTCATCTTCCTCCCGCGGTCTGGTGAAGGGATGGTGCTCCGGTTCCCAGCGCCCGGTTTCCTTATTCTTTCTCAGCAGGGGGAAATTTTTGACATAGGCAAGGTAGAGCATGTTCGGGTCGGCCAGTTTCAGCCGCTGCCCTATTTCCTGACGTAAGGCACCGAGCGAAGTGTTCACCGTACCAGCATCGCCGGCAACAAGCAGAAGCAGGTCGCCAATGGTGGCTTCCATACGCTTGGCCATTTCCTTTACCTGTTCCAGCGTCAGGAATTTGGCGGCGGCCGAGCGCACCATATCGTGGGTTAGGTCATCCAGGCTGCCGCCCCCTGACTCGCCGAGCGCTATGGTTATCAGGCCACCCGCCCCGTAACCGCGTGCCCGCTGGTTCAAGTCATCAAGCTGTTTCCGGCTGTATGCAGCGCAGCCCGGCGCACGTATTCCCTTGACCCTGCCTCCGCTGGCAATAGCCGAGGTGAAAATGCCAAAACCCGACCGCGCCGCGATGTCGGACAGGTCTTTTAGCTCTAGGCCAAAGCGCAGGTCAGGCTTGTCTGTGCCAAAACGCTCCATGACATCGGCATAGCTTAAGCGCGGGAAAGGTTGATTAATCTTCATATCTGGCTTGATGGTCGCCATCAGGGAGATAAAGAGTCGTTCCATCAGGCTTAAGATGTCCTCGTCTTCCACGAAGCTCATTTCCAGGTCGAGCTGAGTGAATTCCGGCTGGCGGTCGGCCCTGGTGTCCTCGTCGCGGAAGCAGCGCGCAATCTGATAATATTTCTCCAGGCCAGCGACCATCAGCAGTTGCTTGAGCTGTTGCGGAGACTGGGGCAGCGCGTAAAACTTGCCGGCATGGACACGGCTGGGCACCAGATAGTCGCGGGCGCCTTCGGGCGTGCTCTTGATGAGTATCGGCGTCTCAATCTCAATAAAGCCCTCCGCATCAAGAAAGTCGCGGATGAACTTCACCACCTGATGGCGGAGCATCAGGTTATCCTGCATCTTGGCCCGCCGCAGGTCAAGGTAGCGGTACCTCAGGCGCAGGTTTTCCTCCACTTCCACATCCTCATTGATGTAGAACGGCGGGGTTCGGGACGGATTTAAAATCTCGACATCATGCGCGATTACTTCAACCTCGCCGGTGGGCAGTTGAAGGTTCTCCGTTCCCGGTGGACGTCTGGCCACGTCACCATTTACGCGCACCACGAATTCGCTGCGCATCTGGCTGGCCACTTTGTGGCATGACCTGGATACCTCGGGGTTGAAAGCGACCTGAATGATGCCCTCCCTGTCCCGGAGGTCAATGAAGATAAGGCCGCCGTGGTCCCGGCGTCGGTCCACCCAGCCGGCCAGTTTTACCGTCTGACCAATGTTTTCTTTATTCAGTTCACCACAGCTATGGCTTTTAAGCAAGACCAGCCCCCTGAGCCCCGTCTCTCTATCTATACGATGGACTTGACCGCTTCGACGATAGTAGTCTCCTGGGGAAGCACAAACCTCTCCAGAGAACGGTTGACCGGTATGATAACATCGGGTGTGGCTACCCTCTGTATCGGCGCATCAAGGTGGTCAAAAGCGCGCTCTTGAACCAGGGCTGCTATTTCCGCACCCACGCCGCACGTTTTCATCGCTTCATGGGCAACGATAAGTTTCCCCGTTTTCTTTACCGAGTCAACTATGGTGTCTATATCCAGTGGACGGAGCGTCCGCGGGTCAATAACCTCCACGTCAATCCCCTCTCCGGCCAGCGTCTGGGCGGCGTTTATTGTCTTGGGCAGCAATGTCCCCCAGGCCACGATGGTGACATCTTTGCCCTCCCTTTTGACCTCCGCTTCCCCGAGCGGAATCACATATTCCTCTTCCGGTACCGGTCCGCTCACCCCATAAAGAACCCCGGGCTCAAGGAATATAATCGGGTTGGGGTCCCTGATTGCCGATTTCAGCAACCCTTTGGCATCATAGGGTGTGGAAGGCATGACCACCTTCAACCCCGGTACATGTACAAACCAGGCTTCAAAGCTCTGTGAGTGCTGCCCTCCCAGGCCAATACCTCCTTCGGCCGCGGCCCTGATGACCAGTGATACCTCAGGGTGGCCTCCGGAGAGGTAGCGCATTTTGGCGGTCTGGTTGACGATTTCGTCCATGCAGATGGTCATCCAGTCGACCCGCATTATCTCCGCTATCGGGCGCATTCCCGCCATGGCTGCTCCCAGCGCAAAGCCAACTATCGCCGTTTCGGAAATGGGTGTATCAAGCACTCGTTCCCCACCGAACACGGCATATATGCCTCTGGTGCTACCAAAGGCACCACCCAGTATCCCCACGTCCTCCCCCATTAAAAATACCCGGTCGTCTCGCGCCATCTCCTCTTTGATGGCCTCGCTTATCGCTTCACGGTAGCTTATCTGTCGCTGGGGCATTTATTTCGCTCCTTCCTGGGCATAAATCCACTGGAAAGCTGATTCCGGTTTGGGCTCCGGGCTGTTCAGGGCAAAATCAGCCGCGTCATCAAATAGCTTCTGGCATTCGGCGTCAATCTGCTCGGCCGCTTTATCCGTTAAATAGCCCAGCTCTTTGAGCTTCAGGCGAAATATCTTGATTGGGTCCTTTTTGGCTGCCCAGTCCTCAACCTCGCCCTTGGGGCGGTAGTCAGAGCCGCCGGGCATCTGGTCCATGCGCATGCTGTGGCCGCGCAGGCGGTAGGACACGGCTTCAATCAGGCTCGGGCCATCTCCCCTTCTGGCCATGGCCACGGCGCTTTTCACCGCTTCATAGACAGCAATGACATCTGTCCCGTCAACCCTGTATCCGGGCATATTATAGACGCTGGCCCGGGCCGAGATATCAATATTGGCACAGGCTTTACACTGCGGCATGGACAGGCCATACTGGTTGTTGGTGCAGACGAACACCGTGGGCACTTTCCACACTGCTGCCAGGTTCAGCCCTTCGTGAAAAGTCCCCCGGTTTGTCGCGCCATCGCCGAAGAAACCGAGGCAGACCTGTCCGGTCTGGCGCATTTTGATGGCCAGACCCACACCGCCAGCAATATTGATACCACCCCCCACGATGCCATTGGTGCCAAGGATATGCCGACTGAAATCAGAGAGGTGCATTGACCCGCCCTTACCCCCGGTGCAGCCGGTGGCTTTGCCCAGTACCTCGGCCAGTATGACCTTTATGTCCGCACCCCGGGCCAGCAGGTGGCCGTGGGCGCGATGGGTGGAGATGAGGTAGTCCTTTTCCTCCAGAGCGCTGCACGAGCCAACGGCAACCGCTTCCTCGCCGATGGAAACGTGTCCGGTGCCGGGTATCAGCCCCTGCTTGGAGAGCTCGGTGATGCCTTCTTCAAAATGGCGGATGGTGAGCATCCGGCGGTACATATCCAGGAGCGCCTCTTTTGTCAGTGGCATATGGTCTCCTTTTTCCTGAGAATTGAAACATTTCAAGGGTATAACTGATGATTTCTTTTGAAAGATACCATAATTTACTTTGCTCGTCAAAATGGCGGTTCATTTGAAACGAGCTACCGCCTTCTATTATGATACATACAGGCTGTCGGAAACAGCTTATGGAAAAGGGATACCTAATCTGAAAGTTTAACCGATTGTTAAATAACAGTGGGTTCAGCACCGTTTCCCGTCAAAGAGGCTGGGGGGCTGCCGCATTCTTCATCTATACCCACCTCAGCAACGACCTGTGTACCGGGTTGCTATCGGCGTTACTGCCTTTAATCAAAGAAGGGTTTGGGTTGACCTATCTGCAATCTGGCTTTTTGCTCTCTGCCTATACCATCACCTCCGGTCTTTCTCAGATTCCCGGCGGGTGGATCGGCGACCGGCTTAGGAAAAACATCATAATTGCGGTGGGACTTGGTGGCGTTGGCTTGGCCACGCTCGCTGTCGGCCTGAGCCCGTCATACTATCCGATGATTGTCATCCTCATAATTATGGGGCTTCTGGCTGGTGGCTACCATCCTTCGGCAGTGCCGATGCTCTCGGGCTATTATGAGGAAGCCAGGCGGGGCCGGGTGATTGCCCTTCATATGGTGGGAGGCAGCATCGGCTTTACCATCGGTCCTCTTCTGGGAGGGCTGATTGCGGAACATCTGGGATGGCGTTTTGCCTTTATCATACTGAGCCTTCCCGCCATATGCGCCGTTCCCCTGGTAATAAAAAAATTCGCCCTCTTTGAAAAAGCTGCCAGCATTATACCCCCAGGGCAATCTGCGGATAAAGGGCCAGTTCAAGCCCAGGCCGGTTCCCGTAGAATGAGCCTGGCTGAAGTGCTGCGGCCGCTGGCCATCATCCTCTGCTTATGCGTAACCATGCAGCTGGTTGCAGGAGTCGCCATGTCATTTGCTCCGCTATATTTTGTGGGCAGGCACGGCATTGCTCCGGCGTTGGCGGCGGTGCTGGTGGGCATTTTGCGGTTCGGTGGCATATCGGGCAGCCTGCTGGGTGGCTGGCTTTCTGACCGCTGGGGCAGAAAGAAGGCCATTTTCCTCTCACTTGTGGGCACTGGCCCTGTCCTGTACCTGCTTACCGTACTCCCGTATAACGCTGGCTTTGTCATCGTCCTGATTATCTTCGGCATGTTCCGGTACATGACGCAGGCAACAATGCAGCCATATCTTATGAGCAGCGTACCGGTCTATCTCCGGGCGACGGTATTCGGTATCTATTTCGGGCTGGGGCTGGAGGGGCAGAGTCTTATACAGCCTGTGGCCGGGTATTTTATGGACATTTATGGCATTGTCAATATCTTCGCCGTTATTGCCATAGTAAGCTCGGGGCTGTCTCTGGTGACCTTGCTTTTAGCGAAGAAGGCATAAAAAGCCCATCAGTGGGTCTTTTTCACATAGACCCTGATTTCTCCGCCGGCCTCCTCCATGCCCAGAAACTCGTGGCCGGTGGTCTGGCACCAGGCGGGCATGTCCTGTTTTATGCCTTTATCGTCCGCGATAACTTCCAGAACTTCTCCCGGCTTCAGTTCTTTGAATTTGGCTGCGGTTTTAACAATGGGCATCGGGCAGTAAAGGCCCACACAATCGAGCGTCTTATCTGCCTTCATCGCCTCCTCCTTGCCTAGATGAAAAGGGTCACCTTTGATTCGCGTGCCTCGTTCAGGAAAAAGGCAGCCCCGGCCAGACTGGCGATATGCTCACGGAAGGCATCTTCTTCGGAAAGGCCCATCACGCTGCAGGTGGTGCTGCACGGCACCAGTTTGACGCCCATCTCCTGGGCCATCTTTATCATCTCGTCAAGGGAGGGGGAATTGACGTCTTTCATCAGCTTCTTCATCATCCAGGTGCCCAGGCCAAACAGGTTAAAGCGGGAGAGCTTCAGTCGCTGGCTGCCGCCGCGGTTGATGAAGTTCAGCATCTTCCTCATCAGTCCCCTGCTTCTGATTTTGCCCTCATTTTTCTTGATGATATTCAGACCCCAGTACGTGAAGAACATGCTTACTTCCATCCCCATGCTGGCCGCCGTGGTCGCCATGGTAAATCCCGCCAGGGCATGGTCCAGGTCGCCGCTGAACATGACTATGGTCAACTTATCTTTTTCGCCGGCCATTTCCGCTCCTGCCTTCAGGCATTTTCGCCTTTGATTTCAGCGCCGCAGTAGGGACATTTTCTCTGCTCACGGGGGACCGGCTTGCGGCATTCTGGACAGTAGAATACGATAATCCCACAGGTCTGACAGTAGGCACCATCGGGCGCCATAATCTCGGTATCACAGTACGGGCAAAAAAGTCGCTTCTTTTTTTTCTGCTCGGCCATTACTTTTTCCCCCTTTTCGCCTGCTTACTCAGGTAATTGTCAATCGCCTTGTTCAGCGCCTGCGCGCCCAGGTTGGAGCAGTGAAATTTGTTTTTGGGCAACCCCTCAAGCTCATCGGCTACCAGCTGCGGGGTTATCTTCCTCGCCTCATCGAGCGTTTTCCCTATCGCCATCTCACTGACCATGCTGGAAACGGCGATGGCCGCCCCGCAGCCAAAGGTTTTGAACTTCACATCTTCCAGTCGATTCTCCTTTACCTTTATGTAAAACGTCATCTTATCACCGCAGACGGGATTACCTACCTCGCCAATGCCGTCGGCGTTCTCTATCTCACCGACGTTGCGTGGGTTCATGAAGTGTTCCATTACCTTTTCGCTATATATCGGCATATTACCTGCCTCCTTTGCTCTTTTTGGTGAACTTGGCGTATAGCGGTGACATCTGCCGCAGCCTTTCGACAATCGGCGGCATCACCTCAAGTACATAATCAACATCTTTTTCCGTATTGTCAATGCCAAAGGTGAAAAGCACAGAGCCCTGGGCAATTTCATGGGATAGGCCCATGGCGATGAGCACGTGTGAGGCTTTGAGCGCTCTGGAGGTGCAGGCCGAACCACTGGTAACCGCCACCCCCTGGCTGTTCAGGAGCATGAGCATGGACTCCCCCTCAATGAATTCCACGCAGAAGCTGGCATTCCCTGGCAGCCTGTTTTCCGGGTGACCGGTAATCACCACATGGCCGATTTTTTCTGGTAATCCGGCAAGCAGATGGTCGCGCAGGTGGCTCAGGTGTTTCACGCGGGAGGCCATATCCTTTTTCGCCATTTCCGCCGCTTTCCCCAGCCCGGCAATTGCCGGAACATTTTCGGTGCCGGCGCGGCGCCCTCCCTCCTGAACCCCACCATCAAGGAGAGGTATGATGCGCACGCCTTTGCGTACATAAAGCGCGCCCACCCCTTTGGGCCCGTAGAACTGGTTTCCGGCCAAACTCAGGGCATCAACGCCCAGCTCTTTCACATCGACCGGTATTGTCCCGGCGCTGGCAACGGCATCGGTGTGGAACGGTATTTTATGTTCCCTGGTTAGCCTGGCGATTTCCGGGATGGACTCGATGGTGCCCACCTCTCCGTTGGCGTGCATGATGGAAACGAGCACGGTATCTTTCCGGATGCGTTTACGCACCTCTTCAGGGTCAATGACCCCGTATCGGTCAACGGGGACTTCAGTGAGTTCAAATCCCAGTTTCTCCAGCGTTTTCGCCGAGTGGAGCACCGAGAAGTGCTCGATTGCGGAGACGATAATGTGTTTTCCCCGGCCCGGCTGCGCCAGTGCCAGCCCCTTCACGGCAAAGTTATTGCTCTCAGTGCCACTCCCGGTGAAGATTATCTCGTCGGCGCTGGCGCCAACAAGCTGGGCTACTTGTTCCCTGGCCCGGTCCATGGCCTCCCGCGCCGCATCTCCCCAGTCGTGCAGACATGACGGATTGCCGAATAATTCGCCGAGGTAAGGCAGCATTACCTCTCTGACTTCGGGAAGAAGAGGGGTCGTCGCGGCATGGTCCAGATATACCTTCCTCATCAATTTATCTCAGAGCCCTGCAAAAGGCCGTTCCAAGCCATCATTTCTTCAATCTATCTTGCAATTCCTGCAGCAGTTCCTGCTCGATTTCAGCATGTGCTTCCAGCAACTTACGCGTATGGCTGATGTAGGCACGCATATCGTGGGCACTCGCCTCCCAGCGGTGGCGCGCCATGCTGCCACTGACCAGCTCGGCGACATGTTTTTGGGAATGGGCCAGGCGATTTCTCAAGTCGATATGCTCAAGGAAGATGGATTGCAGGGAAGATTTGAGCCCCTCATCGCCATGTCGGTCAACCACCGCCGGCAGCGATATTTCCTCAAAATGGAAGTGCCTTTGCAAACCGTTTTCAATGGCATTGAGGGTATCTTCAAGCTCACGCAGGCCCTGCTTCTGGCCCAGCCGTCCCGGCATAAAGGCTTCTTTGGCCTCTTCAAAGCCCGTCATCGCTTCCGCATCGTTGGCTACCTGCTCCAGGTTATGAAAACGCTGTCTGATTGTTTTGTGCTCGGCAATGACTTTCTTAATGATTGCCAGGTCATCTTCCATTATTTATTTGCCCTCCTCGCAGGCACAGACGAAGGCCAATTTCCACTCTCTTGAGCAGAATAAGTATAACACATAGCTTGTTTTCGGGCTAGGCTGAGCGCTTCTGGTCAATAAGCTTTCCGCAGCCGGTACAGGAGTATGCCAGCACTGCCGAGGGCGATTCCGGTGATAACCATGAAGGCACCGCTGCCCATGACTACCTGGGTGAGACCAAAGGCGACCCCCGCCAGATAAAGGTAGTTCTCCAGGTTCATCGCCTGAGCGTAGGTCAGGTGCTGGGGATTGGTGGGGTCAAAACGCCCTTCGCCCAGCAGTTCTTCATAAGTGGGGGCAATGCCGTGACGGTGCTCCCTGATGGTATCGCCGGCTTTGAGCGCTTCGGGCAGTGAATCGATTACCTCGTCCCCCAGCTCTGATTTTATGCCCAGAGTCACATGTTCGAGGCGCATTGCTGATTTAAGCTGCATATCTCTGGAGGCACCCAGCCCGATAAACACTGCGCCCATGATAACCGCCACCATGCCAATTAAGCTTACCAGTACCGAAAGAAAGCGTGCCATATCGCACCTCCCTTCGTTCAATTCTAGTAAATGCCCTATAACCTGTATATGACATATATCACATACTGGAGACCAGTAGATAGGTTATGATAGTATGAGTTTGAGGACAGCGTCCTGAGAGGAGAAGATGGCCCGGAAACAAGGCAACAGAACCGAGAAAGTGCGCCTTCACGTTACCGGTATGACCTGCACCACCTGCGCGGCGACGATTGAAAAAGGGCTGGCTGGAACTCCCGGCGTGGCGGAGGCGAAGGTCAATTTTGCTTCCGAGCAGGCGTCTATCGCGTATGACCCGGAGCGAGTTAGTCTTAGTCAGCTCAAGGAAACCATATCCCGCATCGGCTATGGCACCGCGACCCGTAAATCGGTTTTCCCGGTGCGCGGCATGACCTGCGCTTCCTGTGTGGCACGTGTGGAACAGGCGCTCTCCAGCGTTCCCGGCGTTGTCTCGGCCAGCGTCAACCTGGCTTCGGAAAAGGCCACCGTGGAATATCTGGAAGGGACTCAGGTATCGGATTTAAAGCGGGCGGTGGCCGATGCTGGCTATGAACTGGGCGCAGAAGCAGAAACACTGGAAGACGTGACCACGGCATCTCGGCGGGAAATCAAATCATTGCGCTATCGGTTCCTTTTCGCCGGGATTATTGGCCTGTTGGTCCTGGGACTGGGTTTTGGGCCGTCTTTTCCCGGCAGGCCCTACCTGCTCTGGGCGCTGGCCACCCCGGTGCAGTTCTGGGCGGGCTGGCGGTTCTATCGCGGGATGTGGGGGGCGTTAAAGCACCGGACTGCGGATATGAATACCCTCATCGCGGTGGGCACATCGGCCGCTTATGCTTACAGCGTCATGGCGATGGTCTTTCCGGGATTTTTCGCGGGGGGCGGGCTGGAACCACACCTTTATTTTGATACCTCGGCGATGATTATCGCCCTGATATTGCTGGGCCGCTTCCTGGAAGCGAGGGCTAAAGGCCAGACCTCGGAAGCGATTAAGAAGCTCATCGGTATGCAGCCAAAGACGGCGCTGGTCATTCGCCATGGGGAAGAGAGGGAAATACCGATTGAGGAAGTTGCGGTAGGCGACCTGATAACGGTCAGGCCGGGGGGACGGGTGCCGGTGGACGGCATCGTGCGCCAGGGCTATTCCAGCGTTGACGAGTCCATGATTACCGGCGAGAGCATCCCGGTGGAAAAAAATGTCGGCGATGAGGTTATCGGGGCGACCATTAACCGAACGGGCAGCTTCCAGTTTGAGGCGACAAAGGTCGGCAAAGACACCACACTGGCACAGATTATCCGGCTGGTTGAGGAAGCGCAGGGAAGCAAGGCACCGATACAGCGTCTGGCGGATATCATCGCCAGCTACTTTGTGCCCACCGTCATCGGCATTGCCATGGCAACGTTTATCATCTGGTATTTCGTGGGTCCGGCACCAGCCTTCACCTTTGCCCTGCTCAACTTCATTGCCGTGCTGATTATCGCCTGCCCCTGTGCTCTGGGACTGGCAACACCAACCGCAATCATGGTCGGTACGGGAAAAGGTGCGGAGAACGGCATCCTTATCCGGAGCGCTGAAGCCCTGGAAAGAGCCCACAGGATAAACACCGTCCTGCTGGATAAAACGGGCACGCTGACACAGGGAAAGCCAATGGTAACTGACATCATCGCTGCCAGCTCTTTTTCGGAGGAGAATATACTGCAGCTAGCGGCATCAGCCGAACGCCAGTCCGAGCACCCGCTGGCTGAGGCCATTGTTCAGGCAGCTTCGAGCCAGAAATTAAAGCTGCCAGCCGTTACCGGTTTTAAAGCCATTCCCGGGAAAGGCGTGGAAGCATCGGCCGGTGATAAAAAGATTGTCCTGGGCAACCTGGCGCTGATGAAAGCCGAAAAGCTGGCCCTGAATGGACTTGAGAAGGAAGCCAGCCGGCTCTGGGAACAGGGCAAGACGGTGATGTTCCTCGGCATAGACAAGGAGGTAGTCGGCATCGTTGCCCTGGCTGACGCGCTCAAGCCCGGTGCGCGGGAAGCTGTTGCTGCTCTGCACCGGCTGGGGATTGAGGTGGTCATGCTCACCGGAGACAACCGCCGCACCGCTGAGGCCATTGCCCGGGAAGCCGACATTGACCGCGTCGTCGCCGAGGTTCTCCCGGAACAGAAAGCTCAGGAGGTGAAAAAGCTGCAAGGAGAGGGAAAGGTGGTGGCCATGGTCGGTGATGGCATCAATGACGCTCCGGCACTGGCCCAGGCTGATATCGGCATCGCCATCGGCACCGGCACTGATGTTGCCATTGAGACCGGCGATATTACCCTGATAAGCGGCGACCTGTCCGGCATCGTAAATGCCATAGACCTGAGCCGGCGTACCCTCGGGACGATAAAGCAGAACCTTTTCTGGGCTTTTGCCTACAATACATCGCTCATTCCGGTGGCGGCCGGCGTGCTCTTCATCGCCTTTGGTCGCACCGGCGTGCCTGCAGGACTGCATTTCATTCTGGGCGATTACGGTTTCCTGAACCCGATTCTGGCGGCGGCAGCCATGGCGGCCAGCTCACTGACCGTTGTCTTTAACTCGCTGCGCCTAAAGAGGTTTAAACCGGCCAGATTGACGGAGATGACAGAAGGAGGAGTTCAGATGGCTATCGACCCGGTCTGCAAGATGGAAGTGAAAGAAAATAAGGCGGCGGCAACATCGGAATACAAAGGGAAGAAGTATTATTTCTGCAACGTTGCCTGCAGGAAGGCGTTTGACCAGAACCCGGAGAAATATCTGGTCAGAAAGAAGTAACAGGCTGGCTGACACGACAGCATAGGATTATAATGCTTTAGAAAGCCATGTCATTTATCGGTAGGCTGTTAAAAGACCGCAATCTGATTCTGGTTCTGTCTATCGTGCTCGGCCTGGCCATCGGGGAGCCGGTCGCCACCAGGACGGAGCCGCTGGTACTCCCGCTGCCGGCGCTGGTGATGACGCTCTCCGCCGTGAACATCACGTCGCGTGAGCTTGCCTCATTGAGAACAATGCCCCGGACGATTCTTCTTTCCCTGTTGCTTAACTACGTGGTGATGGGGGGCGCCATTCTGCTGCTGGCCTGGTGGCTCATCAGTGATGAAAACCTGTGGGCGGGGTTTGTAGTCCTGGCCACGGTGCCGCCGGCGGTAGCGGTAGTACCGTTCAGCCATGTGCTGGGTGGGAATACGTTTTTTTCCCTGATTGGCATGACCGGCGCTTATCTGGCGGCGCTGATAATCATGCCTGCGGCAATGGCACTATTTCTCGGCGTGGGCTTTTTCGACCCGGTAAAGCTGCTCATCATCCTCGGGGAACTGATAGTGATACCTATTGTCCTCTCCAGAATACTGCTCTTCACCGGACTGATGAAGCGCCTCAGCCCCTGGCGTGGCACCATTGTGAACTGGAGTTTCTTCGTGACCCTTTTCACCATTGTGGGGCTGAACCGGCAGGCGTTCTTCAGCGAGTTCGATACCCTGCTCCGGGTCACCGTAATCGCCATTGCCGTCTCTTTTGTGCTTGGCTATATCATCGAGCTTGTTACCCGGGCACTGCATGTCAACCGGGAGACCAGTATCAGCCTGGTGCTAATGGGCAGCCTGAAGAACTATGGGCTGGCCAGCGGCATCCTGCTCACGCTTTTCGGGGAACGGGCGGCAATCCCAGCCTCTGTCGGCGCAGTCTTTGGCATCCTGCGCGTGGTATGGCTGGGATTCCACTATAGAAAAAAGACCTAGTTATAAGGATTACTTGAGCAGGCTATCCAGCTTCGCCTGGTTGAAGCCAACAATCACATCATCACCAACAACGATTACCGGGACACCCATCTGCTTTGACTTCTGAATCATTTCCTTGGCCTTTTCCCGGTCCTCGGCCACGTTATAGTCGGTAAAAGGTATTCCCTTCTGGGTCAGATAGTCCTTGGCCCGCTTGCAGTACGGGCAGGTAGGTGTTGAATATACGGTTACTTTTTTAGCCGCCATTCTTGCCCTCCTCGGCTATCAACTGATTCAATTCCATGCGGTATCATTTTTAACGCGTTTATTATATCATAAACAGTGAACAGGCGTTTGTATGTGACATAGGTCATAGGCACGTTGCGGAGCAATGATGTAAATTGAATAGAATCTGTTTGCTAAATACCAGGTTTGGGAGGAGGAATTGAGCCATGGCCACCGAGCAGGACATAACACTGGAGGGATTGAAGACGGCGATTCAGATGGAAATAGATGGCAAGCGATTTTACCTGAAAGCAAGCCGTCAAAGCCGCAATGGGACGGGGAAAAAACTGCTGAAGTCGCTGGCGTCTGAGGAGGATGTTCACCGTCAGAAGTTCGAGGAAATATTCCAGTCCATCCGTGACCAGAATGCCTGGCCAAGGGTAGATTTCCAGCCGGATGGAGGCAGCAGTCTCAGGACGCTGTTCTCCAGGGCCATCGAACAGGTGGGGAAGTCCATCAAGGCTGCGAAAAGCGAACTGGACGCCGTTCAAACCGCGGTGGATATGGAAGGCAAGACCTATGATTTCTATATCGGTCAAAGCCGGTCCACTCCCTATCCGGCGGCTCGCGCTTTTTATGAGGCTCTGGCGTCACAGGAGAGAGAGCACCAGCTTATTCTTCTTGATTACCAGGAGTACCTGAAAAACCCGGCCGCTTGGTTTGTCGAAAAGGAGCATCCCACACTGGACGGTGGCTAAAACCGTGAAATGAACCTGTTAAATGATTTATAGACACAGGGAGTAACAACATATGAAGCCTAGAGAAATAAGACCGGGAGTTTACTGGGTGGGGGCGGTAGACTGGGACAGGCGACTTTTTGATGCGCTTATACCTCTTCCCGATGGGACAAGCTACAATTCGTATCTCATCAAGGACGGTCAAAAGGCGGCTTTAATCGACACCGTGGATGCCTCCATGCCCGAAGTTCTGTTGAACAACCTAAAAGGACTCGGAATCGACCGCATCGATTACGTGGTCACCAACCACGCCGAGCAGGACCATTCCGGCGCCCTGCCTGCGGTGCTGGACAGATATCCAGAAGCAAAGGTTGTCTGCACACCCAAGTGCAAAGGCATGCTGGTGGATTTAATGCTGGCCCCAGCGGAGCGGATTATCACTGTAGAAGACCGTGAGGCCATCTCACTGGGGAAAAGAACTCTTGAGTTCATCCATGCCCCCTGGGTCCACTGGCCGGAGACCATGCTCACCTACCTGCGGGAGGAAAAGATACTGTTCTCCTGCGACTTCTTCGGCTCCCACCTGGCGACCAGCGACCTTTTCGTCGTTGATGAGGAGCAGGTCTACGAGGCAGCTAAACGTTATTATGCTGAAATCATGATGCCGTTCCGCACCAGCATACAGAAAAACCTGGAAGCGGTGAAGAGCTATACCATTGACATCATTGCCCCCAGCCACGGGCCGCTTTATGACCGACCGGAGTTCATAATTAAGGCCTATCGGAGCTGGGCGTTTGATGAGCCGAAGAACATCGTTGTTTTACCCTATATCTCCATGCACGGCAGCACCCGCAAAATGGTCGAGCACTTCGTTGGGGCACTGGTACAGCGCGGAGTCACGGTAAAACAATTTGATTTGTCCGCCACCGACGTTGGTAAACTGGCCATGGCGCTGGTTGATGCCGCGACGGTGGTTCTCGGCACACCCACCGCGCTGGTGGGGCCACATCCCAGAGTCGCTTATGCTGCTTTTCTGGCCAACGCGCTCCGGCCCAACATCAAATTCATCTCCATCATTGGCTCCTATGGCTGGGGAAGCCGGGCAGTGGAGCAGCTCAGCGCATTGATTCCGAATCTGAAAGTCGAAGTTCTAGAACCGGTAATTTGCAAGGGGTTCCCGAAAGAATCTGATTTCAAGGCGCTGGACAATCTGGCTGATGCCATTGCCGCCAAACACAGGGCAAATAACTACGCCTAATTATTATCAGGAGGGCTGTTATGGACAAAAATAAAATGCTTGAACTATTGAACAAAGACCTTCAGGATGAGCACGGCGCCATAATTCAGTACCTGAACCATGCTTATGGCATAGGCGAAGGCGAGATGGCCTGCGAAATTGAGGCCATTGGCCGGGATGAGATGCGCCATCTCGACTGGCTGGCGGAGGAAATTGTTGAGCTGGGCGGTGTTCCCAGCCTCGAGAGAGGCACCATGCGCATGGGCGGCACTCAGGTCTCCGAGTGGATGCAGAACGACGTGGCTCTGGAAGAAGGGGCAATAAAGCAGTACCGAGAGCACATCGGTCTCATTGACGACGCCAAGATAAAACGCGTGCTGCAGCGCATCCTTTCTGATGAACAATCGCACCACGGCAGCTTTGCCCACCTTGTCGAAAAATCGAAGCGGGAAAAAGCCAAAGATATCAGAGGCGCCAAGCAGGATAAAACCTCCAAGACGCTGAACTGGGGCGTTGAGCACGAGTACACGGTTATCCTCCAGTACCTGCTGCATTCTTACCTGAGCCAGAGCGAGGAGGCGAAAGAGCAGCTGCAGGACCAGGCGATTAACGAAATGCAGCACCTCGGCTGGCTGGCAGAGAAACTGGCAAGCGGTGGCAGCAACCCGAAAATTGAACACACCAGGGTCGACCGGTCAACCAAGCCGGCGGATATGCTCAAGGCCGATATCAAAATCGAAAAAGAGGTGGCCGAAGCCTACGATAAGGCGAGCAAGGAAATCGCTGATGCCGACCTGAAAAAGCTCCTCTCCCGCATCCGGGATAACGAACTCTATCACATTGACGTGTTCAATGACCTGCTGGAGGAAGAGGAAGGGAAATAGAGAAACTCCGCCAGCATAAGCCGGTTTTTCTAAAGAAGGCAAGCATGGCTGAATTCGTTGAGGTGGGAAAGACCACCGATTTACCAGATGGTGCGATGAAAGAGATCTCGGTCCGGGGAATTAAACTCCTGCTCGCCCGGGTTGAGGACAAATACTATGTCGCGGCAAGCCGTTGCCCGCATCTCGGTGCTAATTTAGCTGAGGGCACCCTGCAGGGCTCAGTTGTCACCTGTCCCCGCCACGGTTCTCAATTTGACTTGGTTGATGGGCATGTGGTCCGCTGGACGCGGTGGTCCGGGCTGATTTCCAAGATGAATCAGACGCTGAGGTCGCCCAGACCACTTAAGGTCTACCGCACCAAGGTTGAAGATGGGAAAATTCTGGCCGAATTCTGACTGCCTTCTTAAAGGAGCTCACCGGAATGCCCGATGAACTAATCGAGGTGTTGGACAGCGCTATCTATAAGGAAATTGCCTCGCAGGCTGTGTATGAAGCTGCGCAAAAAAAGACTGACGACCCGGGAGCCAGAGAACTGATGAAAGAACTGGCCAGGCAAGAGGTCAAACACGCTAAAAAACTGAAGCAGCTTAAAGACAAAGGCCTGGAAAACAAGCGATGGCATCAAGAGAAGGTTGCTGACCTAAAAATCAGCAGTTACCTTGCTGGCGGTGAAACGCTGGAAGGTGCCGGGTTGCAGGACACGCTCATCTTTGCCATGAAACGCGAAGATGAGTCGGTGGATTTTTATCGTAAAATGATGAGCATGATGCAGGCGGAAGAAGCCAAACAACTCTGCGTCGGTCTGGCGAATGAAGAACTCAGGCATAAAATGCGCCTGGAAATCCTCTACGACCGGTTATTTTATGGGGGCGCTTGAAGCCGGTAATGAAAGAAAAACACTCAAGCGTGGCGGACAGGATACTCAGGGAATTCAAGAACATAGCTGTGGTCGGGCTATCTTCCAACCCTGAGCGATCCAGCTATGGCATAGCCAGTTATCTTGCCGAGCAGGGCTACAACATCATTCCGGTCAATCCAAACGCCCAGGTGATAATGGGCCGGAAAAGCTACTCTGACCTGGTTTCTGTACCGGAGAAGGTGGAGGTGGTGCAGATATTCCGTCGGCCTGAGGACGTTATGGGCGTTGTTGATGAGGCCATTAAAATCGGGGCCAGGGCGGTGTGGATGCAGGAAGGAATCGTGAATGAAGAGGCCGCGGCCAGAGCCAAGGATGCGGGACTGCTCGTCGTCATGGATAAATGTATGCTTCGAGAACACCGGCGCCTGACCCAGAAGCAGAGTGATTGATATATCAAGAGACGATGCGACGGTAGCCCAATTTTTGTCTTAACCCCAGACCGATGACGGATA
>CAZJGR010000014.1:0-9119 GCA_964545815.1 uncultured Dehalococcoidaceae bacterium | reverse complement strand
AGGAGGCATACTCAGGTGACGAACAAGATAATTATCGGTCTATTGATTTTTTTGCTCGTTCTGGTCGGTGGATTCGGTTATTTCACTTACATGTTTCATCAGCAGATGAATCTGATGAGGGAAGAGCTGAACACGTCCCGGAGTGAGCAGGCCGCACAAACCGAGGCCGTGCGTGGTGAACTGATGTCGCTTGCAGAGTGAACTGCAAACCGGACTGAATAACCTGGGAACTGAAATAGGTAAAAATATCGCTCACACAGTTTTGCTGGAAGACAAGGTTGACGCCAATCTGGCCATGATTGATACTCTGGAAGAAAGGGTGAGCGGCAATGCCGAAAGGCTTGATACCGTAACGCAGGAGCTGGCGGAAACGACTGAACTCGCTGGCTCCGTTATCAACGCTCAGGATGTTTACCGTAAAGCCAGCGCGGCTGTCGTCAGAATCAGCAACGGGCAGAGAACGATAGGTTCTGGTTTCATCTATGACCCTGAAGGTCATATTCTGACCGCACATCACGTTATAGATAAACTGGATAAAATATATGTCATTGTTTCTGATGGCAGGATATTTCCTGCCCGTGTTATTGGCTCCTGCGTTTTCAGCGATGTGGCGGTTTTAAAGATTGATGACGAACCGGGTATTGAACCGCCTGAGATGGCTGACTCCAGCAATATAAGAATTGGCGACCCCGTGGCGGCCATTGGCAGCCCATTTGACCTAGCGGAGTCATTGAACACCGGCGTCGTCAGTCAGGTGAACCGTTTTGCCGAGATAGAATACGACGGCCAAACGCGCTGGGTGGCAAGTCTGGTGCAGTTTGACGCCGCGGTTAACTTTGGCAACTCCGGAGGGCCACTTCTTAACTCCAGTGGGGGTGTTATCGGACTGGTCATTGCTCGCATCGAGCCTGGAGAAGGCGACGGTGTTTACTATGCTGTTTCCTCAAACAAGGTAAAGCGCGTCGCCGACGCCATTATCAACCAGGGCTACTTTGAATACCCGTGGCTGGGTGTGGATATTTCTGATTTGACGCCGCAACAGGTGCAGGATATGGGTCTGGAATCCATTAACGGGGTGATAGTCAGCCGGGTAGTGTCCGACGGCCCTGCGCAGACAGCCGGCGTTCGGGTTAAGGATATTATCATCGCTATCGATGGTGTGGAGATGGGAAACGTGGCGCAGCTGACATCATATCTGGGGGAGCATTTAAGTCCCGGGGAATCAACTGCGCTCACGGTCATCAGGGGCACAACTACGATAGATATATCACTGGAAGTTGGCCTCCGGCAATGATAGATATAAAACTAACCCGCTTCTTTTCTAAAATTATCTTGTTGTCGGAAAGATTTTAAACCGTTTCCACCGGATGGCAAATGTACCCAGGTTGCTTAGCGATGGTCAGTGGGTTATAATTAACGGCAACTGATAGGGAGGTTTCCTGTTGAAGGCGATATTGCTGGCGGCCGGTGCCGGCACTCGGTGCTATCCGTTCACCTATCTTACGCCCAAACTCTTTCAGCAGGTCGGCGGCATACCGCTGGTAGAATATATGCTCTCCTGGTTTGGCGGAACGCCGGAAATTGACACCCTCTACATTGCCGTCAGAAGTGAAGCCATAGCCACTATACTGAGAAGATACCTGAGAAGAAGAAGGCAATATCTGCCTGAAATCTTGGGACTTTTCGGTACCCTCGGCTACCGGGTCGAGTATACCAATTCCGACCTTGAAATCGAGGTGCTCAAGGCCAGCGGCTGGGGGACCGGTGGTGACCTGCGCTGCGTTATGGAGCAGATAGGCAATCCGGACACACTCGGCGACGACTTCCTGGTTTGTTACGCGGACTACATAATTAACCGAGCGTTACCCGATGGTAGCCTCAGCCTGCAGATGAACCTCTCTGACATCATCCATTATCACTATCACTGCCAGAAAGCCCTGGGCACGGTAATGACCGTGGCTTTCGTGGTGGTGAAAAAAGAGGAAGCCACCAGGTTCGGCGTCGGCCAGCTTGAGGACATAGGTGACTGCAAGGTGGTGCGCGGCTTTATGGAAAAACCTGATATCAGCCAGGTCACTGATGGACCGGCGGTCAATGCCGGCATTTCGGTAGTCAACCGCCATTTCTTTCTCCCCCGAATTGAGCAATATCTACCCGGAAAGCCAGGCACCAGTTTGGAAAAGAACCTTATGGAACCGCTGGCAAAGGGAAAAAAGCCAATGCTGGCTGCCTATCTGCTCGACCTTGAGGCCTGGTTTGACGTGGGGACGCTGGAGCAGCTAATTCAGGCCAATATATTAATTGCGGCCAGGAAAGTATAGCTAATGAAGAGGGTTATCGTTACTGGGGGTGCCGGATTTATCGGGTCTCATCTGGCTGAGGAACTCTCCGCACGGAGTTACCAGGTCACCATTCTGGACGACCTTTCCGCCGGTAAACGGAGTAATATCGACTCATTGCGGGATAAGAGCCATATTGAGTTCGTTCAGGGAAGCATCACTGACCTGCCACAACTACAGAAGCTTTTTCAGGGCTGCGACTATATATTTCATCAGGCGGCTCTGGCCCGGGTTCTCCGCAGCATAGAAGACCCCCTGACGGTAAATCAGGTGAATATCACCGGTACACTAAACGTTCTGCTGGCAGCTCGGGATAACAGCGTGAAAAAAGTGGTCTTTGCCTCATCGTCATCGGTATACGGAGATGCCTCAGCGTTGCCACAGCTTGAGAACATGATTCCCAGTCCGCTTTCGCCATACGCCCTGACCAAGTTAGCCGGTGAATATTACAGCACCATTTTTAAGCAGCTCTATGGACTAGCCACGGTTTGTTTGAGATATTTCAATGTCTACGGCCCACGCCAGGACCCTCATTCTCAGTATGCCATGGTCATACCCGCTTTCATCGACCGTGTGGCACACAATCTGCCGCCGGTTATCTATGGCGACGGGGAGCAGAGCCGGGATTTTACCTTTATTCAGGACGTGGTACAGGCTAATATCCTGGCCGCTGAAAGCGATGCCGAAGGTGTTTACAATATTGGCAGCGGCCATAACATCACCATCAATCAATTAGCCGAGAAAATCATCAAGCTCATGCGGAAAAACCTGAGGCCGATTCATGAAAAAGCGAGACCTGGTGACGTAAGGCATACTCTGGCCGATATTTCCCGGGCGAAATCCTTTGGCTACAGGCCGGAGTGGAGTCTGGAGGATGGAATAAAGAAACTCATTGCAGATATGGGCAGGAAAGTGAAATGAAGAACATCTGCATCATCGGCTCCGGACATGTCGGGCTGGTTACCGGGGCCTGCCTGGCGGAACTGGGAAACAACGTTATCTGTATGGATGATGATAAAAGCAAGATTGAGAGCCTGCAAAAAGGTGTTATGCCGTTCTTTGAACCCGGCCTGGAGGACATGGTGCATCGCAACGTGGATGCTGGCAGGCTTTCCTTTACCACTGGTATTGCTGGGGCCATGGCACAGGCAGGCATTGTCTTCATCTGCGTGGGCACACCGCAGAAGCCAAACGGTGAGGCTGATTTAACCTCCGTGGAAGCGGTTTCCCAGCGCGTTGCCCGGGCCATGAAACATTACACGGTAATCGTGGAGAAAAGCACGGTGCCCGTGAAGACCGGCGGCTGGATAAAGCGGACCATTGCCCTCAACAATAAGAAGAATACGGAATTTGACGTGGTTTCCAATCCGGAGTTCATGCGCGAAGGCAGCGCCATTCACGATTTCATGCACCCCGACCGGATAGTGATTGGTGCGGAGAGCGAGCGGGCAATCAAGGTAATGCTCGAGCTCTATGCGCCCCTTAAGTCCCTGACCATCATCACCAATATCGAGACGGCAGAACTGATAAAACACGCCTCCAATGCTTTTCTGGCTCTGAAAATATCCTACATCAATGCGCTGGCCAATATCTGCGAAAAGGTTGGCGCCGACGTGGCCAAGGTTGCCGAGGGCATGGGCTGCGACCCGAGAATCGGGCGGGCATTTCTTAATGCTGGCATCGGGTACGGTGGCTACTGCCTGCCCAAGGATACCGCCGCCTTCATTAAAATCGCCGAAGAAGCTGGCTTCGACTTTGAGTTGCTGAAAGCGGCGCGCAATATCAACGACCATCAGCGTCTTAACCTGTTTCTCAAGGTCAAAAATGAACTCTGGAATTTGAATGGTAAAACAATCGGGATACTGGGCCTCGCCTTTAAGCCGGACACCGATGATATGCGGGAGGCGCCGGCGATAGACATTATCCATAAATTACAAGCAGAAGGTGCCCGCATTAAAGCCTATGACCCGCAGGCAATGGAGACCGCCCAAACCCTGCTCCGCAATATCGAGTACTGCCAGAGCGCGTATGAGGTCGCTGATGGGAGTGACGCCCTGGTTATCATTACCGAATGGGATGAGTTCAAGAACCTTGACCTGGTGAAAATAAAGGGTCTGTTGAAACAACCGCTGATTATTGACGGGCGCAACCTGTTTGAGCCGGCAGAGATGCGCCAGCTGGGCTTCGCTTACCGGGGGGTCGGGCGATGAGGGTTGTTATCATGGGTGGCGCCGGTTTTGTTGGTTCGCATCTGGCGGAATTTCTCCTCAACGAGGGACATCAGGTCACCTGTCTGGATAACCTGATAACCGGGAAGGCGGAAAATATCCAGCCATTGATGGCCAGCGCCAATTTCCGGTTTGTCCAGTGCGATGTGACGGAGTATATTGACATTGCCGATGGCATTGATTATGTGCTTCACTTTGCCAGCCCGGCCAGCCCGCTCGATTTTGCCCGCTTCCCGATACAGATTTTAAAGGCGGGCGGGGTCGGCACCTGGAACGCGCTGGGCCTGGCGAAAGCAAAACATGCCCGACTCCTGCTGGCCTCAAGCTCGGAAGTCTACGGTGATGCCCTGGTCAGCCCTCAGAAAGAAGAGTACTGGGGAAATGTGAACCCCATCGGTCCCCGCGGCGTCTATGATGAGGCCAAGCGATTCGCCGAAGCCCTGACCATGGCCTACCATCGCCAGCATGGCATTGATACCAAAATCGCCCGGATATTCAATACCTATGGACCCAGAATGAGAAAGGATGATGGCCGGGTAATCCCTAATTTTATCACCCAGGCTTTAAATAACGAGCCGCTGACCGTGTTTGGAGACGGTTCTCAGACACGCAGCTTCTGTTATATCTCGGATTTAATCCAGGCGATTTACCGGCTCATGCTTTCTGACGTAACTCAACCGGTGAATCTGGGAAATCCGCATGAAATCAGCATCAATGAGTTAGCCGCAAAAATCATTGAAATCGCCGGCAGCAAAAGCCCGATTACCCACCAACCGCTGCCACAGGACGACCCCAAGACCAGACGTCCGGACATTACCAGAGCCCGGAAATTACTGGGTTGGCAGCCTGAGGTTACACTCGATAAAGGTCTCCGGATAACAACCGAATGGTTCAAGGTAAATAAGTAAAACTGCATTTTGCGGATAGACCCGTCTTATCTGAGATAATAGAACGGAATTATAAAAGGCTTATTGTAATATTCCCATGATTGGCAGATATGTTAGTCGCCTTCAAAAATCCCTGCAGCTAGACCTGGATTACTACATCAGAAATTCCTTTTATCTCATTCTGGCACGCGGCGTGGTGATGACATTCGGCCTCCTGCTTTCTGTTGCCTTCGCGCGCCTGGTCAGCCAGGAGATGTATGGACAGTGGAGTTACATACTTTCGATTATCGGCATCTGCGTCATATTGACGCTGCCCGGCATGAATACGGCTATCACCCAGTCGGTGGCCACTGGCAATGACCGGATTCTGGTTGAAGGCACCAGACAGAGGTTCAAATGGTCGGTGCTAGGTAGCCTAGCAGTTATCGGTACCGGGCTCTATTATCTTATCTCCGGCTCACCCGAGCTCGGCAAAGGGCTTTTAGGCGCCTCCCTGTTTCTCCCTTTCTACCACAATTTCGACAGTTATGCCGCCTATTTCTCCGGGAAAAAGCAGTTCGATAGGCTGGCCAAATATCAAATCATCGCCCAGGTTATAGCCGTACTGGTGACCGTCCTGGTTATATACTTATCTCGGAATTTGATGGTGATCGTTATTGCCTACTTGTTCTCTTTTTCACTGCTGAAAGGCTATTTTTTCCGGATTACGCTGCGGGAGGCAACCAGTCAGAAGAGCGACCCCAGCGCCATCGCCTTTGGGAATCATATGACCATCACACAGATTCCGGTACTGGTCAAAGAGCAATATGACAAAATCATTATCGCGCTTATTCTCAGTTTTTCTGACCTGGCCATCTATTCTATCGCCCTTGCCTTCTCCGAAATACTGAACCCCCTGCGCTCCATCATCGCTTCTCTAGCCTTCCCGAAACTGGCGCAGATGGACGAGAAAACAGCTTACTCCGAAGTGAGAAAAAGGTGGCCCCTGGTAATTGCCGGCTTTGCCGTTATCGGCGGCATATTAATCGCCCTGTGCCCATATATCATTCCCCTTTTCTATTCTCAGAAATACACGGCGTCGGTGCTGTACGCTCAATTACTTATCGTATCTGTCATTATCTCAGCGCCAGACCCTATCATAAGCAAGGCTTTATTTGCCTCCCAGAAAAGAATTAAAGACCTTTATAAGCAGCAAATATCAAGTTCGGGGGTAGGGATTATTCTGGCGACTTTGCTGGTGATAAATTATGGTCTCATGGGTGCCGTTGTCGCCCTTATGGTGACGCGGGCTTTCAGCCTGCTTTATTCGTTATGGCTCGCCGGCTTCCTATCACCACGTAAAACATAGATAGTGTTCCAAATTTCCCCGCCCTTCTTCTAATTTTTAATATTGTTTTTCCCCGATAACTATGAGCTTCTCGGAAAAGAAGGGCAATAATTTACCAAGCCATATTAGAAAACGCTGCCCCCAGCGTGTCAGGCCAAATATGGGCAGATATATTCCAAGGCCGATTATTTCTACCCCCCCGAATTTGGCAAATAATTCGCGCAATTCATCAATTTCATACTCGTAAGGGTGTTTGGCACTGGTAAATTGTCTACGACATATTCTATTCTTTATGTTTTTTTTATTCGGTGTCGAAATTATTATCGCACCGCGAGGCTTCAAGACCCGCCACATTTCAGCAACCATAAGTGCAGCCTTTTGCTTGCTAACGTGTTCGATAACCTCAAAAGAAATGATCTCATTAAAAACCTCATCCCTAAATGGCAATGATGTTCCAGTTGCCCTGACATAATCAATACCATTTCGTGATAATAACTTGGCCCATCTCAACCCAGATTGTGAAACGTCTATACCAACCATAGAAAAACCATTTAACTTCATACTATGGGTGAAAAATCCATCGCCACAGCCCAAATCCAGAACTTTGGCATTTTTGTTCAGGCAAGTACAAGCATAATACAAACATTCATCTTGGATTTCTTTGGACATTCCCTTAATATACCAGTGGTATGGCGTTTTGTAATCAATAGCCATTTTTATTTATAGCCTTATACAGCTCTATTTTCTCTTCGATATCGGCCTTGGATGCACACATAATCTATTTTCTAACCGCACTCTGGAAAACTTCAATTAGCTTTTCCGTTAAATTCTGAACCGAGTGCTCTTTTTTGATTATCTCTCTCATGCTCCGTCCCAGTGCTTTCCGTTTGTTCTCGTTCATCTCCAAAATATATATTATTTTATTGGCCAGGGCCGCCGGGTCTTTAGCTCTGAACATTAAGGTTGAAGAATAGTCACCTAAAATTTCCTGAAAGGCTTCATTACAGGCTAATGGAAGCTTCTCACATGCCATCGCTTCCAGGGTTGTTTTGTCCACACTGCCAGTTTGACTGGTGCTTACAAAAAGGTCACAAGCCTGATAATAGCCGACGATTTCAGTATGTGGAATTGTACCGACGAATTTTAGCCGCGCCGTTAACCTCAACTCCTGAGCCAGTTTCACTATCTTTTCATAATAGGCTTGCTGGGATGGTATGGGCACCCCGCCCGCAATGATAAATTCCAGGTTGCCCATGCTCTTCTTATTAACTAGGATATCGGCGGCCTTTATCAATGTCTCATAGTCTTTGACCGGAGAGAGCCGGCCGACGGATAGAATTACCTGCTTATCGCGGCTCCGCTCTCTTCGTTCCGCGGGCTTAAACATATCCGTATCAATTCCCTGTCCGGTGATTATCACCTTGTTGCTCCTGATTCTGAAGCCCTCTTTTGATGAAGTCACGATTTTATCGGCAATCAGGTGTGCCAGCCTCAGCTTAAAATCTACCCTGCCGTGCGCATACCACTGAACGATGGGGATACGCAGCAGTTTCACCCATGGCGCCACCATAAAGGTGAAGACCACATACATATGGCAGAAGACAACGTCCACTGCTCTCTTCCTCAGAAGGTCAAATATGATGCGACTGAAATACAAGTATTTAGTGAGCTTGGTTTTTCTATCACCCAGATGAAAGACCGTGACGTTTTCGGGCAGCACCGTTTCCCGATTATAATCATCCAGAGTAACCACATAGAGGGCGTCAACTTTACTCGCCAGTCTATTCACCCAGGTAACAATGAACCCCTGCTGGGATTCTGGCACTACTTCGGGGGTGAGCATAAGCACTTTCATGGCTGTTTCTCCCCGCCGGCGGCAAGTTTAATCGTGTTTGCCCACATATCAATCACTTTCTTAATTCCCGTCTCAGTATCGAAATTCGACAGTATATGTTTCCGGGCATTTTCTCCCAATCGTCGGGCCAATTCCGGCTGTTCTAGTAAGGTCGATATTCTGTCCGCCAGCGCTTCTGGTCTCTGTGGCGGCACCAGAAAGCCGGTGACCTGGTCCACCACGATATCTCTGGGGCCGGTCAGGTCAGTGGCCACAACGGGTTTCCCGGCCATCCCTGCTTCCAGCAGCACCAGGCCAAAGCTCTCGTGGCTGGAAGGTAAAACAAAAATATCGCCGACATAATAGTAGTCCGGCAGTTCGTCATACGGTATCTGGCCGGTGAAAATAACGCTGTCCTCAATGCCCAACTCTTGAGATAAATGCTCAAGGCTTTTTCTTTCCTCACCCTCACCGCAAATCAAAAATCTGGCATCAGCATATCTC
>CAZJGR010000013.1:0-32961 GCA_964545815.1 uncultured Dehalococcoidaceae bacterium | reverse complement strand
TCCTTTTGCCTTCAATATCGGCGGTGGTGGTGAGTATCATCGGTCAACCCCCTTGAAATCCTCCGTTTTCGCCTTTTTAATTCGGTCTTTGACCGCCACGCCGATGAGAATTAATATTCCCGCCCCAATCGCCCCAATCGCTATCCTGACGACTAACGGGATCTCACTGTTGGTGAAAAAGGCTTGGCTGGCCCAGCCAATCAGGGCCAGCATGCCTAAACCCATTAAGACAAGGGCCACATTCTGCCACATACTAACCTCCAGATTTTAACGCTTCCGCCGCCACACCGTCCCCTGCGGGGTGTCTTCAAAAGTGATGCCGGCCTCGTCCAGCTTTGCCCGGACCATGTCAGCCTGTCTCCATTTTTTCTCTTTCCTGAGTTCCTGGCGAATAAGTAATAAATTATCTACTGTGCTTTCCGCACTCAGTGAATCATCTGGAACATCGGTGCGGTTCAGTTCCTGATATACGAAATTAGCCAGTTCGATGAACTTGGCCGCATCCAGCGGCGCTCTCTCTGGCTCTGCAAAAGTCAGTCCCAGTACCCCACCCAGCTCCACTAGCGTTTTTCTTGCTTCGCCAGCTTCACGGCCTTCGCTTTCATATCGGTTAATATCCCGGGCCAAGTCAAATAAGGCTGCTACCGCCTGGGCGGTATTGAAATCATCATCCATAGCCTTGGTGAATCGCTGGCGGTATTGTTCCCTGTCTATTTTCCTGTCTGCCTTCTTCCCACTTGCAGGGCTATTCACCGTCTGCTGCAGCCGCTCCGCTCCTTTCTCCGCTGCCTCAAGTATCTCTTCAGAGTAGGTGAGCGGGCTGCGGTAGTGGGAGCTCAATACGAAGATGCGGATGCCATCGGCGCTGTACTTCTCCAGAGCCTGCTTGATGGTGACCAGATTGCCCAGCGATTTGCTCATCTTCTCCTCGCCTAGCTGCACCATGCCGTTGTGCAGCCAGTAGCGGACGAACGGTTTAACGCCGGTAAAGCTCTCCGACTGGGCTATTTCATTCTCGTGGTGGGGAAAGACCAGGTCCTGCCCCCCACCGTGGATGTCCAGCGTATTGCCGAGATACTTAAGCGACATGGCACTGCACTCGATGTGCCAACCCGGTCGCCCCGGTCCCCACGGGCTGTCCCAGGCCGGCTCCCCGGGCTTGGACGCCTTCCAGAGGACAAAGTCCATCGGGTCTTCCTTCTCCTCCCCGACCTCAATGCGCATTCCTGCCTTCATCGAGTCCAGGCTGCGGTGGGAGAGTTTCCCGTAGTCGGGCACATTTCTCACCCGGAAGTAGACGCTGCCCTGCGACTCGTACCCGTATCCCTTGTCAATCAGGCCCCGCACGATTTCAATGATTTTTGGTATCTCATCGGTGGCGTAGGGAGTGATGTCCGGTTCCGCGATGTTGAGCGCCTTCATATCCTCGAAGTAGCTCCTGGTGAATTTCTCGGCGAGCTCCCTTGGCGGAATGCCCAGCTTGTTCGCCCGGGCAATGATTTTGTCGTCAATATCGGTCACGTTCTGCACGTACTTCACCCGGTGGCCGCGGTACTGGAGGTAACGCCGGATGACGTCAAAGATGATATAGCTCATGGCATGCCCCAGGTGAGCCTCGTCGTAGGGGGTCACGCCACAGACATACATCTTCACCTCATCGCCTTGAGGCGAAAAATCCTCTTTCTTGCCGGATAGCGTGTTGAAGACCTTCATCATTTCTCCTTCAGCGTCGCCACGGCAAATGCGGCCATGCCCTCGCCCCGTCCTGTAAAGCCAAGTCCGTCTGAGGTTGAAGCCTTGACGCTGACCTGTTCCATCCCGATGCCGAGCGTCTGGCACAGCTTCTCTCGCATCTTGTTGATGTGCTCGCTGAGCCTGGGCTGCTCGGCAACAACGGTAGCGTCAACGTTGTTAACCTGCCAGCCATTTTCCTCGAGCATGCCCTTCACCCGTGCCAGCAATGTCAGGCTGGAGATACCTTTGTATTGGGGGTCGCCGGGTGGGAAATGATGGCCAATATCTCCCAGCGCCGCCGCCCCGAGCAGCGCGTCCATAATGGCGTGTGTCAGGACATCGGCATCGCTCCACCCGCTGAGTCCCCGTGCAAAAGGTACCTCAACGCCACCGAGCACCAGCCGGCGTCCCGCGGTGAGCGCATGCACGTCATAGCCAGTACCGACTCGCAGGTTACCTCTCATGTTTCTGCCAGAGTATCTCCGCCAGCGCCAGGTCAGAGGGCGTGGTTATCTTGATATTGTCATAGGCGCCCATATAGAGCTTCACTTTATATCCCAGCCGCTCCACAAGTGATGAGCTATCGGTTACATCTTCATTTGCGTTTTGATAGGCCTCGGCGATGATTTTAATATGGAATACCTGCGGGGTCTGTACCGCCCACAGATTTTGACGTGGTGGCGTCTCATGCACGGTTCCGTCTTCACCTGAGACCTTAATTGTGTCCGTTACCGGCACGGCGGCCACAGCCGCGCCAGTCTCTCTGGCGGCTTCCAGGCCCCGTTCAATGAGTTCCACCGTGACCAGCGGGCGCGCGCCGTCGTGGATGACCACCCAGTCGCAGTCAACGAGATGCTTCAGGCCCTCGGCAACCGAGTCCTGGCGGCGCCTGCCTCCGAGGCAGACATCGCTGACCTTAGACCAGTCAGGACCGGCCAGCAGAGACCGGCAGCGCCTCTCTCTTTCCCCGCTCACCACCACCACAATCTGGTCAATCCGGGAGCACTGCTGAAAGGGGCGGGTGGTCCGGAGCAGAACTGGGTGCCCACCGAGCGGGGTGAGCATTTTGTCCACATCGCCCATGCGCTGGCTCTTCCCGGCGGCAACAATAACGGCGCCGACCTTCTCTTTTTTCCCTGTCACCATTCTTCAGAATCTAAATAAAGGACTAAATTGAGTTTAACATATTGGCGATTGATTTCAAATAGTGCTAAAATGTTCACAGGATGACGGTTGATAAGTACGCTACCAGAAGGTATGACATCCAGGGCGAGGAGGCCATTGACGCCGAGGTGCTGGAGGCAATTCCTTTCCAGTACCCGGAATCAGCCACGGAAGTCATCTACGAGACCGATGAGTTCACCTTCGTCTGCCCTTGGACGGGGCTGCCGGACTTTGCCCGGCTGGCGATTCGATACGTGCCGGGCAGATTGCTCGTCGAGTTAAAATCTTTGAAGTACTATCTCACCTCTTATCGCAACGTGGGCATACTGCAGGAGCATGCCGTCAACCACGTCCTGCATGATATGGTACAGCTCTTAAGGCCCGTCTCCATGCTGGTGGAGGCGGAGTATAAAGAACGGGGCGGGCTGAAGACAAAGGCAACCGCTCGCTACGACAGTATTACCGGCAAGGAGGCCATAGATGAAAGTTAGCAAACTTGAGGATACACCGACCAAGGAAGGCCACGGCGCTGCCGTAATGCGCGAGGTAATTACGGCCGCCGATGGTGCCCCCAACTTCGCCATGCGTGTCATTGAGGTCAAGCCGGGCGCCTCGACGCCGTCTCACGCGCACCCCTGGGAACATGAGGTCTTCGTCCTCTCCGGTCGTGCTATCGTGAAGGGGGGAAAAGGGGAGTCGAAAATCGCCAAGAACAGCGTTATCTATATACCCCCCAACGAGCACCACTGCTTTGAGAGCATTGGCAAGGAGCCGCTGCGCTTTGTCTGAGTCATTCCCAACCCCCGCTAAGTTTTAGCGGCTCAGAACAGGCCACCAGCCAAAATGCGGTTCCAGCGGTGTGCACTCTGGCACACCGACCATTAATTCGTGCATTATCGAATAGCGCAGGTGCTCAATTACGCATTTACTTATTTGCGCAAAAGAGTATTGACGTAATTGCGTAAATGCGTTATACTGATACCGATTATGACGGTGTTCTGCATTGCCAACCAGAAAGGCGGCGTGGGCAAGACGACCACGGTGGCGGCGCTCGCTGAGGGCTTGAGCGAACATGGCAAGCGTGTCCTGCTCATTGACTGGGACCCGCAGGCATGCCTTACCATCAGCCTGGGGCTCAATCCGGATGACGTGGCGCGTACCGGATATCATGTCCTGGCCGCCATTATCAGCGGTAAAAAGGGCCCGTTAATCAGCGATGTGGTCTCCCCGACCGCTGACCCGAATCTATATCTGGTTCCCTCCAATATCGAGCTGGCGCAGGCACAGCTTGACCTGGTGAATGCCGTCAACCGGGAATCCTTTTTGGAGGAGATGCTCCGGCCGGTGCGACGGTCTTACGACTTCATCCTGATCGATTGCCTGCCCAGCCTGGGCCTGCTGACCATCAATGCTCTGACCGCCGCGGACAAAGTTATTATCCCGCTACAGGCCGACTTTCTGGCCATGAAGGGGCTGGTGCGCCTGTTGACGACGATTATCCGGGTCAAGGAAAAGCTCAATCCGTCGTTGAATATCGCTGGCATATTGTTTACCATGACCAGCTCGCGCACGTTGCACAGCAAAGAGGTTATGGAGGTTACCCGCCGGGCGTTTGGCGACCGGATAAGGATATTTGAGGCTATCATCCCGACCAGCGTTCGTTTCAAGGAAGCGCCGGCGGCGGGAAAGTCAATACTGACCTATGCTCCCAAATCGGAGGGGGCCAGCGCCTATCGCTTACTGACCGAAGAGGTGATGAGAAATGAAACGGGCTAGCATAACGGAAGAGCTTGCTTATGGGAACGCCTTGGACCGTCTCACCGGTGGGAGTAGAAAGGCAGCGCCGCCGCCGAAGCGGCCACCAGCCGCACCGGCCAGCCCCACAATGATAAAGCTATCCGTATTTCTCCACCGGGAAGAGGACAGCTATCTGGAAAGCCTGGCGTCAACCGCCAAGTTCAGCGGCGGGAAGAAGATAAGCAAGACCAGGTTGATTGAGGCCATGGTAAGGGCTTTTCGCCAGAGCAAGCTTGATGTCCGCAGCGTCAGGACTGATGAAGAGCTTTCAAAAAGGGTAATTGCGCAAATGCGTGAATGAGTAACTGCGCAATTATATTTTCTGGATTTTATTAGGGAAGGTATCTTTGAACGTCAGGCCGGCAACTGGAATAGCCCTCAGACCGCACAGAATCGAAAATAAAGCCGATATATTGGCATATAAATAGTTTGGGGTTGGGGGGGGTGGGTTATTTTTCCTTTGGTTTCACCAGTGCTGAGCTTATTGCCTCTCTCACCGTGCTGACTGGAACCAGCACAATGTCTTTAGTTGGGTGGGTGACCTCGGTGCCAATTTTGGGCACCAGGCAGCGCGGAAAGCCCAATCTGGCGGCCTCGGCGATGCGGCGGTCAAGCTGGGAGGCAGAGCGCAGTTCACCGCTCAAACCGACCTCGCCGATGGCCACCATGCCGGGGTCGACAATGCTATCGCGGAAGCTGGAAGCAATGGCCAGCGCGATGCCAAGGTCAGCCGCCGGCTCGCTGATTTTAAGGCCTCCGGTAACATTCACCATAATATCCTGATTGCCGAGACGCAGTCCGAGGCGCTGGGTCAGCACGGCGGTGACGAGCAACAGGCGGTTGAAATCAACGCCGTTGGCGGTACGTCGGGGATAGCCAAAGCTGGTAAAGGTGGTCAGCGCCTGAATCTCAGCTAGAATCGGTCGGCTGCCCTCAATAGTGGATATAACCACCGAGCCAATCGCCTCTGCGGGACGCTGGGAAATGAAGGCCTGAGAAGGATTGGAAACCTCAACCAGGCCCTGTTCTTTCATTTCAAAGACACCCACTTCATTGGTGGAGCCAAAGCGGTTTTTCACGCCGCGCAGCAGGCGGTACGCGCTGAAGGAGTCGCCTTCAAAATAGAGCACCACGTCCACGATATGCTCCAGAATGCGTGGCCCGGCGATGGTGCCGTCTTTGGTGACATGCCCGGCGATGAATACCGGGACCGCGTTGAGCTTGGCCCAGTGCATGAGTCGCAGGGTGCACTCGCGCACCTGAGTGACGCTGCCCGGTGTATTGCCCAGCTCCGGCAGATGGACGGTCTGTATGGAATCGATGACCACCAGGCTCGGTGAGAGCTGGTCAATCTGCTCAAGGATTACCCCGAGGTCGGTCTCAGCCAGAAGGAAGAGCCTGTCTCCGGTAATGCCCAACCGTTCTGCCCTCAGTTTAATCTGGTGCTGTGTCTCCTCGCCGGAGACATAGACCACAGCCCCCCTGGCCTGCGCTATAGCCGCTGATGCCTGCAGGAGCAGTGTGGACTTGCCGATGCCGGGGTCACCGCTGATGAGCACCAGTGAACCGGGCACCAGACCGCCACCGAGCACACGGTTAAACTCGGAGATGGGCAGGGGGATGCGATTGGCAGACTCAAGGGAGACCTCTGATAACGGCTGCGGGGGGCTCGTTGGAGAAGAAGGGCGTGACATGCTTGAGGCGACGGCAACGGTTACCTCAGCGAAGCTATTCCATTCCTGGCAATCAGGGCAGCGTCCCAGCCATTTCAGGCTTTCCTTGCCGCACTGCTGGCAGACGAAAACGGTACGCCTATTCGGTTTGCTCACAGAATGAATTTACTCGATTTTCGGCAATTAAGCAAGGGGATAAGACATGAGAACTAGGAGCCAAAGATGCGGAAGAAAAAGGGCGTTTCGCCAGCGAACGCGCTGACGTAAACGCCGGCAATGATGGCGGTGGTGATGACGCCGGCCACATTTGGCCCCATCGCAAACGGCAGAATCATGGCTTTTTTATTGACTGCTGTGGCGCATTTTTGGGCGACCTTGGCGGTGGTGGGCACGCAGGAAACAGCGGCGATACCGACCAGCGGATTGAACGGCTCTTTGGTGATTTTGCGGTAAATCAGTCCCCCGGCGATGCCACCCAGACCGGAAAGTGTGAGCGCAATGATTCCCAGGATGAACAGAATCAGTACCTTGGGGTTCAGGATGATATCAACGCCGAGGAGCGCGCCCAGTGTGAAGCCGAGGAAAAAGGTGGCCCCGTACAGAAGCGGACCGGAAAGGAATTCAATATGGCGCAAAACCCTGGACTCTTTGATGGCCAGTCCGAGAAAAAAGGAGGCGAAAAGCGGGGCGGCCACCGGGAAAAGCACACAGAGGAAGGCACAGGTAATCACGGCGAAGGCGAATTTCGTCCCGGCTGAAACCTGCGGAATGGTACGCCAGTCCATTTCAATGGCCCTCAGCCTTCTCGGGATAAGGCGCGCCAGGAAAGGATACCCGGCGTAGCAGACCCCAAGGTAAACATAGGCCACGACCGTGATGGGCACGAACAGGTCCCTGGCCATCATGAGCGAGCCGTAGAGCACCATCGGGCCATCAGCTCCGCCGACGAGGGCAATGGAGGCTGCCTCACGTGGTAAAAGGCCCATGACCATGGCAATGGGGAGGGTCATTATCGTGCCCAGTTCGGCACAGACGGCCAGGAAGAGGCTCATAAATGGCTTGGCCAGCAAAATATCGATGTCGGTGATGGCGCCGATGCCCATGAAAACGAGGCAGGCGATTAAACCATTGCTGAAGGTAAAGGTGTAGAACGGCTGGAGGAAGTCTATTTGCAGGTAATACATAACCTCTTCGATGTTGCCGGCCAGAGGGTTAACGAAGAGATTGCCTATCTGCCCCGCCTCGAACACCATCAGGCCACCGTTAACCGCCAGCATGCCAAAGCCCATGGGGAGCATAATCAGGGGTTCCAGAACGTTCTTATAGGAGAGGTAGATGAAGAGGAAGCCGAGAGCAATCAAAAACAGCCTGCCGCCGGCAATGGCCGGTTCGGTCAGGAAAAAGGTGTAAATACCCTGGAATAGCTGCAGGATTACCATATATCTGGACCGCTTTTAACCTTGCTTTTTCTCGGCGCCGGCAGCGGCACGGTTTCCTACTCTTTGGACAGCGAACGCAATGCCCTTGATGATGGCCGCGACGCAGAGCGTGATAACCATCGTAATGCCGTAGGCAATGAGGGCAAAGAGTAATGAATTGATAATCACGTAATCCTACTCGTACTCAATAACGGCGATGGTGTCGCCGGGCTTTACTGTCTGGTCAGCCGCCACCCCCACCTTGGCAATAGTGCCACCCACTGGAGCCAGAATCGGGTTTTCCATCTTCATTGCCTCCAGTATACAGATGGTATCACCCTCTGCCACCGCATCTCCGGCTTTGACATTCACACTGAGAATTTTCCCGGTGATGGGAACCTGTACGTTTTCCTGTGCCATTTTGAGTTCCTTTCTTATAATTGGCGCACTAAAAAGAACGGGTGGTTACTCTTCCTGTAGCCACCCCTTCGTTAGAAAATCAGGTACGTGCGTTATGGCGCATTAATTTTTTTCTCCCATCAAAGCGCCTACCGCAGTAGCGGGTCGGACCACAATCTGGTCACCTTCCAGGTCAACGAGCACGGTATCGCCTGACTGGAATTTGCCGCGGAGCAGGTCTTCCGACAATTTATCTTCAACCATGTCCTGAATGGCCCGCCGCAGCGGCCGGGCACCAAAGACTTCATCATACCCCTTCTCACCGAGGAAGTCTTTGGCCGCCTCGGTCACCTCCAGCATGATGCCTTTCTCTTTAAGTTGCTGGGTTACCGAGGCCAGCATCAGGTCAACAATCTGGCGTATCTGCTCCTTGGTCAGGGAGTGGAAGACCACCACCCCATCAACCCGGTTGAGGAACTCGGGGCGGAAGGTCTTCTTCAGCTCATTGAGCAGATTCTCCTTCATTTTCTCGTAGGCCTGCTCGCGTGTCTTGGCCTCGTTCGACTTCGCCGTGAAGCCAAGCACCGTGCCCTTACGTATCATTTCCGCGCCGATATTGCTGGTCATGACGATGATGCTGTTGCGGAAATCAACCCGTCGTCCCTTGGCATCGGTCAGGTGGCCGTCATCAAAAATCTGGAGCAGCAGATTGAATACATCCGGGTGCGCCTTCTCAATCTCATCGAGAAGGATGCAGCAGTATGACTTGCGCCTGACCGCCTCGGTCAGCTGCCCGCCCTCTTCATAGCCAACGTAGCCAGGAGGGGCACCGACCAGTCGGGAGACGGCAAACTTTTCCATGAACTCGGACATATCCAGGCGAATAAGGGTGTCCTCGCCGCCGAACATGAATTCCGCCAGCGCGCGGACCAGTTCCGTTTTGCCCACACCGGTCGGCCCGAGAAAGATGAAGTTCCCTATCGGTCGTCTCGGGTCTTTCAGTCCGGCCCGGGCACGCCTGATGGCCTTGGCAATGGTGGTGATAGCCTCATCCTGGCCGATGATGCGGCGGTGTATCACTTCCTCCATGTTCAGCAGCCGACTGGTCTCATCGCCGGCCAGCTGCACCACGGGTATGCCCGTCCACATGCTCACCACCTCGGCGATGTTCTCGGCGGTCACCACCGGTTGTTCCTGTGTTTTCTGCGCCTGCCATTCCTCCTCAAGCTTGCGTATTTTGTCCTCAGTCTGCAGTTCCTGCTCCCTGAGTTCGGCGGCACGGTCATATTCCTGAGCGGCCAGCGCGGCATCCTTATCCTTGCGCTTTATCTCAACCAGCTGTTTGGCCTCCCGGAGTGTTATGGGCATGGTATGGTATTTTATTCTTACCCGGGATGCGGCTTCATCCACCAGGTCAATGGCTTTATCAGGCAGGAAGCGGTCCGGGATATATCTGGCGGCCAGCGTGGCGGCATTCTGCAGCGCCTCGTCACTGATGGTTAAACGATGGTGCTGTTCGTAGCGTTCCTTAATACCGCGCAGGATAGCCAGCGTATCTTCAACGGTGGGCTCTTCCACCAGCACCGGCTGGAACCGGCGTTCCAGGGCGGCATCTCGCTCCACGTGTTTCCGGTAATCATCCAGAGTGGTGGCACCAATGCACTGCAACTCACCACGTCCCAGCGAGGGTTTGAGGATATTGGCCGCGTCAACCGCTCCCTCGGCAGCACCAGCGCCCACCATGGTATGGAATTCGTCAATGAAAAGCACGCAGTTGCCGGCAGTTTTTATCTCCTCGATAACCTTTTTGACCCGTTCCTCGAATTCACCGCGGTACTTTGTTCCGGCGACAAGCGACCCCATATCGAGGGCCACGAGTCGCTTATCTTCCAGCGTTTCCGGGACATCGCCGGCAACGATGCGGTGGGCCAGGCCTTCCACAATGGCGGTCTTGCCCACGCCCGGCTCACCGATAAGCGCGGGATTGTTCTTGGTGCGGCGGCTGAGAATCTGGATAACCCGCTCGATTTCTTTTACCCGTCCGATGACCGGGTCAAGCTTGCCCGCCCGGGCCTGTGCGGTCAGGTCAACGCCGAGCTGGTCCAAAGCCGGGGTTCGGCTCGTCGAGCGACCGGCTCGGGTACGGGGCACTCCCTGGCTGAGAACCTGCGCCGTTTCCGCACGCGCTCGCTCCAGCGTAATCCCGAGACTGTCCAGCACACCGGAGGCGACTCCCTCACCCTCACGCAGCAACCCCAGAAGGAGGTGTTCCGTACCGATGTAATTGTGGCCGAGCTGCCGTGCTTCATCAATGGCCAGTTCAATGACACGCTTGGCGCGAGGGGTAAGCCCGGTCTCGCCGGTGCTCGGTCTTTCGCCACGGCCGCTGATAAATTCCACCGCCGACCGTATCTTATTAAGGCTGACACCCAGGTTGGTCAGTACTTTGGCGGCGACACCCTCCTCCTCCCGTGCCAGACCAAGCAGAATGTGCTCTGTGCCAATGTAACTGTGGTTCATCTGGCGGGCTTCTTCCTGGGCAATGGTCAGCACCCGTCGTGCACGCTCGGAGAACTTTTCAAATCGGCTGGACATTTCTCTCCTTAGATGTACCGCCCACCATCATTTTGTTTATAGTGTAAGGCAACGACGAATGAAGGTCAAGAAGCCTCCTGGCAATGGCATATTTTCCACAAGGAATTGCTCCCTCAGTATCGTCTGCGCTGGGGCGTTTCACTTCCGTGTTCGGGATGGGAACGGGTGGTGCCACCCCGCTCGAACCACCAGGAGGCTCACTTTTACGCAAACGGCCACGTTTTACGGGATACCAGAAATAATAATAACACAGGAAGATGAGAAATGCAATCCGAAAGCACTCCTTTATTGACATACGTTCCCAGAAGCATAGTCAAAAGGTTAACCCATCTAAAGTAATGGGTTGATTGGACCTGGTCATAAAATTGTCATTGGCCGGGCGAATAAGGCACTTACCATCTCTTGACAAGTAAGATGACAAGTGATAGCGTATGAAGAGTAATTTCCCTCAATAACCGCCATTTATGGTGCTGCCGCTGAGTTATACAGGTAAAATCGAGTTCAATTGTCGCTTTAATAATATTTTTAACTGAGGGGGCCACCAGTGAATATGGAGTTGGTTCATATCGGATTCGGCAACATGCTGGTGATGAACCGCGTAATTGCCATGGCAGCACCAAATTCACTACCGACTAAACGGGCAGTGCAGGAGGCAAAGGCCCGAGAGCAGCTTATTGATATGACCAATGGTCGCAGAACCAGGGTGGTTATTTTCGTTGATAGCGGGCATATTATTCAGGCTGCACTCGCTCCGGAAACAATCGCCGGCAGGCTCCAGGCAATCCGTGCCAGCTCGGGAATGAAACTGGAGCAAAGCGACGAACGAGATGAGTCGTAGACGAGCCACTCCACTCAATAAACCAAAAAAATCGCTGCTCATCATTCTTTCCGGACCTTCCGGAGTCGGGAAAGACGCTCTGCTCAATCGGATGAAAGAGCTCAGGTATCCTCTGGAGTACATCACGACAGTAACTACACGTTCACGACGCGCCGGAGAACGCAATCATATTGATTACCACTTCATCACCCCGGAGAAATTCCAGGATATGGTCAAGCAGGAGGCGCTGCTGGAATACGCCAATGTCTACGGCAACTGGTACGGCGTGCCCAGACAGCTGGTAAAGCAGGCGCTTAATAACGGCCAGGACACCATCATCAAGGTGGACATACAGGGCGCGGCGAATATCAAAAAAATAGTGCCCCAGGCGGTATTTATCTTCCTGATGCCACCATCGATTGAAGAGCTGGGAGTAAGACTGAAAAAGCGACGTTCGGAATCATCTTTTGACCTGAAAGTGCGCATGCAGACCGCAACTGAAGAAATAAAGCAGCTATCTTTATTTGATTACGTTGTCTACAGCCAGTGGGGTGAGCTTGACCGCGCTGTGGCGGATATTATGGCCATCATTACCGCGGAGAAATGCCGCGTAACCCCCCGAGAGGTCAATCTGGAGTAAACTCAGGACTCTGCTGAGGAATCAGACTCCGTTTCCGCTTTCGGCTCCGATGCTGGTTCCGCATCTGGTTCTTTCTGTTTCGGTCGTGTCTTTCTCTGCCACCACGACTTCAAGCGGGAGATGACCTGCTTTTCGTAGCCCTGCGCGCTTGGCGTATAATATTTTTTACCCTGAAGGCGGTCGGGAAGATTCGGCTGTTCCACAAAATGGTCGGGATAGTCATGGGCGTACTTATAATCTTTGCCATATCCCATCTCCTTCATGAGCGGAGTTACCGGGTTGCGCAGGTGGAGAGGGACTGACTCGCTGGGGCCCTGCGCGACTTCCTGCTGGGCACGGGAGTACGCTTCGTAAATGGAATTGCTCTTCGGGGCGGTGGCCAGGTAGACGACCGCTTCGGCCAGCGCCAGATCGCCCTCGGGCATGCCGATGAAGTGAACCGCCTGCTGTGCCGCCATGGCGATTACCAGAGCCTGTGGGTCGGCCATGCCAACATCTTCCGAGGCAAAACGAACCAGGCGGCGGGCGATGTAGAGCGGGTCTTCACCGGCCTCCAGCATTCTGGCCAGCCAGTACAGCGCGGCGTCCGGGTCAGAACCACGCATGGACTTGTGCAGAGCGGAGATAAGGTCATAGTGCTGGTCGCCACCTTTATCGTAGGGCAGGGCGCGGTGCTGGAGCGCGTCCTCAATGGTGGGCAGGGTAATAAAACGCTTTCCCTCTTCATTGGGAGGCGTGCTCAGCGCCGCCATTTCCAGCGTATTGAGCGCGATACGAGCGTCATGATTGGATAGCGTGGTCAGGTGACCAGACGCCTCAGGGGCCACCTCCACGTTGAGATGGCCGAGACCGCGCAGGGTGTCCTTGAGGGCCCGGGTGAGGATGACCTGAATCTGGTCATCGGTGAGGGGTTTGAGGGGCATGACGCGGCTCCGGGAAAGAAGGGGGGAGGTGACCTCAAAGGAGGGGTTTTCCGTGGTGGCGCCGATGAGGGTAATGGTGCCATCTTCAACATAGGGCAACACGGCATCCTGCTGTGCTTTGTTGAAACGGTGGATTTCATCAATGAAGAGGATGGTCTTTTGCAAATTCATCTGACGGCGGCCCTTGGCCTCCTCAATGATGCGGCGCAGGTCATTGACGCTGGCGCTGACGGCGCTGATGGGGGAGAAATGGGCGCCGGTCATATTGGCGATGATGTAGGCCAGCGTGGTCTTGCCGCTGCCCGGCGGGCCCCAGAGTATCATAGACGGTATCTTGCCGCTCTCAATGGCTTTCCTCAGCACGCGGCCCGGCCCGATGATATGCTCCTGCCCGACAAACGTGTTGAGGCTGGTCGGTCGCATCCGGGTGGCCAGCGGCGCCTCATTGGCCTGTAATTCCTCAGCCTGCTTCTCAAACATATCCATACTCATAGTGCACCTCCCCCTACTTGCTCCCCCTCATTCATTATAATGCTTTATATGACTGCTTTTTAGCAACCTCACCCCCTTTGTCCTCCTCTCCTTCTTCCACAAACTTAAGGTTTAAGGTAACCTTTCATCTGTAACCATTCTATCCAAGGTAGATTACTTCCTGAGCTTTCCCATTCTCTTACTATTTTTTCTATAAGCTCTGGCCCTCTATCTAAGGTATTCATCCAAAATGACCAACTTGCGTACTGGCCGTCTGGGGTGACAACAATGCTAACAACTGACTCCTTAATCGGAACGTGTAACAGCCAAGCTTCATGCAAGGGGCTTGATATCCAAGAGCTAACGATAACCTTCGCGAGTTCATCATAACGATAATAGTAGTAACCCTTTCCGCCCCAAGCATTCTCACCATGGGATGAACCCACTGGAGTATGGAAGAGCTCTCCCCTATTTGCCATATCTTGGGTATGTTGCTTGGATAACTTATATAGTTCATCATCCCACTTTGTAGCGGGTATACCCGCCTCCTCACGAATGGCATTTATTAGCCTAAAGGCTTCTTGTTCTGCCTTCTCTATTTGCAAGGCTTGTGTGGTAGTTAAGCCACTTGCCGTTTCAGATTTTGCAGGAGCCTCCTTTACGGGAATAGGCATCATGGCAATTGCTTCGTGTATCTTTTTCTGTTCCTCGGCCTTTGTCGCTGCTTCTTTTTCCAATCTTGATCTCTCCATATCCTCTATCCACGCCGTATACCGTATGACAAGTGAGTTTTTATAGTCAGCGAAAGGCCTTACTCCAGCAAAGGCAAATATTACGAATAAGCATATCAAAGAGAACACAGTTAATTTCATACTTGGCCAGCACCAGCTATTTTTAGAAACAATCCTCCACATCCAGACGAAGAAAACAAACTCCGCCAAGAAGACAAGGCTCCCAATTAATTGCCCATGGATAAATTGCTGCGAGAACAATTTGATACCCGTCCAGATAATAAGACCAAACAGTGATAATATCGAAAGGTTTAAAAGCAACCGGTACAGTTTCCCGAGAGCTTTATACTTTCTGGTGAAATAATAGAACCACTTTTCAATGGAGAAGATGAAAGAAAAACCGAACAGCAGACATAACGGAATAAAACTCCCAACGAATATACTGACTCCCAGACCAATAATGCAAAGGGCAAAAACAAATAATAAAACTCTTAGCCAGTTTTTGATTTTATAATTACTTGTCTTTTCTCTCTTGTTCTTAACAGCTTCTTTTTTGTCTGGGATTCTTTTGCTCTTCTTAGAATTGGTTAAAGACATTGGAACATCAGGTTCAGCAGGTTCTCTTGCGCTTGCAGGTTTTATGGCTGCTAGCTCCACATCGGATGGTGCTTTAGGTGATGGTACATCCTGAAGATTGATGAGCTTCATTAGGCTTTCCCATTCTTCTGGAGTTATTTTTGACTCTGGTGCCGGTATCCAACGGGTTGCTTCGCCCTTTGGAGTCTCCTTGCAGTGCCCTCTATGTTCTCTAGCGGCTTCGATACTGGAGAAATGTTTACCACATTTGGCACATATTATATCCATTTCTCCTCTCCCCTGTAATAGCTGTCAAAACCACCCACCAAGAATGAGTAAAAGGCCCCCGTTTAGGGTTTAGGATTTAACCTCTTTTTTATTTATACCTCTGCACCTCAAATTTATACAGGTTAATCGGCTCGGTGGAGTGGATGCCCGCCTTCATACGGCAGATATCAATCTGCTGGTCAACCGTGTCCACCCCCTCAAGGTCGGGAAGCAGCAGTCCCCGGCGGAACCCGCACTCAACGATGACCCCGTACTTTCTGGGGTCAAGCGTCTTTTTATTCCTCACCGGCTTCGGCTTGGTGAGCACGTCCACGCTGTACTCCAAATCTTTCAGTTCCTCGGGGGCGACGGGGGGAAAGCGGGGGTCGCGGGTAGCGGAGCTGATGGCGTTGCTGATGATTTCCGCGGCGACGCTGGGTCGGGTGGACTCAAACGTGCCGATGCAGCCCCGCAGCTCGCCGAACTTGTGCAGGGACACGAAGACGCCTGCTTTCTGTTTCATCTCCGGCGTCAGCTCTTCGGGCGGAGAGAGCGCCTTGCCTGTGGTCACGTAGGTCTCAATGGTGTTCTTGGCCAGTTGTACCAGAGGGTGCATGGCGATGGCCCTGATGATGATGCCGGCATAGCCGACCACGGCCGAGTAATCACCGGAGGTATCGCCGCTGGTCTGGTACTTCACCAGCTCGGCGGAGGTGGCCCCCAGCTCCTTGGCCGCGGCAATAAGGCTGGCGACGGGGGCACTGCCACACATGGATATATTGTACTCCTCAACCCGCCGGAACAGCTCGTCCTCGTCAAGACGCAGTATGGCGTCTATCGCCTGCCGGTCTTTCTTCGCGGCAACATCATGCGGCTCGTAGTGGGTCATGTCGCTGCTGGCCATGATGACCGCTTCCCGTCTGGTATCGCGGATAGCCCGGGCCATCTCTTTGCCAATCTCTTTGTAGACGTCAAGGCTGGCAAAGGACAGCGTTATGGGCACTATTCTGACGTCCGGCCGGAAATACTGTAGGAAGGGAAGCTGGACTTCAATGGAATGCTCGGATAAATGGGCGGCCTCATCTTCCTGCAGGTGGCGCGTGATGCTCAGCAGGTGCTGGGCCAGTTCTGAGTCAATCTCCACTTCGCCGAGCGGCGTCTGCCATTTGCCCTGGGACATGATGCTCAGAGGCTTGCCCCTTCCCGTGTGGTTTGGCCCGAGGATGATGAAGGTGTCCTTAAACCTGACTCTGGAGATGACGGCCCCGGCCACGGGCCCGGAATAAATATATCCGGCGTGGGGTGAGACCAGGCCGATTACGTCCTGTTTCTCCGCCTCCTCATCCACCATCTTCTTTATCATTGCCCTGAGCTGGGAAGCTGAAGCGGGATAAAACTGTCCGGCGACCACTGGCTGTCTTATCATTTCAGTTCTCCTTGCTTACGTTCTGAAATTGAGTTCCGCACCGCAGAAGCGGCATCGGGAGCCCTCCAGACCCACGATTTCGGCATCGTAGCCGAAGCGACGCACGACGAGCTTGCCGCAGGAGTAGCAGATTGTGTTCTCGCTCTGGTGGCCGGGGACATTGCCGGCGTAGATGAACTTGAGGCCGACCTCACGCCCGATGTTATAAGCGCGCTCAAGGCTGGCGATGGGTGTGGGGGGCAGATGAATCAGGTGGTGGTGGGGGTAGAACCGGGTAACATGCCACGGCGTCAGTTCCCCCAGTTCTTCTTTTATCCAGCGGGCAATGCCCTCCAGCTGCTGGTCGTCATCGTTCAGCGTCGGGATGATGTTGGTAATCACCTCAACGTGCATCTGCCACTTATCTCTGGCCCTCTTGGCCACCTCAAGGATGCCACGCCAGTTGGCTATCCTGGCCAGATTGCGGTAGAAGGCGTCAGTGAAGCCTTTGACATCAACCCTCCATGCGTCCAGATAGGGGCCGATGGTGTCCAGCGCCTCCGGGGTAATATAGCCATTGGTCACATACACCGTATAGAGGCCGTTTTGCTTGGCCAGCCGGGCGGAGTCAAACGTGTACTCAAACCAGATGGTCGGCTCGTTGTAGGTCCAGGCAATTCCCTGGCAGTGGTGCTGCTTGGTGAGGTCGATGGCCGTTTGCGGAGAGACATCTTGAGCGCGGCGCCACGGTTCTTTATCCGGAGGGCAGGAGATTTCCCAGTTCTGGCAGTGCTGGCAGTGAAAGTTGCATCCCCACCCCCCGATGGAGAAGGCGAGCGAGCCCGGGTAGAAGTGGAAAAGAGGCTTTTTCTCTATCGGGTCGGCCGCCACCGATGACGCTCGGGCGTAGTTCAGGTTATATAAAATGCCGTTGCGGTTCTGGTACATGCGGCAGACGCCGGACTTACCCGGATTTATGGTGCAGCGCCACTGGCAGGTATTGCATCGTACCCTGGAATCGGGCAGCTTCTGGTAGAGCATTGCCTCGGGCATGGCTCATGCCTCGCTCATTACTTAAACTCATTATATCATTCCAGCAACGTCAAATATAGACCTCGAGAGCACACGTAAAAGCTTAGCTCTTGCTTTCCCTTTACGAAATGCGGATAAGGAATTATAATTAGAGGGCATATTCCGGTGGTGAACAGGGCAACTAAAGGCAAGCGATATGGTGGCTTTATTCATAGTTTCGGCGCAGGAGGCATCGGGCAAAACGGCCATTGCCATCGGCCTCGGCCGGCAGTTGCTGGTCGAAGGCAAGAAGGTAGGTTTCCTCAGGCCTCTGGCCGGTGAAAAAACATCGCCAAGCTCGGAAGGTGACGCCGTGTTTGCCAAGCAGGCGCTGGGTTTAACGGAGACGGTCAGAGTGCTCAGCCCCTTTTTTGATGGGGGTAAAGCGCCGGCGGAGAGGGTGCGGGAGGCTTACCTTAAGGTTTCCCAGAACAAAGATGCGGTCATTGTTGAAGGATATTGCGGGCCAGCGCCGGACGACGATATTAGCCAAACAGCGTATGAAATTGCCCGGGCCCTGAAAGCCAGGGTAATCGCGGTGGAGAACTATGTCCGCGGGCAAGCGGCGCCGCGGTATAGGGATAGCTACCTTGGTTTCGGTGAAAATATGCTTGGCTTCATCCTGAACAGGGTGCCGAAGCGGGAACTGAAGCGCACTAGGGAGGAGCTAACCTCCCGGTTCACCGGGTCGGAAATGCGCATCCTGGGCGTCCTGCCCGAGGAGAGGGCGCTGGCTGCCTTTACCGTGGGCGAGCTGGCCCAGCAGATAAACGGGGAACTGCTGGGCAACGGGGAAAAATCAGCGGAGCTGGTGGAAAACGTCATGGTGGGGGCAATGTGCGTTGATTCCGGCCTGGACTATTTCGGCCATAAAGCCAGCAAGGCGGTGGTGGTCAGAAACGACCGGCCGGACATGCAGATGGCGGCGCTGGAAACCGCAACCAAGTGCCTGGTTATCAGTGGAGGAGGTAGCCCAATCGACTCCATCCGCTTCAAGGCGAATGAGAAAGGCATTCCCATAATTGCGACCCGAAATGATACGGACACGGTCATCAGGCATATCGAGGATTTGCTCGACCGGACCAGGTTTCATCAGGAGAAGAAGCTGAATCGGCTGGCCGAAGTGCTACCGCCTAACCTGGATTTCAAGGCCATATACGCCGGGCTGGGCCTCGCCGCCTGATGGTTATAAAAAATAAATTGAAGTTATTTATGCCAACCATTTTCCATATAATTCATTTCATCGATGGGAAATTGCGATATTTGAATCACCGCTTTTTTAGCGAGGTGGGTGTTATCTATGGGGAGTAAAGCCGTCAGGCATACCTATGCTGCCGCTGGTGTTGATATTGATGTTGCGGCGAAGGCCAAGGCGTTCATCGGGGAGCAGGCCAAGACAACCTATCGCCCCGAGGTGTTGAGCGGTGTCGGCTTCTTCGGTGGCCTTTTTGAGTTCAAAGGATACCAGCAGCCAGTCCTCGTTTCCAGCGTGGACGGCGTCGGCACCAAGCTGAAGATAGCCGTGGCTCTGGGCAAACATGATACCGTCGGCATCGACATAGTCAATCACTGCGTCAATGACATCCTTACCTGCGGGGCGGAGCCCCTGTTCTTTCTCGATTATATCGCCATGGGCAAGCTCGTGCCGGAACAGGTGGCCGGAATCGTCTTGGGCCTGACACAGGCCTGCCGGGACGTTGGCTGTGCGCTCATCGGCGGGGAGACTGCCGAGATGCCGGGACTGTATTCCGGCGCGGACTATGACCTTGTCGGCTTTATCATCGGCGTGGTGGAGAAGGATAAGATAATCATGGGCCAGACCATACAGGCCGGCGATGCAGTTCTTGGCCTGTCCTCCAGTGGGCTGCATACCAATGGCTACTCCCTGGTGCGTAAGATTTTTGGTCTCGACCAGCTAAATAAGCATTACCCGGAACTGGGGCGGACGCTGGGCGAGGCGTTCCTCGAGCCGCACCGCTGCTACTTACACCAGCTGAAACCGCAGCTATCTTCGATAAAGGGCCTGGCGCACATCACCGGTGGCGGCCTGGTCGAAAACGTGCCCCGGGTGCTGCCGCAGGGCCTCGCTGTCCGTGTGGTCAAGAGGTCATGGACAGTCCCGCCCGTATTCAAGTTGATTCAGAAAAAGGGCAATGTTGACCCGGGCGAGATGTACCGGGTATTCAATATGGGCATCGGTATGGTGATTATCTGCGCACCCGAGGCTGTTTCGGGGCTTATCAGGGGGTTATCCGGAGCCAGGGTAATCGGCGCCGTAATAGAAAAGAAGAAGGGAAAACGAGTCATTATTGAATAGAAGCCGATGTATAGCTGTGAAAAAGGTGTTAAAAGATAGATTGGGGGGATTATTGATGAGGGCCATAATCAGCGTATCCGACAAATCAGGTGTGGCTGAGTTTGCGCGTGGATTGAATAAGCTGGGCTTTGAAATCTTCAGCACCGGCGGCACGAAAAAAGCGATGGCGGAGGCGGGCGTGCCGGTGAAGAGCATCTCCGAGATTACCGGCTTTCCCGAGATTCTTGATGGGCGGGTGAAGACGCTGCACCCGATGGTGCACGGTGGGCTGCTCGCCCGGCGCGATTTGCCGGCGCATATGGCGGAATTAAAGAAAAATAAAATCCAGCCGATTGACCTGGTGGCGGTCAACCTCTACCCGTTTGTCCAGACGGTGGCCAAAGAAGGAGTTAGCTTGGAAGAGGCGCTGGAAAATATCGATATTGGCGGGCCAACGCTGCTCCGGGCAGCGGCCAAGAACTTCCCCGGTGTCATCGTCGTGGTGGACCCGGCGGACTATAAGACGGTGCTGGACAAGCTGACCAAGGGAAGCCTGCCGCTTGAAGAACGTAAAAAATTAGCTCAGAAGGCATTTCAGCATGTGGCCGCTTACGATACCGCCATCGCCCAGTACCTGCGGCAGGGCCAAGAGGGCTTCCCGGATGAGATGACCATTGCCATGGAAAAGCGCTATGGGCTCCGCTACGGAGAGAATCCACATCAGATGGCCGCCTTCTACGCGGAGCAGGTCGTTGGGGGGAGCCGTGATACCGGCATCACCTGGGCTGAACAGCTTCACGGCAAGGAGCTATCTTACAATAATATCCTTGATGCTGATGCGGCCTGGGGCGTGGTTACCGACTTCGCCTCACCTACCGTGGCCATCATCAAGCACACCAACCCCTGCGGCTTGGCCAGCCATGATAATATCGCTGAAGCGTACTGCCGGGCACTCAGTGGCGACCCCGTGGCTGCCTTCGGCGGCATAGTCGCGGCAAACCGGGCGGTTGACCGGGAGACTGCAGAGGAGATGAGCCAGACCTTTTACGAAATCGTCATTGCGCCTGAATACGAAGATGGCGCACTTGAGGTTCTGAAGCGCAGGAAAGACCTGAGGGTTCTAAGAGCATCGCTGCCGCCCGCCTATGGCGTTTCTCATGAGGGATATCTGGATATCCGGCGTGTCCGGGGAGGTTTCCTCGTTCAGAGTTCGGACTCTCTGGCCGAGGACAGCGTCACCCTCAAGACGGTGACCAGACGGGCACCGACCAAAGCCGAGGTAAGAGACCTGCTTTTTGCTTGGCGCGCGGTCAAGCATATAAAATCCAATGCTATCGTACTTGCCAAGGACAAAACGCTCGTCGGCATGGGGGCCGGCCAGCCCAGCCGAATCGTCAGCGCCCAGATAGCCAAAGAAAGGGCGGGGGAGAAGACAAAGGGCAGCGTGCTCGCCTCCGACGCCATGTTCCCCTTTCCTGATGTGGTGGAGGCAGCGGCGGAGGGTGGTGTTACCGCCATCATCCAGCCCGGCGGCTCAATCAGAGACGAGGACTCCATCCGGGCGGCGGACAAATACCATATCGCCATGGTGTTTACCGGGGAAAGGCATTTCCGGCATTAGCATCAAGGGTGGGAAGTGATATATGGCTGACGCGGTTATCGTTGTCGATATGCTCCGGTGCTTCATGGAGCCAGGTCACCCGCTGTACGCGGGGGATAAAGCCCGTGGCATCATTCCCAGGATACAGAAATTGTTGAAGCGGGAGCTGGCTCGCGGTTCTAAAATCTTCTTCATCTGCGATAACCATGACCCCGATGACCTTGAGTTCAAGATGTTCCCGCCGCACTGCATTGCGGGCACGCCGGAGGCGGAGGTCATTCCGGAACTGGCCGGGTATCCCGGCGAGATAATCCCCAAGAAGCGTTACAGCGGCTTTTTCCATACCGACTTAGAAGCAAGACTCAGGAAACCTAAACCGGACAAATTGATTGTCTGTGGCGTGCTGACCAATATCTGCGTGCTGCATACAGTGGCCGATGCCCGCAATCGCGATTATCCGGTAGAGGTGCCGGTTGACGGTGTCGCCTCGCCGGACGAAAAGGCACACCGGTTTGCCCTGGAGCACATGGACAAGGTGCTGGGGGCAAAGCTGACCAGCGTTGGAGGGTAGCCAGATGAAGAAGCCCGAGTTTAAACCAAGTGAAGCGGTGCTATCCGGAGAGACTGCTGATATCTACTTCGCCCGCACCATCGAGATACTGCGCCATGAGGGGCTCAACCCGATGGCCACCATGGAGGTCTTTCCCAGCCGGGCCGGAATGCTCTGCGGTATGGAAGAGGCAAAAGCATTGCTGGGCCGGGTTTTGCCCAGGGAACGGCGTGAGGTCTGGGCTCTTGAAGAGGGTGAATCAATGGATGTCAAGGAGGTGGTGCTCCGCTTCAGGGCGCCATATCAGAGTTATGGACTTTATGAGACCGCTCTCTGTGGCATTCTGGCCCACTGCAGCGGCTGGGCCACCGCGGCCAGAGAATGCGTTGCTGCCGCCCGTGGCCTACCCATCATCAGCTTCGGGGCGCGGCACGTTTATCCATCGGTGGCCGGCATTCTGGATTACTCGGCGATGGTGGGCGGTTGCGCTGGCTGCTCCAGTGTCGCTGGAGCCAAGCTCACTGGCGTTGCGCCATCAGGCACCATGCCCCACGCCCTGATTATCATTATGGGGGATACGGTGCGGGCGACCGTTGCCTTCGATAAATATATGCCGCCCGATGTGCCGCGCATTTCGCTGGTGGATACCTTTAAGGACGAGGCCGAAGAGAGCCTGCGTGTGGCCGAAGCCCTCGGGGAAAAGCTGAACAGCGTTCGGCTGGACACTCCCGGAGAGCGAGGGCGGGTTACCGCTGACCTGGTGAAAGAGGTAAGGGCCAGACTGGACCTGGCCGGATTTAAGAAGGTGAAGATATTTGTCAGCGGTGGGCTGGACCCGGAACGTATCAACTATTTCCTGAATAACGGGGCTCCGGTTGACGGCTTTGGCGTCGGCAGCTATATCAGCGGTGCCCGGCCGATTGATTTTACTGCCGACCTGCATGAGGTGGAGGGCAAGCCGATTGCCAAACGGGGGAGGATACCTGGCATTACGCCGAACCCGAGGCTCAAACGGGTGATGTAGAGTTTTTGCAAGGAGAGGTGATAATGAAAGAAGCTGAAATAAAGAAAGCGGTCAGAGAAGGCTATGCTCAAAGGGTCAAAACGAGGAGTTCCTGCTGTGCCCCGAAGAAAACATGCTGCGGAGGCGGCAATACGACCAGGTCCATCAGCAAGGCCATAGGCTACACGGAGCAGGAAATGGACTCCGTGCCGGATGGTGCCAATCTGGGCCTGGGCTGCGGCAACCCCATCGCTTTAGCCTCTCTGGGCGAAGGAGAAACGGTTTTAGACCTTGGCTCAGGCGCCGGTTTCGACTGTTTCCTGGCAGCGAAAAGGGTTGGTAAAAGAGGTAGAGTCATTGGCGTGGATATGACGCCGGAGATGCTCGAAAAAGCTAGAGAGAATGCCGAGAAAGGCGATTATGAGAATGTCGAGTTCAGATTAGGTGAGATTGAAAACCTGCCGGCGGCGGATAATTCCATTGACGTTATCATCTCAAACTGTGTCATCAATCTTTCTCCAGACAAAAAGCAGGTTTTCGGTGAGGCATTCCGGGTGCTTAAACCAGGTGGCCGGCTGATGGTATCGGACATTGTCCTGCTCCAAGAACTCCCTGATTTCATCAGAAAATCCGTCGCCGCGTACGTGGGCTGCATTTCCGGTGCCATGATGAAAGCTGAGTACCTCAGGACAATAAAGGAATCAGGTTTCAAGAGCGTTCAGGTGCTTGATGAGGCCATTTTCCCCATCGATTGCATGGCCAATGACCCGACGGCCAAAGCGATTATCAAGAAGACGGACCTGTCAGAAGGCGAGATAGCAGATACCGTCGATTCGGTGGCCAGCATCAAAGTCAGGGGGATAAAGCCAGAGTAAGCGGTTTTTAGAACCGTAGCTTGATTACGGGCCTGATATTCGCGGGAATGATGCCCCAGGTGCCGGAGGCACCGCGGGGCCGGGACACTTCAATTCTCTGGCCATTAACTTCCACCCAGCCATGAACTACCGGTATCGTCATCCACCAGAGCCTAAAGACTTTAGCCCTGACGATACCAATGCAGGCCACAACCTTGGCCCGTATTCCAAGCGTTTCACACTGCCTTCTCAGTTTCAAGGACTTCATCAGGCAGTCATTGGTCAGCAGGCTGTAGGGTTCACGCTGTAGCTGTTGCGCTATCTCCTCTACCTTTTCCAGCTCATTCATTCCTAGACCTTACCATCTCAAGGCGCAGCACATTTAGAGTGGCGGCGGTCACCTTTGCCCGCTCGTCAATGCGCCAGCCGACTACCCAGACGATATGCTCTGCTGAGCAGACAATCGGTACGCGCCGTCGCCAGGACTGCGGTATTTTGCTATCAATCATGAACTCGTTCAGTTTCTTGGACTGACTCATGCCGAGAGGCTGGAACCGGTCGCCAGGGCGGCGCGGGCGTATGGTCAACCTATCTCCCGTCCGGTCAAGGTCGAAGCATGCGGTATACCGGCTGTCCTCTTCCCCAACCGGCTTCTGCTCCATAACACTGGCTACGACCAGCCAGCCGGGCAGCGCCGTGGTACCCGGTACCTTTAAATCATGCTCGTCTGCTATATGTGGGAATGGTGATAGGGCGGCGGGGTCGCTCCCCAGAAGATAGCGGTCATACTCGATGGCGAAGATTAACCCGTCGGGCAGAGTGACTTTCTTTCCCGCTGGTTTATGCAGAGAGGTCATGATTTCCTCAATATGGCGGCTCTCAATATCCATCAGGTTGCCCAGCCGCTTTTCTAGGGATGACCTCAGAAGGTGGCATTGCAAGGCAGTCGGTAGCTTGAGAAAGCGTTCTTTATCCAGAATTACCGTGTCTTCCTGTTCCTTGATGATATTGCTGCCCAGCCTCAGGGCTTCTTCCTCCAGAACGGCGAGGTCCTCGGCAGCGATGCGGGCGGTGCGGAGCAGGGCGTCGGTTACCTGTGGGTTATAGCTTTGGAGCAGGGGGATAAGCTGCTGGCGTACCCTGTTCCTCAGCGGTGACAGGGACAGGTTTGAAGTATCGAGGCAGGGCTTGAGTCGGTAACGGCGGCAATAGGCAGCGGTATCCTCCCGGCTGATTTCCAGCAGCGGCCGGATTATGGTGAGCGCAACATTTTCGAAGTGCAGCCGACTGGACGGCTGCAGCCCTCTCAGCCCCCGCGTGCCGCTGCCCCGGACCAAATGCATCAGGACGGTTTCAATATGGTCGTCAAGGGTGTGTCCGGCCGCCACGGAATGAGCTCCGGTCGCTTCGGCGACTTCGGCCAGAAAGATGTAGCGCACCTCGCGCGCCGCCTCTTCCAGAGAGAGACGCTCGCTTCTCTGGTAGGCTTTCACGTCACGCCGTTCCACGGTAGCTGGCAGAGCCAGCCTTCGCGTCAGGTCAGTTACATAGCTGGCATCAGCGTCAGACTCATCCCTTCTTAGCTGGTGGTTGAGGTGGGCCACATGCAGCGTGATTCCCAGTTTATCCCGCAGCCCGCACAGGACATGAAGCAGGCAAACCGAGTCCGGCCCGCCGGATACCGCCACCACCAGTTTGCCCCCCTTTGATATCAGGCGGTGCTCAGTGATGAACCCCGAAACTCGCTCGGGCAATGGGACCTTACGCTTTTGTTTCACCGATGCCACCAGTAATTTAATTCGACCTCAGAATGAGCTTCGTGCGGTGAATTGATTTCGGCAGCTCCGCGAACCCGAGAGCCGCCGTAACCTGCTCGGGCCTTCCCGAACCGCCGCTATCGCAGCGCAGCCTCATCCCGATGGTGCAGTGCCTGTCCTGGCAGTTGACCAGCCAGATATCATCGATTAATGCCCTCAGGTCGTAATGCCGTGGGCCGGTATCTCGCTGGTGCTGCCAGGGAAGATGTTTCAATGACAGAACTGAGGCAATGGCGGAGGCTATCTCCGCTTGTCCTTTTTCCGTTTCCAGCTCCACGGTGTACTCGGCAAAGTGAACCTGCGATTGCAGCGACGGCATAGTCTCGGCAATTGGCACCACCTGAAGGATTTCAAAGCCGGCGGGCAACTGCTGATTTACCGAAGCGGTGAAGAAATGTGGGGAGGTCTCCCTGGTCAGGGTGATATCCATGAGTTCGGCTTCGCTGGTGACGCCGACGGCAAGTGGCACGGCCAGAGATATTTTGGGGTGGGGGTGAAATCCCTCAGAATAGGCCAGCGCCATGCCGGCACGGTTGAACGCTCTCTGCCAGAGGCGCATGATATCGAGATGTGAGATATACTTTACCTCGGCACCACGTCGGAATTTAATGCGCAAGCGTTGCATCGTCTTCGTATCTCAGGATTTGTCAGGTTCCTTCTTCTGACAAGAACGACAAGATAGAGGTCAATATTGACCCCCAAGCCCGCCCCCTTGGCTAATCATATCATCGGCCTAGGGGGGTGTCAAAGGAGCTTAGAAATAACTATCCCCTCCGCAGAGGGAGGGGATGAAATAGACACCTTTTACTTTAGAGCACCAAAAACAAGCTATGGACGAAATAGAAATGGCGTCATATAGATTTTTAGGTTACCCGCTGGGGCTGCTGACCTGCCTCAGGTTATCCAGGACTGACCGGTCTATTTTCAACTCGTGTCCCTCCTCAAGGCTCAAAAGGTAGTCATGAGAGACATCGGCCCTGCGGGCCAGCTCCGCCACCGAGAGCCCGCAGCGGAGGCGCAGTTCCCGAATCCCGTCGCCGACGCGTCTAGCTTCTATTTCCTGAAGAACGATGACGTCCCTATTCATTAAATCATCGACCAAGGTGTTACCTCCTATGATTTAACATTTGGTATATCCGCAGGCCGGGCAGATAAAGCAACCCTCCTGGTAGATGAGCATATTGCTGCACTCCGGGCACTGACCGGCCAGGTTCTTGGCCAGACCGTAGTCTTCCGGTTTCGGCTTGCCATCATAGCCGGTGGTATGCTTTTCCAGCACGCTGGCGATGGCATCGGCGCAGGAGAGGATTGATTTGCCCTCTTCCCAGGCAATCGACGGGCAGCGGATACCCCGCAGCTGCCGGACAACCGAGGCCACGTCCACGCCGGAACGCAGTGCCAGCGATATGAGGCGGCAGGTCGCTTCCAGCTGTGCCGAGGCACAGCCACCCGTTTTCCCGAGGTGGGAGAAGACCTCGCAGATGCCGTGTTCATCAGAATTGACCGTGACATAGATATAGCCGCAGCCGGTGGTAACCCTTTCCGTAAAACCGCTGGTTACCTTGGCCCGCTTCCGCGGCGTTAGCCTCGCTTCATCGGCAGCTACCCCGGTTTTCCCCTCGGTTTTACCGGTGGTCAGGACCTGTGCTTCGCGGCTGCCATCGCGGTAGATGGTAATTCCCTTGAGCCCTTCCTCATAGGCAAGCATATACACCTTGGCCACATCTTCCCGGGTCGCCTGACGGGGGAAATTGACCGTCTTGGAAACAGCGTTGTCCGTTGATTTCTGGAACGCGGTCTGCAGCCTAACGTGCCATTCCGGGGCGATTTCATGAGCGGTAACAAAAACCGGTTTCACGTCATCGGGCACGCCTTCAATATCAGCGAGGTGGGCACCATCGGCGAGCTTCTGCATCAGCCCTTCGGAATAAAAGCCTTTTTCCCGGGCAGTGGCTTCAAAGTACGGGTTCACCTCAACCAGTTTCGCCCCGTCTAGGATATTTTTGGTGTAGCTCAGGGCAAAGAGGGGCTCTATGCCGCTGGAGCAGCCGGCAATCATGCTCAGGGTGCCAGTGGGAGCGATGGTGGTGCGCGAGGCGTTTCTAACTCTGGGCGCATTGGGGACATCATAGATACTGCCCTTAAAGGCAGGAAAGAGGCCGCGCTCCTTGCCCAGTTCCACGGACGACTTGGTCGCTTCTTCGCTGATGAATTTCATGACTTCGGAGGCGGTTTTGAGCGCCTCTTCGGAATTATAGGGAATGCCAAGCAGTATTAACATATCGGCAAAGCCCATGACGCCGAGGCCAATCTTCCTCGTCTTCTTGGTCATCTCCTCAATCTGGGGCAGGGGGAACCGGTTCACGTCAATCACGTTGTCCAGAAACCTGACTGCGGTCTTGATGGTCTTCGCCAGCTTGGGGTAATCAATTTCGATTGCGCCATCTCCCTTTCGGAGCATCTTGGCCAGATTGATGGAGCCGAGGTTGCAGGACTCGTAGGGGAGCAGGGGCTGCTCACCGCAGGGGTTGGTGCTCTCGATTTTGCCCAGGTGCGGGGTGGGATTATCCTGATTGATGCGGTCAAGGAAGACAATGCCGGGGTCGCCGGTCTTCCAGGCCATATCCACGATTTTGTCAAAGACCTCTTTGGCGTTGAGCTTCCCCTCAACCTCCTTGGTGCGGGGGTTAACCAGATTATAGTCTGCGCCGGTCTTCACCGCCTCCATGAATTCCGAGGTTACCGCCACCGAGATATTGAAGTTGGTCAGAGAGGTTCTGTCCTCTTTGGCGGTAATGAACTTCATGATGTCCGGGTGGTCAACGTTGAGGATGCCCATATTAGCCCCGCGGCGCATTCCGCCCTGCTTGATAACATCGGTGGCGGTATCAAAGGCCCTGATGAATGACACCGGGCCGCTGGCCACCCCACCCGTGGAACCGACGCGGTCTCTTTCCGGGCGCAGTCGGGAGAAGGAAAAGCCGGTGCCGCCGCCGCTCTTGTGGATGAGCGCTGTATTCTTCACCGAGTCAAAAATGGACTCCATCGAGTCCTCAATGGGCAGGACAAAGCAGGCGGACAATTGTCCCAGTTCCCGGCCCGCGTTCATCAGGGTCGGGGAGTTGGGCAGGAACTCAAGGCTGGTCATAAGGCGGTAGAACTCGTTTTCCACCGCTTTCACCTTCGCCTTGGGGTTAGAGATAAGTTCCGCCTCGGCAATGGCTCTGGCCACGCGATGGAACATCTCCTCTGGCGTTTCGATAACTTTTCCCTGCTTGTCCTTCTTGAGGTAGCGCTTCTCGAGGACATGCCGGGCGTTTTCGGTTAATTTTAAGCCAGTATCGGGCTGACCTTTGGTGCTGGCGGTCTTGGTCGTTTTCATTTTATCGGTCGCCTCCTCGGTGAATTTTTGTTCTTCCGTCGCCAGGATTTCCTCAACTATGGTCAGGATGTCGGTATCCGTGGGCAGACGGCTCGGTCGCCGTGGCGACCTGGCCACCAGGTCTTCCATCCCGGGCAGGGTGGGTGGCGGAATAAAAGAGCGGCTTTGCTCGAGTCGCTCAATGACCTGTGAGGTGAGCCTTTCCAGCAGCCTCCGGTCAGTGATGCCCATGGACTCAGCGGCGGCGAAAACAATGCGCGCAATCTGGTTGCGATTTACAGAGCTTGTCGGTCGGTGCGATGACTTATCCATCTTGTCCCTTGGCTCATTTATTTTTTATGGTCAATGATTTCGCTTGAACGTCAGACGGTCTTCGTTTCGACAGCTCCTCCAGTTCCTTGTCAGATAGGAGCGAGAGCTGGTTCTGTGGCGCGGCAAGCACTGGCTCGCCACTGACCAGGTCATCCACCACTTTTTTCAGTGTGGTGATGTCGGTGAACTCGCGGTAAACGCTGGCAAAACGGATGTAGGCAATCTGGTCCAGCCCTTTCAACTTCTCCATGACCATATCACCGATGATAGTGCTGGGCACTTCCAGCTTGCCGGAGCGGTACAGTTCAGCTTCAATATCATCGGCCATTTTTTCCACCGTGCCACTGGGGAGCGGCCGTTTCTCACAGGCTTTGCGGATGCCGGTGAGGAGCTTGTCCCGGTGGAACTCCTCGCGGCGCTCGTCTTTCTTAATGACAAACAGTCCCGCGGGCTGAAGTCGCTCGTAGGTGGTAAAGCGGGAACTGCACTTCAGGCACTGGCGCCTCCGGCGTACGCCATCATTGATATCCCGTGAGTCAATGACCTTAAAATCATGATAGCCACAATAAGGACATTTCATAGTCTGATACCCATCATGTAGTAGGGCAAAGTTTATATTAATACAACCTGTAGTATTTGTCAAGGGTTATCTCCCTGCATTTGGTTAAAATTTTCGAAAAACTTTACCGCCATGGTGACAAAAGGTAAGATTAGGTTGGGTATGGAGGAACCGAAGATGGACTTCAAAGCGGCGGTCGATTATATTCTGACCTTTGCCGACTACGAGCGGATACCGCGCTCGGCGGTGGTTTTTGACCTGCGGCGCATTGAGCAGTTGCTGGAAAGATTAGGCAACCCTCAAAATGCGGCGAAGTCAGTCCATATCGCCGGCACGAAAGGAAAAGGCAGCACCGCCGCCATGATTGCCTCCATCCTGACGCATTCGGGGTACCGCACTGGCCTCTACACTTCGCCGCACCTGCTCAATATCCGCGAGCGCATACAGGTCGACGGGCAGCTGATTGCCGAGGATGAATTCGCCCGGCTGACGGCAATGATAAAACCCGAGGTCGAAGCGGTGAATGCCCGCGGTGATTTCGGTGCGCTGACCACTTTTGAAATCCTGACCGCGCTGGCCTTTGCCTGCTTTCGGGAAAGGGAGATTGCTTACCAAGTGCTGGAGACGGGGCTGGGGGGACGACTTGATGCCACCAACGTGGTGAAACCTCAGGTCTGCGTCATCACGTCCATCAGTTATGACCACATGGACGTGCTTGGCGATACTCTGACGAAGATAGCGGGAGAGAAAGCGGGTATCATCAAGCCGGGAAGCATCGCCGTTAGCGCTCCTCAGTCTCCGGAGGCGATGAAGGTCATAAAAGACGTGTGCCAGCAGAAAGGGGTGAGACTGGTCAGGGTGGGCAATGATGTCGCCTGGCAGCGGAAATCGTTCTGCCCGGAAGGGCAATCTTTTGAGATTCAGGGCCTGAGGGACGAATATCAATTAAGCGTGCCACTGGTAGGCGAGCACCAGCTGGAAAACGCCGCCGCCGCCGTCGCTGCGGCCGAGGTGCTGGCTGAACTTGGTGCCAGGATAACCCGAAAGACAATAGCCAGAGGAATAGCGCATGTCAGCTGGCCGGGTCGACTCCAAATCCTGCGACGAAAGCCCTGGGTTATCGTTGACGGAGCCCACAATGGTGATTCCATGCGGAGGCTGGTGGTGGCGCTCAAGCAATATTTTTCATTTGGCAAAGCCGTGGTCATTTTTGGTGCCTCATCGGATAAAAATATCGCGGCGATGGTGGCGGAACTGGTGTCTTTTCCCGACCGGGTCATTGTTACCTGTTCCCATCACCCCCGCGCTCTGGCGGTGGAGCGACTTGTCGATGAATTCTCCAAACAGGGCATGATGCCTGAGACCTCAGAAAATGTTGCAACGGCGGTGGCGCGGTCGCTATCCATTGCCGGACCAGATGACCTTATCTGTGCCACCGGCTCGCTGTTTCTGGTGGCCGAGGTGATGGAATATATGCTGAAGCAGGCCTAGCCCGTGGAGCGGTCAATGCTGGCCTCAATGACGATGTCGGCGCCGGCTCTGGATATCTTGATGAATGTCAGTGGCAAAGCTTGGCTTATCCGGGCGATATCCAGTTCTCCCACCGCATCAATCCCCCGGCCCAGAATCTTGGGCGCAACGGCGACGACGACCTTATCGGCGAGCTTCTGGCGCAGGAAAGAGGTGATGACTTTGCCTCCGCCCTCAACCAGTACCGAGGAGATATTCCGCTCACCGAGGGCCCGGAGCAAATGCTTCAGGTCGATTTCTCCGGACTTGTCCGGCTGGACCACCAGGATCTCGAGCCCGAGCTCACGCAGCTGGGAGGCCCTTTTACCGTCCGCCTGAACTGTGGTGGCAATGATTACCGGTGCCTCGTCGCGGGTACTGACGATTTCGCTGTCCAATGGCATTCTCAACCTGGAGTCCAGAATAACGCGGGTCGGGTTTCTGCCCCTGACCAGGCGCACCGTGAGCCGGGGGTTATCCGCCAGAATGGTATCTATGCCCACCAAAACCGCATCATTGGTGGCGCGCAACCGGTGCGCCAGCTTCCTGAATTCCTCTGAGCTTAGCCCGAAGGAGTCGCCGCTGGCCGTAGCGATTCGGCCGTCCAGCGTCTGGGCGAACTTGAGAGTAACCAGCGGCAGTCCGGTGGTCATGTACTTGAAGTGTGCCTCGTTCAGCTCGCGGCACGCCTCTTCCAGCACGCCGACCCTGGTCTCAATGCCGTGCTCATTCAGAATCTTAATGCCTTTGCCGCTGACCTGAGGGTTCGGGTCAAGTATTCCGATAACGACCCCTTTTATCCTGTTCCTGATAATGGCATCAACACAGGGGGGCGTTTTCCCGTAGTGGCAGCAGGGTTCCAGGGTAACATAGAGCGTGGCACCGGCCGGGTCAGCGCTGGCGTTCTGCAAAGCATTGACTTCAGCATGGTTGCCGCCAAACCGACGGTGATAGCCGCGACCAATAATCCGGCCGTCCTTGACCAGCACGGCTCCCACCATCGGGTTCGGGCTGGTCCATCCCAGCCCATGTCGTGCCAGCCTTAAGGCCAATTTCATGTATTCTTCTTCGGACAACGGCCGGTCAACTCCTTAGCTCTTTACTATCAAGGCGAAGTGTTAACGGTATGACACCAGGTTAATTATAAAAGCGCAGGCAGCCTGTCTACAAGGGGCGTTGGCGGTGATAGTGCTCTTTTTTACTTTAAGGTCGGCAAATTCGCCTTTGCGTTTTTAAAACTCACCTAAATATCAAACTTGCGAGTAAAACTGTGATTTGTTAAAATCAAGATTGCATATCTATATTTAATTCCTTATTTTAGGTGGGCCGTTAGCTCAGTTGGTAGAGCACCTGACTTTTAATCAGGTGGTCGCAGGTTCGAGACCTGCACGGCTCACG
>CAZJGR010000012.1:17690-33034 GCA_964545815.1 uncultured Dehalococcoidaceae bacterium | reverse complement strand
TCGGCAGCGGGCCCATCCGCATCGGGCAGGGCATCGAGTTTGACTACTGCAGCGTGCACGCCGCCCGGGCTCTCCAGCAGGCCGGCTATAAAAGCATCATGGTCAATTCCAACCCGGAGACGGTCTCCACCGACTTTGACACCAGCGACCGGCTGTATTTTGAAGCCCTGGATATAGAGAGTGTGCGCGACATTCTGGAGAATGAGGGAGGCGGCAACAATGCCCCGCCCTCTATCGTCCAGTTCGGCGGGCAGACCGCCATCAACCTGGCGTGGCCGCTGGCCAGCGCCGGCATGCCCATCATCGGCTCCAGCGCGGAGACCATTGACCTGGCCGAAGACCGGCGCCGCTTTGAGAACTTCTTAAGCAACCTGGGCATTCCCCAGCCGCCCGGCGCCGGGGTGACCTCGGCGGCGGAGGCCCTCAATATCGCCCAGCTCATTGGCTACCCGGTGCTGGTGCGCCCCAGCTATGTCCTCGGCGGGCGGGGCATGGAGATTGTCCATAACACCACCGAGCTCTCCCGCTACATGGGCCTGGCTCTGGAGCTGGACACCGGCCACCCTATCCTTATCGACAAGTACCTGCAGGGAAAGGAAACGGAGGTCGATGCCATCAGCGACGGGGAAACAGTGTTTATCCCGGGCGTCATGGAGCACATCGAGCGCGCCGGCGTGCACAGCGGCGACTCCATGGCGGTCTATCCCCCATTGAACCTGACCCGTCAGGAAGTGAACGCCATCATCGATTACACCATCCGCATCGGCTTGGCCCTGAAAATCAAAGGGCTGATGAACGTCCAGTTTGTGACCGTACCCCGCCGGGAAGGCCTGGGCTCATCGGTCTATGTGCTGGAGGTCAACCCGCGCGCCAGCCGCACCGTCCCGTTCCTGTCCAAGGTGACCGGCGTCCCCATGGTGAAGGTGGCCACCAAGGTCATGCTTGGTATCAGCCTTAAAGAGCAGGGCTACAAAACCGGCCTCTGGCCGGAGCAGCCGCTGGCGGGAATCAAGGCGCCCGTTTTCTCCATGTCCAAGCTGGTCGGCGTTGATACCTACCTCGGGCCGGAGATGAAGTCCACTGGCGAGGTGATGGGCATTGACGTCAATTTCAATGCTGCCCTGGTCAAGGCGCTGCTCGCCGTGGGCATGATGCTGCCGCCACAGGGCGCCATACTGCTCAGCATCGCCGACCGGGACAAAGCAGAAGCGCTGCCCCCCATCAGAAGGCTGGCGGAACTGGGCTACATACTCTACGCCACCGAAGGAACCGCCGCCATGATCGGGGCCGCCGGGTTGCCGGTAACCATGATAACCAAAAAGCTTGGCGAGGGGCATCCCAACGTAGTTGACATTATCAGAAACGGCACCGTAATCGGCGTGGTCAATACCATAACCGGCGGAGATGCGTCCCTCCGCGATGGCTTTTATATTCGGCGGGCGGCAGCGGAGAAACAGGTGCCGTGCTTTACCTCTCTGGATACCGTCAGGGCCGCGGTAGAGGCGCTCTCCAACCCCAACCAGACCTACCTCGTTCAGCCCCTCCCCGATTACCGCAGAAGGGAAGCTAAATGAAGTTAATCGATGCCGAGGTCATGGAAAACCGCCAGGTCCTGCCCGGCCACAGGCATATTCACGCACGCGGTATACTGGGCAGCTGGCTCATCTGGCTGCGCTGCCCTGATATTGCCCGGGAGTCAGGGCCGGGACAGTTCGTCATGGTGCGCTGCGGCCCGGAGACCACCCTGCCCCGCCCGTTCAGCATCCACCAGATAAATAACGACCGTATCGCTTTATTCTATGCCGTGCGGGAAGGCGGCCGGGGCACCGGCTGGCTTGCCGGCCAGAAAGTCGGTGCCTCCGTATCAATATTCGGGCCGCTGGGCAACGGCTTTTCCATTCACCACAAAGCGCAGAGTTTACTGCTGGTGGCCGGCGGCGTCGGCATCGCTCCGCTCTATTTTCTGGCCCGGCAGGCGGCGGGAAATAACTACAAGGTAACGCTGCTTTACGGCACGGTGGATGGAAACCGTTATCCCCTTTCTCCCGAAATAGAAGCGGTGGCGGCCACCGAAGACGGCTCGGTGGGGGAAAAGGGGCTGGTAACCGACCTTCTGCCGCGCTTTGCGGAAAAAGCTGACCAGGTCTTCGCCTGCGGGCCAATGGCCATGTACCGCGATATCTATAGCCGTCAGCGAGAGCTGAAACTAAAAGGCAAGTCGGTGCAGATTTCCCTGGAGGTCAGGATGGGGTGCGGAGTGGGCGTCTGCTACGGCTGCACCGTGAAAACGAAGAGTGGCCTGAAGCAGGTCTGCAAGGACGGGCCGGTATTTGAGATGAATGAGATTATTTGGGATGAGCTGCCGTGCTAGACGGGGGAGAATCAAGGCAAATTCTACTGCAGATTATGGGAGAGTGAAGACCGGCCTACTTGCTCTTCTCTTCCTTCTCAGCCTTCGGTTTCTTCTTTGCCTTCGGTTTCTTCTCAGCCTTCTCTTCCGCCGCTCCCGCCTCAGCCACCTTTTCCTCAACAGCTTCCGCAGCGGACGCTTGAGCCTGATTGAGCTTCTTCATCAACCGTGACTTGCGCCGGGCGGCATTGTTGAGATGGATAATCCCCTTCTCCGCAGCTATATCCAGAGCCGCTATCGACTCCATGACCGCGGCCTGGGCCGATTCCATCTCACCGGCAAAGATGAGCTTCTCCGCCTTGGTAATGAAGGTCTTGGCCCGGCTGCGAACCGCGCGATTTCTCAACTGTTGCTGTTCCGCTTTCTGTGCTTGCTTGCTGTGTGGCAATATCAACCCCCTCAAATTAAACTGGCCGAAACTATCAAAAAATTTATAGCTATTGATATATCCCAAAACTACATCTTATGCCGAATCAGAAAGGCAAGTCAAGTTTTATCACTCTTTTTGGCCGAGGCCTCATCCCCGATGCGGACGATGCGAATCATGCCTCTGACCGATTCAATCTTCCTAAGGAGCCGGCTCAGCTGGGCCAGGCCCTGCGTCTCCAGGGTAAAGTCCATGGTCACGGTACGGTCATCATGATTGTGCATGTCCAGAGAGGTGATATTCACTTTCTCCTCGGCGACAAAGGTGGTGATATCACGCATGAGCCCCACCCGGTCCCAGGCCTCGACCTGGATATTGACCGGGTACAGTGAGTCTGTCTGCCCCCACTCCACCGGCACCAGCCTGTCCTGCTCGTCCTCATGCAGGACACTGTAACAATCCTGGCGGTGAATGGTGACGCCGCGGCTGCGTGTGATGTAGCCAATGATTTTATCGCCGGGCACCGGGTGGCAGCACTGGGCCAGATGGGTGACCAGATTGCCCACGCCCAGCACTTGTACCGTCGAGGGCGTCGGCTTGGGCGGTGCTACCTCGGGGACGATTTTGGCCGGCTCCTGCTGCGCGGCCAGCTTCACCACAATCTGATGGGTGGAAATCCCACCGTAGCCAATCGCGGCCAGAAAGTCATCGACGTTACCGTAATTGCACAGTCTGGCGAGCTCCTCACGCTCAATGGTAATTGCCAAGCGCCGTAGCTCTTTCTCCAGGATCTGGCGGCCGCGTTCGATGTTTTCCGTGCGCTCCTGTTTCTTGAACCACTGCTGTATTTTTTCCCTGGAGTGAGAGGTCCGGACAAAACCGAGGTGCGGGTTCAGCCAGTCAAGGCTCGGCCCCTTTTCCCCCTTGGTGGCCATGATTTCCACCACGTCGCCGTTTTTCAGCTCATAGTCCAGCGGCACCAGGCGTCTGTTCACCTTGGCACCAATGCAGCGGTGCCCGAGCTCGGTGTGCACCCGGTAAGCAAAATCAAGCGGTGTAGAGCCTCTGGGCAGGTCTTTGATATCCCCTTTCGGTGTGTAAACAAAGACCTGGTCAATGAAAATGTCTGTTTTCACCGATTCCAGGAACTCTTCCGAGCCGCTCAATTCACGATGCCATTCGATAAGCTGGCGCAGCCAGCCGATTTTTTCCTCGTAGTGCAGGTCCGCTGTCTGCCCCTGCTTGTAACGCCAGTGCGCGGCCACGCCGTACTCGTCGTTATAGTTCATTTCCCGGGTTCTTATCTGGGCCTCCAAGGGAGTGGTGCCGAAACACATGACAGCCGTGTGCAGCGACTGGTACCCGTTCGGCTTTGGATTGGCAATGTAGTCGTTAAACTCCTCGGGTATCGGGTGCCACAGGCTGTGGATGATGCCCACGACGCTGTAACAATCGGGTATGGTGCTGACCAGCACCCTCAATGCTAGGAGGTCATAGATATCGTTGAAGTCACGACCTCGCTGCATTTTCTGGTGAATGCTGTATATATGCTTGGGGCGGCCGGACAGCTCGGCCCTCAGGCCGGCTTTTTCCAGCTCTTTTTTCAGAATGTCGATTACCTGTTCAATAAAGTTTTCCCGCTGCGTGCGGCGGGCGGCCAGCAGAGTAGCAACGCGGCGGAACTGCGCCGGTTCCAGACACTGAAAGGCCAGGTCTTCCAGCTGCCATTTAAGCTCCCATATCCCCAGGCGGTGGGCGAGCGGGGCATAGATTTCCAGGGTTTCCTGCGCAATGCTGCGCTGCTTTTCTGGAGGCAGTGCGCCCAGAGTACGCATATTATGTAATCTGTCCGCCAGCTTGATGAAAACCACGCGGAGGTCCTCTGCCATGGCGACCAGCATCTTCCGCAGGTTTTCCGCCTGTGCCTCTCTAGTGGCTGTCCCCGGCGTCTGCCAGGAAACCTTGCCCAGTTTGGTAGCACCATCTACCAGCTTGCCTATTTCCGGCCCGAATTTCTCATTAATCTTCTCCACCGGTATGCCGCAGTTCTCCGGCACATCATGCAGCAGCGCTGCCGCCAGCGAGGAGGCATCAAACTGGAGTCCGCTAAGTATCAGTGCCGTCTGCACCGGGTGCTCCACATAAGGGTCGCCTGACAGACGCATCTGTCCCTGATGTGCTTCGGCAGCAAACCGGTACGCCTCTTCGATGACCGCAATCTTCTCTGCCGGAAGATAGGCCTCCGCCTTTTCTTTCAGCTGGCTGAAACTGGTTACCCCAACAACGGCCAAAGTGGTGAAATACCTCCTGACGGTAATACGGGCTATATCCTAAGTATAGCCCAACGAAACTCAGTCTGTAAATCGGCCAATCACGGTTCGACATTAACGGCAAATCATCAATATTGACACGATGTAAAATTGTGGTATACTTTCATTACATTGTGACTAGGAGGTGTTCCAAAGATGAGCAAGCTTCTTCGTGTCAACATGACCAACCTGACCGCTAAACTCGAGGATGTGCCCAACAAATATCGCTTGATGGGTGGACGCTGGTTGACCTCAGCCATTACCTGTGATGAAGTCCCGGCCACCTGCCATCCCCTGGGGCCAAATAATAAGGTCGCTTTTGCCACGGGCATCGTTACCGCCAGCGGCGCCCCAACCGCCGGACGCCTTTCCGTTGGTGCCAAATCACCCCTGACGGGAACCATTAAGGAAACAAATGCCGGCGGTATTGCCGCCGATAAGCTGGCCCGCATCGGCATTAAGGCCATCATTGTTGAGGGGAAGCCCAAAGAAAAGGGCAAGTTCTGGGTGCTCAAGGTTGATAAGAAAGGCGCGGAACTTATGCCGGCGACTGCGGAATGGGTCGGCAAGGGCCTTTATGAAGTCTACCCCAAGATGCTCAAGAAGTTCGGCGAGAAGGTGGGCATCATCAGCATTGGCGTCGCCGGGGAAAAGCTGATGTCAATGGCTGGCATCTGCGTCAACGACCCGGAGAACCGTCCCACCCGCTATGCCGGCCGTGGCGGTGTCGGCGCGGTGATGGGCAGCAAGGGACTCAAGGCCATCGTCGTCGATGATGCCGGCGGTGCCAATGTGTCGCTGGCCAATAAAGAGGCCTTTGAGTCTGGACGCAAGAAACTTACCGATGCCCTCCGCAAGCATGATATTACCAAGCCCGGCGGCACGCTGAATACCTATGGCACCGCGGCACTGGTTAATGTCATCAACGAGGCCGGTGGCTTCCCCACCCGCAACTTCAGTGCCGGGCGCTTCGAGGGTGCCGCCAAGATTTCCGGCGAGATGATAAACGAGACCTGCAAGAAGCGCGGCGGTGTAGGTACGACCGGGCACCGAGGCTGCACCGGCTGCATCATTCAGTGCTCCAATGTCTACCCGAAACCGGACGGCACCGAGCTTGTCTCCTGCCAGGAGTACGAATCGGTCTGGGCGCTGGGCGCCGATTGCGGCATTGACAGCCTGGATATCACCGGTGAACTAATACGGCTTTGCAATGACTATGGTCTGGATACCATTGAAGCCGGGGTAACCATCGGCGTGGCCATGGAAGCCGGGCTGGCCAAGTTTGGCGACGGCCAGAAAGCCATCGAGCTGATGCATGAGATTGGTAAGGGCACTCCGCTCGGCCATATCCTCGGCGGCGGTGCCTCGCTCACCGCGGACACCTTCGGCATTGTCCGCTGCCCGACGGTCAAGAGACAGGCCATGCCTGCCTACGAGCCCAGAGCCATCAAGGGCATCGGCGTGACCTACGCCACCACAACCATGGGCGCTGACCATACCGCCGGCTACACCATTGCCCCGGAGATACTTGGAGTCAGCGGTAAAATGGACCCCGCGAGCAAGGGCATGGAGAAAGCCGACGCCTCGCGCAACTTCCAGTACGCTACCGCCTTCCTCGATTCCACCGGCCACTGCCTGTTCATCGCCTTCGCCATCCTTGACATCCCCTCCGGCCTTGAGGGCATGGTTGAAGAGTGCAATGGCGTGCTCGGCACCAACTGGACGGTGAATGACGTTGGCCGGATTGGCGGTGACATCGTCAAGATGGAGCGGCGCTTCAATGAAGCCGCCGGCTTCACCAATCTTGACGACCGCATTCCGGAGTTCATGAAGTATGAGAAACTGCCACCGCACAACGTCGTCTATGACGTGCCTGACGAGGTGCTGGATAAAGTTCACAATCCCTAGTAAGTAAACTGGAACCTGACCAAGAGCCCCCTCCGCAGTGATAGCGAAGGGGGCTTTCTTCATTCTGTCAAAATACGGTATAATGGAACGGGTAATTAACGGATGAGGAACGAGCTATGAGCAAGGTTGAGGTAAGGCTTTTCGCGAGCTTACGCCAGTATCACCCCAACACGGGAGACAGTGATGTCTTCACACTGGACCTGGGCGATAAGACCAGCCTTGGTGACCTGGTAGACAAACTCAAAATCCCCCGGCCGGAGATAGGCGTGCTCATGGTCAATGGCAGGTGGCAAAAGGAAAACTATCTCCTCCAGGATGAGGACAGAGTAGGCATCTTTCCGCTCATCGGTGGGGGATAATTGATGATTGAAGTACACCTTTACGGGAAACTGCGCCGCTTTACCGATAACCAGGACCCGGCACAAGATTCCATTATTAATGTCCCCGTCAAAAATGGGGATTCCATTGCCAGCATTGTGCGGCGCATTGGTATACCACTTTCGGAGTTGGGCAGCAATATTTTCCTCAATGGTGAGTATTCGGCGCTGGAAAGAAAAGTGAGCGACGGGGACCGCCTGGGCATCTTTCCCGATGACATGAAGCTCCTTTACAAGTGGTATTTCCAGAAAGCTAAGTAACAGAACAGATAAATGAAATCATATCGGGCACCGCGGGGAACAACCGACATTCTGCCAGAGGAACAGGCTTACTGGCGCTACATCGAGCAAAAGGCCACCCGTATCTGCCAGCTCTACGGCTATGAGCGGATTGATTCCCCGGCCTTTGAGGATACCTCCCTTTTCACGCGCAGCGTGGGAGCAGGTACTGACATCGTGGAAAAGGAGATGTACTCCTTCACCGATAAAGGCGGCAACCAGCTCACGCTGCGCCCGGAAGGCACGGCACCGGTATGCCGCGCCTATCTGGAGCACGGCTTCCACAGTCGACCGCAGCCGGTCAAGCTCTACTATCTGGCGCCCATTTTTCGCTATGAGAGACCGCAGGCGGGCCGATACCGCCAGCACTACCAGTTTGGCTGCGAGGCCATCGGTGATGACGACCCTTCCCTCGATGCAGAAAATATTGAACTTGCCTGGCAGTTTTTGCGGTCGCTCGGCCTGAAACGCCTTACCCTCCAGTTGAACAGCATCGGCTGTAAACGGTGCCGGCCGGGCTACCTCAGCGTTTTGCAAAAGTACTATGCCGGCCGGGCCGAGGCGTTATGCCGCGATTGCCGGAAAAGGCTGAGACGCAACCTGCTCCGTCTTTTGGATTGCAAGCAGCCGTCCTGCCAGGATGCGGCGGACTCGGCACCGCGCAGCACCGACCACCTCTGCCCGCAGTGCCGGGAGCATTTTGACCATCTCACGGCATACCTTGACCGGCTGCAGATTCCGTTCCGCCTCAACCACCGCCTGGTGCGCGGGCTTGATTACTACACGAGGACCGTTTTTGAAATTCAGCCTGAAAACGGGGGCGCGCAGAGCACCATCTGTGGCGGGGGGAGATACGATGACCTGATTGAGGAACTGGGCGGCCGGCCCACGCCGGCCATCGGCTTTGCCATCGGCTTGGAACGGATAATAGTCAATTTAAAAGCACAGTCTGTGCCCGCCCCGCCCCTGCCCCGGCCGCTGGCATTCGTTGCCCACCAAGGCGAGGCCGCCAGGAGGGAGACGGTCAGGCTGGCATCTCATCTGAGGCGAAAGGGCATTGGCGTCATCATGGCCACGGGCAACCGCAGCCTCAAGGCGCAGCTCAGGCAGGCCAATAACCTCGGTGTGCATTATAGCGTTATAATAGGAGAGGAAGAATTAAAAAACGGTACGGCAGCGCTGCGGGACATGACCACCGCCGCGCAGAAAACGGTGCCGGTGAGTGAATTGCCGAAACTGCTCAGGTGAAAGCGGGCCGGACAAGCCGGATTGGGCGAATTTAATGAATTTATGTAAAATTTGTTGCCCGAACTCTTGACAAACGTTGATTTTCTGTTTATAGTAGGAGTGATACTTGTAATAAAGGAGGTGATGTGATGACAGGACCCGCAAGGGGAACGAGCGGTTAGCTCGAAAAATGGTTCCAGTACAAGTCTTTGTCTCCATAAAATGAGGATTTATGGAAAATCTTTGTTTGTGGAGATACAGATATATAAAATAAGGAGTAAAATAAAAAAGTCGATGAAAAAGAAAATAACTAGAATATGGGGCATAGGCCTGGCGTTAGTGCTGGCGGCCAGCATGCTTCTCTCCGCGGCACCAGTTTCCGCCGGGACCCTGTCCTGGGGCGCTGAGGACCTGCCCGATAAATTCGTGACCTACGACGGGCAGGATGTTCAGGACATAGCCGTTTCCGGCGATGGCAGCGTCATCTACGCCTCAAGCAATGGCACATCCACCATCTACCGGTCAACCAACGGCGGCCAGAGCTGGAGCAGCATCACCGTCATCAAAAATAGCATCACCATTACTGCTAAGTACGTAGCAGTAACCCCTGATGACGCCAACTATATCGCCGTATCTTCTGACAACGGGACGGTCTACATCAGCAAGGATGCCGGCGCCAACTGGAGTAACCTGGGCCAATGTGGCACTGTCGCCTACGACCTCGCCCTCTCCCCGGAGAAGGGCGGGAGCCACACCGTGGCCGTGGCCGGTGATAATGGTACCGGCCCTCAGGTCTGGTACTACGAAATCGGCGCCGTTGGGGCCGCTTGGAATGACGCCCATGCTGACACCGGCTTCCAGACGGACGATGACTATGCCCGCGCCGTGGCCTTCTCCCCCAACTTCTCCTCGGACCAGGCGATGGTAGCAGTAACACTCGACAACAGCGCTGACGAGATTAACTTCCAGATGTACAGCTTCAACACCAACACCTGGAACTCCGGCGCTTTCTCCGACTTCCCGGTGAACCTGCAGCAGGATTCGGAAGCGCTAACCACTATCGAGTCCGCCTCCATTGCCCTGGCGCCGGACTACCTGGCCAGCGATGACTCCATGCGCATCGCCTTCGTCGGCCTGGCCGTCGAAACTGGTACAGACATGAATAGCGAGGGCATCTTCCGCCTGGATAACGACGACGTGGAAGTGCTCAAGGACGAGAAAGCTATCTACAGCCTCGCCTATGACGGGTCTTTACTCGTTGCCGGTAGATACGATACCAACGGTGTCTATCGCTGCACCGACCCGCTGGGCGACTCACCATCCGTCAGCGGCTCCACCTCGACCAAGAACCCGGGTGGTGTAGACAAGGTCGTCGTCGGCATTGCCGCCGACAAAGTGGTGGCGGGCACCTCGGGTGACAACAGTGCCTTCGCCTACTCCACCGATAACGGCCAGTGCTTCAACGACCTCAGCCTGATTGACACCTTCCTCACCGTTTTCAGCGATGTCGCCACCTCGCCAGATGGCAGCAAGGTCTACCTGGTAAGCGGAGATAACGATACCACTCCGGACCTGAGCGTCTGGCGCTACGAAGACCGGTGGGAGAGGATTTACACCGGGCTGGCGGCGGACGATGACTATATCATCCGCATCGCCCCCGATGACGCGAACGTCATCTACCTGGCTGATGCCGGCGGCACCACCATCTACTTCAGCTCGGGCGCCGGCATGGACAAGTGGCAGACCCGCGTCTACAAGGAGACCACCGGGGTCACGGACATGGCGGTGGAGACCGACGGTGATACCGTCTACGTTATGACCACCTCGGGCTACGTCTCCAAGTCAACCAACAAGGGCTTCACCTGGGCCACGAAGGTGTCTTCCAAGCTCAGCGGCGGCAGCAGCATGCTCAAGAGCCTGGGCGAGGACAAGCTTATCGCGGGCAGCCTTGATGGCTACGTGGCCTACTCCACGGATGGCAACACCAGCTGGACCAAGCTCGACGATGACCTGGGTGCTATCGTCCAGGTAACCGCCCAGGGCCTTGACGATGGCAACTTCGTCTTCGCCGCGGACAATACCACTAGTGGCTACGTCTACCACTGGCAGCTCGGCACGGACGACGAGTGGGATGACATCTTAACGGTAACCACTGGCTACTTTGTCACTGGTCTGGCCTACGAGCAGGGCGTGCTCTACGCGACATCCGCATCCTGGAATAGCACCGATAGCTATCTGCACCGCACGCTCAACCCGACCAGTGCTGACGAACCAAGCTGGAACAGCATCGCCAGCGCGGGCGAGTCCTTCATTGCCACGCCGTCAGCGCTGAGGGTAAGCCGGAGTGGTGACGTCACCAAGCTGTGGGCCATTGATAAGGCAGGCACCAATGAGCTCTTCAGCTACAAGGATACCCTGGCGACGGTTAAGCCCACCCTGGCTGGCCCTGCCGATGGCACCGTGAACAGGGTGAACCCGATAAGCGGTCACGCCTTTGACATGACCTTCACCTGGAATGAGCCGTCGGACAAGGTCACTTCCTACGACATCCAGATTGCCCTGGACAGCGGCTTCACCGAGAAGGCCATGGATATGGCGGTCAGCAGCGACGCCAGCGTAGTTGGTCTGGTCGTCGGACCCACCGGCTCTTCCAAGACGGAGGGCGGAACCACCTTCAGCTATGTTCTGGAGTTCATGCCCGATACCACCTACTACTGGAGAGTCAGGGTTGATGCCAATACCATGGGCACCTCGAGTCTCGGCCCTGTCCGCGGACAGTGGTCGGATGCTCGGACGTTCAAGGTAGAGGCTGCGGAAGTAACGCCACCGGTGATTATCGAGCAGGCACCGGCACCGATAATCTCAGTACCACCGGCACCGGCCATCACGCTCCAACCACCGGAAATCGTGCTTCCGGCCCCACAGGCTGTGCCTGACATCATAATCCCGGCAGCGCCGGCACCGACACCACCGGTACCAACCTGGGCGATTTACGCCATCATCGTCATTGGTGCCGTACTGGTACTCGCACTCATCATCCTCATCATGAGGACCAGACGACCGGTGTAAGGCGCGGCAACATTCCGTAACCCCGAGAGCCCCCCTAGCGGGGGGCTCTCTTTTTACCCCGGGTTATTGACTTTGTTTTCTTCACAGAGTAAAATTCGCCACGTGGCAAAGTATAAGCTACTACTCTCACTGGTCGTGCTCATAACCATAACGGTCTTTAACTTGACACCAAGCACGGCCGCCTCAGCCGATGAAGTCAAATGGAGCCGAGTGAACACACCGACTGAAGGCAGCGCCGGCAACTGGGTGCTGGCCAATAATTCTAACGTTCAGCACCTGACCATGTCCGCCAATGGCACCCTCTATGCCTACTTGGAGGGGCCTGCCTACACTCTCTATCAGTCCACAGACGGTGGCTACGACTGGTCACACATCGGTGGTGTCCAAGACAGCATCGTGGACATTGCCATCCCCACGCATGACGAAAACACCATTTATTATGCCACCGCGTCCAATGTCTACCGTTCCACTGATGGCGGCAAGAAATTTTTCCAGCTTGCGGCAAATCCGGGCGGGGCGGGGAGCAATCACCTGGAAACCACGGATATCGCGGTCACCCACCTTACCAGCAACATCGTCGCCGTCGCCACCAGAGACACGGACAACGGCCAATTCGGCGGCGTTTATATACTGGATGAGGAACAGCTGGTCCCCGCGTGGGTCGATAGCCATATCGGCAGCTATGACGTTTACGCCCTGGCTTTCTCGCCACAATACGCGGCGGACCGGCAGCTGGTGGCCGTGCTTACCGACGAGATGGACACTCTGGTCAGGTTTAAAACTGGTGACGCTGATTGGGGGTCAACCTTCGGCGATGCCACGCTTGATAAAGACAACTCGGGAACCCCTACAGCCGTGGCCGTCAGCAATTCCGCCGCCATTGCCTTCCCCACGGACTACGAAGGCACATCTCCGGACTCCACTTTATTCATCGCTATCGACACCGGCGCTGGCGATGGCGATGTCTACAAAATCATCACTGCGGACTCGCCGGAAGGCTCCGAGGCCACTGACCTCAATGCCGGCTCTGGTTACGGCATGGGCAATATCGATATTACCGGCCTGGCGGTCAACGGTAATGACCGCGGTACCCACCTGCTCGCCGGTGCCGCCAATAGCGCGCAGACCTATTACAGCAAGGATGAAGGGCGCCACTGGACTAAAAGTCGGAAAATGCCTACCGGCGGCTCCAAGACTTACGTACTCATGGACACTGACTTTACTAGTAGCCACCGGGCCTATGTGGCGACCAGCGGCACTGACAGCGCCTTCTCACTGAGCGACGATGGCGGGATTGTCTGGAACCAGGTTGGTTTGATTGATAATTATATTACCGAGATTGTCGATTTCGCACCTTCACCTAACTACAGTCAAGATACCACGCTTTTTATGCTGACCTTTGGTGGCAATTACTGCTTCTGGCGAAGCACTGACGACGGACAGAAATGGCAACGACTATACTCCAGCAGCTTTGCTGATGTTGATACCATTGACCTGATTGGGCTATCTCCGCAGTATGGAAACGACAGCCAGGTCATCTTTCTGGCGGGAAACAGCAACGGGCAGCCGTTGCTGTGGAAATCAGTTGATAACGGGCAGCGCTTTACCAAATACCTCACCGCCGACCCCGATTCCAGCGCCCCGCTGCCGATTACCGCCTGCACGGTGGTTGATGATGCTACCCTGTTCATCGGCAGTTACATTGGTGGTAGTGCCTATGTCTATCGCACAACGGACGGTGGCTACACTTACCAAAGCGGGGCCGTGGCCGGCAACAACACGATAAACTCCATTGTGCTATCACCCGACTTCGACCACGATGGCACGATACTCATTGGCAACAGCAATGGCTGGGTCTACCTTTCCAACAACAATGGGGGAAAATTTGAACCGCTGCCCCCTGACGCGACATCGCCACCGTTCAGCGGCTCGGTATCCGTCGCTTTTGACCCGGGCTTCAGCCACAACAATAATGTCTATGCGGCCAATATCACCGCCGATAAAGGTGCCTACCGCTTGAAGGTCAGCTCCAGCGAGGAATGGGAGCGAATCGATAGTACACTCCCCAGTGGCGGGACGCTCAATCAGGTAATCGTTACCGCCAGTGGTGTGCTGTATGCCAGCAACACTCAGGCTGATGGCGGTATGGAACGCTGCCTTGACCCTACTTACTCACTTGGACCTACTTTTAAGACAGTTATCCGTGGCCTCAGTGCTGGTACCAAATTATCCCGACTGTGGTGTCACGGTAACCAGCTGTGGGCAATCGATACGGCTCATACCAGACTATTGACTTACTATGATAGTCTGACCTTGCCCGTGCTATTAACTTCACCCGCTGATAACGATAATGGTATCGGCAATCTAATCAACCACACCATCAGTGACATCCGTTTGGACTGGGAGGCGGTGAGCGGTGCGACCGAATATGAATGGCAGCTTGATTTTGATACCGACTTTTCTTCCGTACCCGATGATTTCGAAGGTACCATCAAAGCGAGCTCGGTAAGGTTACCGACTCTTGAGCCAGCAACGACTTACTACTGGCGGGTGCGGTCTAAAGAGCCGGTATTGAGCCCATGGTCGTCTAAGGGGTCGTTCACTACCTGCCTGGATACGGATACCGCGGATATCAGGCTGGAGAGCCCTGAATCCGGGGAAATGGGGGTTCCTGTCAAGCCGCTGTTTCAGTGGAGTGCGGTGCCAGAAGCAATAGCCTATGAGCTACTGGTATCAAGCGATATTCAATTTTCCAACCTGGTTATTAACCGAACCGGTGACTTTCCCCTGCCCGTTACCGCCTGGCAGGGGAATCTGAACCTCAATCAGGGTACAACCTACTACTGGAAGGTTAGAGCCATTAGCTCTGATACTAAAAGCGCCTGGAGTGCGGTTGGCTCATTCACCACCGAATTGCCACCACCGTCTCTGGTACAACCAACGGCACCGCCAGCGGTGATGATTCCCGTACCTACTCCATCGCCAACAACGCCGCCGTTACCCCCAGCTCCATCACCGCCATCACCAGTACCACCATCACCGGCAACGGTCCAGCAGACCCCCAACTGGGTAATCTACCTTATTGGCGCACTGCTCCTCGCCATCATTCTGCTCATCGTTACCATTATGGTGCTAGCGCTGGGTTTTAGACGCAATTAGTCATCCATACCGGCAGAGCAAATATGATAACCTGGGCTACCACCTTTGCCTAGATGTGCAATATAGGCTAGAATATACTACAAATTAGCAGATATGAGGTCATAAATGGCAAAGTGCCCCAACTGCGGCCAAAAAACAACCGAAAGTGGTGCCTATTGTCAGTATTGCCATTATCCCATATTAAAGGGCAGTCGTGCCCGACAGCGACGGGCACAATTACTGGCCAAAAAGCAGGCTGA
>CAZJGR010000012.1:0-17590 GCA_964545815.1 uncultured Dehalococcoidaceae bacterium | reverse complement strand
AAGACTTGAGGCGGAATTAGCCAAGAAAGCAATAGAAATCGAAATACTGACCAAGAAACAAGCCGAAGAAGCCGAAAAAGAAAAACAAATTATCGCTAGCCTTAAACAGATTGAGGATGTCTGTGAAGAATTAAAAGCCGGAAAGGTGAGCACTAAGAAAGCTATAGAGAAGCTCAAGGATATTTCCGATAAAATACCGGAGTAGCCAGGATTTTACTTATCCTAGCCGATTCAAGCCCCTTTTTCAGTAATCAAGCAGAAATACCTGCGTGCTCATGGGAAGATTGGAAGGGTTAAAGGAAAGCTTCGGCTGGGAGGTCGGCGGCTCTATTCCCATTTCTTTCAGAAAGCTCTCCACGGGCTCCAGCTCTCGCTTGAGCACCGGCGTTTTGTAGTGCATTGGAATCACCACTTTGGGCTCAATCTGACGAATCACCTCGGCGGCCGTCGGTGCGTTTATCGTGGACCCTCCCCCCACGGGAAGGAGAAGCACGTCCACGTCACCAACTTCTTCCACCTGCGCGGCGGTGAGCACATGGCCCAGATCACCAAGATGACATACCGTGAGTCCGTCAATCTCGACAAGATAGACCGTATTCTTGCCCTTTTTTTGGCCTCTATCGGCATCATGAAAAGTCGCGATGCCAATTATCAGAACGCCTTTAATATCATATTCGCCAGGCCCGGCGATTACCTTGGGGTCGCCACCGATACCCTTATTATAGGAATGGCCATGATGCTGATGGCTCATCGTGACAATATCAGCGGTCAGTTTACCGAGGGTGTAGCCTAAATCTGGTGGTAATGGGTCGGTGACTATGGTCGCCTGTTTGCCCCTGAGCCGAAAACAAGAATGGCCCAACCAGTTAATATCCATCCTGCCCAATATATCACAGGCGTACCTGATGGTCAAGGAAGCGACCTTCGCCACATCTGTTTATCCGCCTTGACAATTCGGGGGCGAAAATGCTAAATTGTAACCAATTAGCACTCTCGAGATTAGAGTGCTAATTGGAGTTAAAAATGCTATCGCCGAGAGCGGAAACCATACTGAACCTGATTGTGTCCAAGTATATTGACCGGGCAGCGCCGGTACCTTCTCAGAGCCTTGCCCGGGAAGCAGCGCTGGGGGTGAGTCCAGCCACCATCCGCAATGAGATGGCACGGCTGGAACAAGAGGGGTACATTATTCGCGCTCACCACTCCGCCGGCAGCGTGCCTTCGGTTAAAGGCTACCGCTTCCATGTGGAATCGCTCAAAGATATTTCACTTTCGGAATCAGAGCAACGGCTGTTCAGCCACCTCTTTCACCAAGTGGAGCGGGACCTGGAGAAGTGGTTGAGCCTGGCGGCGACGCTGCTGGCCCAGCAGGCACAGAATATGGCGGTCGTGACCACTCCCAGACCGGCAGGCTGCCGGTTCAAGCATATGGAACTGCTGTCTTTACAGGACAATCTGGCGCTCATGGTACTTGTCCTTCACGGTGCCAAGGTCAAGGAGCAATTAATCACCTTCGACGAGGCGATGCCGCAGTCGAGTCTGACCATCATATCCAACAAGCTCAGCGCGGCCTTTTCCGGACTGAACCGAGAACAGGTCGCTGAGAATAAAATTGGCCTCTCACCGGCCGAAGAGAAGGTCAAGGAAACCCTGAGCCACATGATGCAGGAGGAGGATGGGCAGGAGTATGAAGAGCCGTACCTCGATGGATTTCACTTCATGCTCAGCCAGCCCGAGTTCACCCATGGCGATAGAATGCGCCGCCTCATGGAATTGGTGGAGAAGCGCCGCCTCATCAAGGCAATCCTCCCCAGGGGACTGGCCAGCCAGAAGGTAACGGTTATCATCGGTACGGAAAATGAGGATGAAACCTTCCACGACTACAGTATCGTGATAAGCAAATACGGCATCTCCAACGAGGTGGCGGGCGCGGTCGGTGTCCTTGGGCCTACCCGCATGTCTTACGCGCATACCATCCCCACCGTCAATTACCTGTCCAAGATACTGAGCGAGCTGATGTCTGGACTCTACTGAACCGACGGATGAATTCGTGACCTAAGTCACAGGCAAATTCTAGAAAGTAATGTAAGATAAATTATGATGTCATCGGAATCAGAAGAAAAGCAGAACATGGACGCGGTACCAGAAATCGCGGCACCGGAGGATACAGAAAGCCTGAGGCAGGCGCTGGCTGAGGCACAGGCCAAGGCAGAGGCCAACCTGGCCGGCTGGCAGCGGGCACAGGCCGACTTTATTAACTTCAAACGGCGCAACGAGCAGGAGCGAGAGGAGTTTACTAAGTTTGCCAATGCCCGTCTTATGCTCGAACTATTACCTGTCCTTGACGACCTAGAGAGGGCACTCGAGCATGTGCCGGCAAAACTGGCCGGTAGCGCCTGGTTAGACGGGGTGAACCTCATTTATCGCAAGTTCCGAGCCACCCTGGAGTCGCAGGGGCTTACCCAGATTGAAGCGCTGGGGAAACCGCTTGACCTCAGCGTCCACGAAGCGGTGAGGCAGGGTAAAGGCGAGGAAGGAATCGTTATCAAGGAGATACGCAAGGGCTACCAGTTACGTGGCAAAGTTATACGCCCAACCATGGTGGTGGTGGGCAAGGGAGAAGATACGGATAAGGAGGAAGAGTAAATGGGAAGAACCGTTGGCATTGACCTGGGAACAACGTTGAGTGAAGTAGCCGTAATGCAAGGTGGCGAGCCGGTGGTGATACCATCGGCGGAAGGCAGCAACCTTTTCCCATCGGTAGTGGCCATAAGCAAGAATGGAGAACGCCTGGTCGGCCAGATCGCCAAGCGCCAGGCAATCGTCAACCCAGAAAATACCATCTACAGCATCAAGCGATTTATGGGACGCAAGTGGGGAGAGCCCGCCGGGCGTGAGCTCCCTGTGGAAGAAGACGCCAGGCGCAAGACCTACAAGGTGACCAAGGGCAAGAACAATGAGGTGCGGGTGTTGATGGGAGGTAAGGAGTACCGGCCGGAAGAGATTTCCGCCATGATTCTGCAGAAATTGAAGACAGATGCCGAGGCTTACCTAGGTGAGCCGGTGACCGATGCCGTCATCACCGTCCCCGCTTACTTTAATGACGCGCAGCGACAGGCCACCAAAGATGCCGGCACCATCGCCGGCCTCAATGTGCTGCGCATCATCAATGAGCCCACCGCGGCATCACTGGCCTATGGCCTTGATAAGAAGGGTGAGGAAACGATTGCCGTCTATGACCTGGGCGGCGGCACCTTTGACATCTCCATCCTCGAAATTGGCGAGGGCACCTTCCAGGTGAAATCGACCGCCGGCGATACCCACCTCGGCGGTGATGACCTTGACCAGCGCATTATAGACTGGCTTGGCGATGAGTTCAAGCGTGACCAAGGAATCGACCTCAGACAGGACAAGATGGCATTGCAGCGTCTGAAGGAAGCCGCCGAGAGGGCGAAAATCGAGCTCTCCACCGTCCAGCAGACCGAAATCAACCTGCCCTTCATCACCGCTGATGCCAGCGGCCCGAAACACCTGAACTACACGCTCACACGGGCCAAACTGGAGCAGCTGGTTATGGACCTGGTGGAGAAAACCCTGGGGCCATGCCAGCAGGCGATGGAAGACGCCGGCAAGACCAACGCGCAAATCAATGAGGTTATCCTCGTCGGCGGGCAGACCAGAATGCCGCTGGTGCAGGAAAAGGTGAAGCAGTTCTTCAAGAAGGAGCCAAACAGGGGCGTAAACCCGGATGAGGTCGTGGCCATCGGTGCCGCGATTCAGGCCGGTGTGCTCAAAGGTGAGGTGAAGGAAGTCCTGCTGCTCGATGTTACTCCGCTGACCCTGGGCATCGAGACGCTGGGCGGCGTGGCCACCCCTCTCATCACGCGCAATACCACCATACCGACCTCCAAGAGCCAGATTTTCAGCACCGCTGCCGACAACCAGCCGAGCGTGGATATCCACGTTCTTCAGGGGGAACGACCCATGGCCGCGGACAACCGCACGCTGGGCCGCTTTATCCTTGATGGCATCCTGCCGGCACCGCGCGGCATACCTCAGATCGAAGTCACGTTCGACATTGATGCCAATGGCATCCTCAATGTCAAGGCAATGGACAAGGGCACCGGCCGTGAGCAGAAAATCACCATCACCGCTTCAAGCGGCCTGAACAAAGAAGAAATAAATAAAATGCAGAAAGACGCGGAAATGCACGCGGCGGAAGACACCAAGCGACGCGAAGAGGTGGAGACGCGAAACAACGCCGATACACTCGCCTATACCGCCGAGAAGACCCTCCGCGACCACAAAGACAAGATACCGGCCGAGCTGAACAAGGAGGTGGAAAACAAGATTTCCGCGGTGCGCTCGGCGCTACATGGCTCCGATATTGAGGCCATCCGAAGGGCAAGTCAGGAGCTGTCCAACGTAATGCAGAAAGTCGGCACCGCAGTATACCAGCAGCAGCCTCCTCCACCAGGCGGCGGGACACCACCGGAACCGGAAGGCGGCGGGGAAGGTGAAGGCACTGTAGAAGGCGAGTTCCGCGAGGTGTAATCGAAATCAATAATTATCGGGATGATATTTTACTCAAAGTAACCAAGCCGGGACGCTATACCGGCGGTGAGTGGAACAGCGTCGTCAAGGACTGGGACCGAACGCCGATAAGAATCGCCCTGAGCTACCCCGATATCTATGAAATCGGCATGTCCAATATCGCCCTGCCCATCCTCTATGACCGCCTCAACCAACAGCCAGACGTGCTTGCTGAGCGGGTCTTTGCGCCCTGGGTGGATATGGAGGCGGTGATGAGGGAAAAAGGCTTCCCTCTCTTCAGCCTTGAGTCCAGACGCCCGCTCCGGGATTTTGACATCATCGGCTTCTCCCTCGGCTATGAACTCACCTATACCAACGTGCTGAATATGCTTGACCTGGCGCAGATACCGGTCCTCGCCGCGGAGAGAGATGAAAGCCACCCTCTGGTCATTGCCGGGGGCAGCTGTGTTTTAAACCCGGAGCCAATGGCTGACTTCATCGACCTCTTTGTCATCGGTGATGGGGAAGAGGCCGCCCTCGAGCTTCTGGATAGCTACCGTGAATGGAAGAAGATGGGCGGTGCCCGCAAGAGCGATTTCTTACGAAAGGCAGCCACCATTCCGGGCATTTACGTTCCCGGTCTGTATCATGCCGAATATCAGGCTGACGGATTGTTGAAGAGCTTTACGCCAACCGTACCGGAGGCCAAACCCCGCGTCCAGCGGCGCATCGTGCCCAGTCTGCCACCGCCGGTAACCAATCAGGTCGTCCCGTATATTGAGGTTGTGCACGACCGCGGCGCCATAGAGATACAGCGGGGATGCAGCCGTGGCTGTCGCTTCTGTCAGGCTGGCATTATCTACCGTCCGGTACGGGAGCGCCCCAGGGAGGGGGTGCTCAAGGCCGCAGGAGAAATCATCAGCCACTGTGGCTACGACGTGATATCCCTGGTCTCGCTGAGCACCAGCGACTACGCCGGCATCAATGAGCTGGTGACCAGCCTGGGAGAGCAGTACCCGAACCTTGCCCTTTCCCTGCCCAGCCTGCGCATCAGCCGATTCTCCGTGCGTTTGATGGGCACGCTCCCTGACCGCAGCCGGACGGGACTGACCTTTGCCCCCGAGGCTGGCAGCGAGCGACTGCGCCGGGTAATAAATAAAAATACCCCGGAAGATGAGCTCCTGGAAACGGCCACGATTGCTTTTGAGCGGGGCTGGACGGGGCTGAAACTGTACTTCATGCTTGGCCTGCCCACCGAGACCACTGAAGACGTCGCTGAGATTGTCCGGCTGGTGGGGAAAATCCGCTCGTTGGGGAAGCAGGCGGGTGGAAAGGTACCAAGCCTCAGGGTCAGTGCCGCCACCTTTGTCCCCAAGCCACACACGCCGTTCCAGTGGGTGGCTCAGGCGGACGAGAAACAGCTAAATGCCAAGCATGAGATTTTAAGGCAGGGACTGCGCCGGCTGGGAGCCAAGCTGTCCTGGCCGGACCCGAAGACGAGCCTTCTGGAAGCGGCCCTGTCGCGCGGTGACCGGCGGCTGGGCACCGCAATCTACCGTGCCTGGAAACTGGGCGCTAAATTTGATGCCTGGAACGAAGGCTTAAACTATCAGAACTGGCAGCGCGCTTTCACTGAGAGCGGACTTGACCCTGGCTTTTACGCGCACCGCGAGCGTGACCTGGACGAACGGCTACCCTGGTCGCAGATTGACCCGGGAGTATCCACCGCCTTTTTAAAGAAGGAGTTCCGCTCGGCAATGGAAGGCAAAGAAACACCAGACTGCCGCTATGATGACTGCAATTCATGCGGACTGCAGCGCTGGCACCCTGACTGCAAGCAGAAACACCGGGGCCGAAACTAGATGGCCGCCAGGCCGCCATCGGCGACAAGGGTATGCCCGGTCACATAGCCGGACAAGTCTGAGGCCAGAAAGAGGGCGACGCTGGCCATCTCATCTACTGAAGCCCAGCGCTCCATGGGCACGGTGGCAGTAATCTCCTTACTGCGCTTCGGCTCACCCCACAAATATTCAGTCATTTCAGTCTTGATCCAGCCCGGGGCAATGGCATTAACGCGGATATTGTCTTTGGCAAATTCCAGTGCCAGCACCCGGGTCAGCATAATCACGCCCGCTTTGGAAACGCTGTAACTTACCCTGCCCGCGGCACCCTCAATGCCTCGCAACGAGGCAATATTGATGATGTTACCCCGCTTCTGCTTAACCATTACCCTGCCCACCGCCCTCGAGCACATGAAATAGCTTTTGAGGTTGGTGTCTACCACTCTATCCCAGTCCTCCTCGCTGTGCTCGAACACCGATGCCCTGACCACCGTACCAGCGTTATTGACCAGAATATCGATAGCACCAAATTCGGCCATGGTCTTCTTTACCAGATTTTCAATGTCCTTTGGCTTTAAAACGTCAGTGGTAACGGCCAGAGAACGCCTCCCCATCTTCCTGACCTCATCAGCCGCTGATTCCAGCTTTCCATCCAGATTCCGGCTGCAGACCACCACGTCCGCTCCCGCCTCGGCAAACATGAGGGCTATCCCCTTACCTATCCCGCGAGAACTCCCGGTAACAATGGCTACCTTGCCCGCCAGAGAAATGCCGGGTATGCTCATTTCATATCCTCCCTTTACGTTTTTTCGCCGCCCTTTTCCTTTTCCCCAGTAAAGGCTGCCACCGCCACCACCTCATCCCCGGTCTCCAGCTTCATCAACCGGACGCCCTGCGTGCTCCTTCCCTGAATGGTAATGCCCTGCCGGGGGTCTTTTTCCTTTACCGGCGTGCGGGTGACGATACCATTAGCCGATATAATCATCACCTGGTCCTGGGAGGTAACCACTTTGGCAGCCGCGATGTCACCGGTCTTCTGGGCCACTTTAAAGGTCCTGACACCGCTGCCAGCCCGGTGCTGTCGCGGATACAGCTTGAGTGCCGTCAGCTTGCCGAAGCCGCCGCTCGTCACCACCAACAGGTATGAGTTAACATCAACACGGTCCAGGCTGACAACACGGTCGTCAGCGGCCAGACGAACGGCGCGCACGCCTCCGCTGACCCGGGAACTCGCCCGCAAGCTCTTGGTGGGAAATTTGATGGACTGCCCTTTCCGCGTGACGAGGATAACATCGTCTTTATCCGTGGCCAGACAGGCGCCTATCTGTTCATCACCCTCGGCCAGGTCCATGGCAATGAGCCCGCTTGAGCGCACCACGGCGAAGTTGTCCACCGCCGTCTTCTTTATTTCTCCCTTCACCGTGGCCAGGAGCAGGTACGTTTCCGGGGTAAAATCGGACACCGCCACCAGTGCCGTCACCATTTCCCCTTCGACCACGGGGAAGAGATTGACCACAGCGGTGCCTCTGGCGATACGGGAGCTGTCCACCGGTATTTCATGGCATTTAAGGCTGTAGACCTTGCCCCGGTTGGTGAAGAAGAAAATGACATCGTGGGTATCGGCCACGGTGAGCAGCCGCACCGGGTCGCCCTCCCGGTTCACCGTGCCAATAATCCCCTTTCCGCCGCGGTGCTGCAGGGTGTAAAGGTGGGCGGGGACCCGCTTGACATAGCCACGGTTGCTCAGCGTCACCACCATTCTCTGGTGGGGGATAAGGTCTTCCTCACGGAACTGCACCTCCCCGCCTTCGACGATTTCGGTTCGCCGCTCGTCACCATACTTGGTCTTCAGGTCGCTGACCTCCTCCTTGATAAGGACGAGCATGCGGCGCGGGTTGGCCAGAAGGTCTCCCAGATAGGAAATGGTTTTCAGTACCTCAGTGTATTCATCAAGTATCTTCTTCCGCTCCAGATTGGCCAGACGGCGCAACTGCATATCAAGAATGGCCTGCGCCTGTATCTGGGTCAGGCCAAAGTTATTCATCAGCGCCTGGCGCGCTGCCTCCGCAGTCTCCGATTTGCGTATGGTGCTGATAACGGCATCAATCTGGTCCAGCGCAATTTTCAGCCCTTCCAGAATATGGGCCCTGGCTTTGGCCTCTTTCAGTTCGAATTTGGAACGGCGGGTGATGACCTGGTGGCGGAAATCAATATAGCTCTGGAGCGCCTGTTTCAGGCTGATAACCCTGGGCTGCCCGTCCACGAGCGCCACCATATTGGCGAAGAAGGCGGACTGCATGGCGGTATATTTGTACAGGCTGTTAAGTACCTGCTCCGGGAAGGCCTCTCTCCGCAGCTCAATGACAATGCGCATGCCGTGGCGGTCAGATTCATCACGCAGGTCACTGATGCCGGTGACCTTCTTTTCCTTGACCAGCTCCGCGATTGTCTCCATCAGGTCAGCCTTGTTGGTCTGGTAAGGGAGCTCGGTGACCACGATTTGACTGCGCCCGGTCCGGGCGAGGTCTTCAATGCGGGCCCGGGCCTGAACCACAATTTTGCCGTGTCCGGTAGCATACGCGCTCTTGATCCCATCAACACCTTTGATAATGCCGGCGGTGGGGAAGTCCGGCCCCTTGACGAACTGGGCCAGCTCCTCGATGGTGGCATTGGGGTTATCGATGAGATAGGAGACGGAATCGCAGACCTCGTTGAGGTTGTGGGGCGGGATATTGGTCGCCATGCCGACGGCGATGCCGGAGCTTCCGTTAAGCAATAGATTGGGAATGCGGGTGGGCAGCACCGCAGGCTCTTCGAGGCTGTCATCAAAGTTGGGCATGAAGTCGACAGTTTCTTTCTCAATATCAACCAGCATCTCGCTGGCAATACGGGCCAGCCTAGCTTCGGTGTACCGCATGGCGGCCGGCGGGTCATTGTCCACGCTGCCGAAATTGCCCTGCCCGTCTACCAGGGGATAGCGCATGGAAAAATCCTGCGCCATACGCACCATAGCGTCATATACCGAGGTGTCTCCGTGCGGGTGATATTTACCCAGAACCTCGCCGACAATGCGGGCGCTCTTGCGGTGAGCACTGTTATAGGTCAGTCCCAGATCGTTCATGGCGTAGAGAATACGCCGGTGCACCGGTTTGAGTCCGTCACGAACATCCGGCAGAGCCCGGGACACAATCACGCTCATGGCGTAATCGAGATACGAGCTCTGCATCTCTTTTTCGATTGATACCGGCTTCACCGCGCCAATTGCCATGCGCTATATACTCCTACTCTTCATCGCTGACAGACTCCTCACCGATGTCAGCAGACTCCTCCGGCAACACTTCTATTTCATCGCCGCCGATGATGGTATAACCGGATTCCTCCGGCAATATCTCCTCAATTTCGGTCTCCAGCTTGAAGACCTTTTCGTCAACATAAGGCTTGAGTTCCTCCGCCCCCTTTGATGGGAAGGACAGCTTCCCTGCCTGGCTCGGGTTCTGATAGACCTCGCGGATGATAACGGTCATCGCTTCCTCTGTGGAACTCACCACGGCTGCGGAATATTTATTGCCGCCACTTATTAGTTTGACCAGGCGCTGTCCGTGTTTCGGGTCAACATGCCCAATATACTGCCCGAATTCATCCTCAACCACCAGGTGGCTGCCGCTTATTTTGAGAAACACCTCGTCGCCGGCGATAAGGCGGGCGCGCACCCGCGTTGGCGCCAGATGGTAAAGGTTTACTACCCCGGCTTTGCCAATCTCTTCAATGAACCGGTGTGGCTCAACCTTTCGTACCGCGCTCTCGACAGCGACCCTTGCCTCACCAAGATAGCTCAAACGCTGCAGGTTCTTCTTGGCAATGGTGTTGAAAGGGTCAAGCTCAACGGTCCGGCGGTAGGACTCCCTTGCCTCCTGGTATTCTCCCAGTTCCATATGGGCACGTCCCAGGCGATTGTGGGCGTCCACATCATTGGGGAAGTCCTCCAGAATTGCCTTATTGGCGGCGATTGCCTCCCGCCAGCGCCCCTCCATCGCCAGGTCAATTGCCTGCCTGGTGCGCTGCCGTTTCAAACTCGCCAGTCTCTCTTCCTGGTATGTCATCAACCCCTCTCCAGAGCCAGAATGGTGATAAACATTATATTCTACATTAAACATGTCAACTAAACAAGAGGATTTAGCGCTGATTTGACGAATGGCTTTCGCGGCATTTAAAATGAAAGATAGAGTGATTTTTTAGCAGGAGTTTGCCATGCAGGATAAGGTTACCGAGATACTGAATAAGATACGCCCCCAGCTACAGAGGGATGGTGGCGATGTGGAACTGGTTGGAGTTAAAGATGGCACGGTGAAGGTCAGACTGACCGGTGCCTGCGCTGGTTGCCCGATGTCCACCATGACGCTCAAGATGGGAATTGAGAAAATCCTGAAACAACATGTCCCGGAAGTAAAGGCAGTGGTGGCGGTCTAGCTACAGGGCAACCGTCTATGCTTCCTCAATATCAAATGCCCGATGCAGGGTACGCACTGCTTCTTTGACCTGGTCAGCGTTAATGATACACGTTATCCGTATTTCCGAGGTCGTAATCAACTGGATATTGATATTCTTCTCGCTGAGGGCGCTGAACATACGAGCCGCATAGCCGGGAGTGTTCTGCATTCCGGTACCGATGATGCTTACGGCACCCAGCTTGTCATCGCGGGCGCATTCTTTGGCGCCAATCTGCCCGGCGATGGGCTTGACCACCTCCATCGCCTTGGCCAGGTCGCCCTTGGCCACAGTAAAGGTCAGGTCAGTGATGCCCTGAATGCTCGCGTTCTGCACAATGGTATCAACGCTGATTCCAGCTTTGGCGAGAGAGCCAAAGATAGCGGCGGCAATTCCGGGGCGGTCCGGAACACCGACCACGGTTATCTTACCCACGTCCAGGTTGTGTGCGATACCTCTTACCTTGTTCCGAACTTCCATTGATACCCCTCCATGGATTAGAGTCCCCGGATTTTCGTTGAAGCTGGAAGCGACCAGGATGGGGACGCGGAACAGCTCCCCGAGCTCCACCGCCCGCGGGTGCATTACCTTTGCCCCATAGGTCGCCAGCTCCAGCATCTCTTCGTAATGTATTTCATCAAGACGCTTGGCTTCCGGAACCACACGGGGGTCCGCACTGTATACCCCATCAACATCGGTGTAAATCTGGCAAATCTCCGCCCCCAAACTGGCCGCCAGCGCCACGGCGGTGGTATCCGAGCCACCCCGCCCCAGCGTGGTGACATCCATGTCCTCGGTGATGCCCTGGAAGCCAGCCACGATGACGATATTCCCCTTTTCCAGCTCCTTGACCACCCGTTTGGGCTCGATTTGAAGGATGCGCGCCCGACTGTAAGCGGAATCGGTGCGGATTCCCGCCTGAGCGCCGCTGAGGCTGATGGCCGGATAGCCCATACCATGCAGCGCCATGGCCAGCAAAGTGCTGGAAACAACTTCCCCGGTAGAGAGCAGCACATCAAGCTCGCGACTGTCCGGCTTCTCCGAAATCTGGCAGGCCAGCTCAATCAGCTCATCGGTGGTATCCCCCATCGCCGAGACAACCACCACCACCTGGTGGCCCTGTTCCTTGGTTTTGACAATACGCCGCGCCACGTTCTTGATGCGCTCGGCATTGGCCACTGACGTGCCGCCATATTTCTGCACAATTAAAGCCATCTGGCTATCCACCTTCACCAATAAGTCTATTCATAATTTTATACCCTTTCTCCAGGAAAAGGCCAGTCCTTTTGGCTTCGCCCTCGGTAAATCTATCCGCGCCATTGGCCATTACCCCGCTTCCCCAGATGAGAAAGGGAACCGGGTCAGCGGTGTGGGTCTGCACCGGTATCGGAGTGGGGTGATCGGGCATAATCAGCAGGCGGATATCTCCCGGCAAGGAGCGCAGTCGCCCCACCACCTCGCCATCAATTCTCTCAATGGCCTCGACCTTGGCGTCGATGGCACGGTCATGCGCCGCCTCATCAGGCGCTTCAATGTGAACCACCACCAGGTCGCATGCCGACAGCGCGGCTATGGCCCCCTTCACCTGCGCCTGGCAATCATTGTCCAGATTGTCGGTCACGCCGGGTATCTCCAGCACTTCCATGCCGGCAAGCTGCGCCAGCCCATTGAGCAGGTCAACCCCCGAGGTCATCGCCGCCCTGAGACCGTACCTGCCCTGAAACGACGGCATATCCGGCAACCGGCTGCTTCCCCAGAACAGCCAGAGCATGGTGGCCGGTATGGCGCCACGGGCTATCCGCTCCCGGTTCACCGGGTGTCCCCTGAGGACCGCTTCTGAGCGTGCCATGAGGTCGCGTAATACTTCACACCCCCGCCCACGGGGCAGGAATTCGGCGATGGCTTTATCAGGGATATCGTGCGGGGGCGTGCACTCGGCCTGGAGTGTTTCCTCGTGCCCTTTGATTTTGCAGATATGCCGGTAGCTGACGCCGGGGTAGAACTGTACCTTCGCGCTACCAAGAGCTTCATTCAGGGCATCAATCAGAGCACGGGCTTCTGCGGTGCTGATGTAGCCCGAGCTGTAGCTCCACATCTTCCCATCTCTAATCGCCACCAGATTACAGCGGAACACGACCTCCCCAGCGCCGATGGGAATGCTCATACTCCTCGCTTCAATGCCCGCCCGCCCCCGGTAATATACCTTGGGGTCATAGCCCAGCACGGACATACAGGCGCAGGCGCTGCTCGCCTCCATGCCTGACGGCACGTTGCGGGTCAGCCCGACGGTGCCTTCTTTGGCCAGCGCATCCAGATTGGGCGTGCTCGCCAGCTCCAGAGAGGTCTTCCCACCGCGCTCAGGGATGGGATAACCGGAGGCACCGTCCATAATCAAAATGACGTATTTCATCTGTTTTTCTTGCTAGAACCGATTAAATCCGTCTATAATAGTGCTGGCGGGGCGTAGCGCAGTCCGGTAGCGCGCTTGGTTCGGGACCAAGAGGTCGGTGGTTCAAATCCACTCGCCCCGACCATCTTTAATTATCTCCAATAGTTCGCTTCGCTTCCTCCCATAGCTGGTTCTGTTTTTCAAAGGACAGGTCAGCCAGGCTCACACCGCGCCCCCGGCAGACGTCCTCCATATAGGAAAAGCGCTTGAAAAATCGGCGGCTGGCTTCCCGCAGCGCTGATTCAGAGTCCACTTCCAGCCAGCGCGCGATGTTGACCAGGGTAAAGAGCAGGTCACCAAACTCGCGCTCTTTTTTCGGCTGGTCGCTGGCCTGTTTCAATTCACCAACTTCCTCGGCCAGCTTGTCAATGATGCCCTCAATGTTCTGCCAGTCAAAGCCGGTTCGCGCCGCCCGGTCCTGGATTTCCTGGCTGTAGCTCAGGGCGGGCAGCTCTTTCGGGACATTAGCCAGCAGCGAGGCATTTTCTCCCTTTTCCTTTCTCTTCAGTGAATCCCATCTGGCCAGCACTTCTTTGACATCCTTCGCCTTGGCCGAACCGAAGACGTGGCGGTGGCGATGGATTAGCTTGCGGTTGATATTCTGGAGCACATCACGCAGTTCAAAATCGCCGGACTCGGCGGCAATCTGGGCGTGCATGACCACCTGCATCAGCAGGTCGCCCAGTTCCTCGGCCAGCCGCTGGCTATCTCCCTCATCAAGCGCCTCCAGGACTTCATGGCACTCCTCAAGCAGGGCCTCACGCAGCGATTTATGGGTCTGCTCCCGGTCCCAGGGGCAGCCTCCCGGACCTCGTAACCGGGCGATGATTGCCACCAGTGTTTCAAATTTCCCCAGGTTGTCTTTAGAAACCAAACTCTCCTCCTTGCCTAGTTCGGCAGCACCGCCCCGATTAACCGCCGCTGCCCTCTCAGGAAATCAACCGCGGGCATGGCCCGCTTCCCCTGGAGCTGCACCTTGATGACACCAAGAATGCCGTCTCCCGTGCTGACACCAAAGACGGCCTCCGGCCGGTTCAATGCCACCACCTGGCCCAACCTGTGCTCGCCTTTCCCCGGTAGCGCCACGGCCTCAATGATTTCAAGCCGCTTTCCTCCCCAGCTGGTATAGGCACCCGGCCAGGGCTGGAAGGCACGGACGCGCCGCCAGATATCAGCTGCCGGCAGGTGCCAGTCGATTTCGCCGTCCTCCTTTTTGATGGTGGCGGAGTAGGTGGCCTCGGTTTCGTTCTGGGGTTTGGGCGTGATTTCGCCGGCCGTCCAGCGCTGAAGCAGGCCGGGGAGCATCTGCGCCGCCATATGAGAGAGCTTGACCAACAGCGAGCCCGTCGTGTCCTGCGGCGAAATCGCCATTTTCTCCTGAACCAAGATTGGCCCGGTATCCAGACCACGGTCCATTAGCATGATGGTAACGCCGGTGACCAGGTCACCGGAAAGTATCGCAGCCGCCACCGGAGATGCGCCTCGATATTTGGGCAGCATTGAAGGATGGATATTCAGGCACCCATATCGCGGGATGTCCAGAACTGTCTGGGGCAGTATCTGCCCGAAAGCAGCCAAAACGACCACATCCGGCTGAAAACCGGCGAGCTTTTCTACGGCCTCTCTCTCCTTTAAACTGTCCGGCTGAACCACCGTCAAACCAAAGCCAAGCGCCACCATCTTCACCGGCGACATAATGATGGAGCGACCCCTTCCCCCCGGTTTATCCAGCTGGGTGTAAACCGCCACCACTGGCCATTGTTCCTGAACCAGCTTCTCCAGCGGGGGGACGGCGAATTCCGGGGTACCCATGAAAAGCACGCGCCAATTAGGTCTCATTGTGTAAAATTGTAACATTGTTAATTTTTTACAACAACTTGTTGTTTTGTATTCACCACTGCAAAATTGAGTAAAAGACAGAGTTTGATAAACTTGGTAAGGCAAGAGAGGGTTTAAAAATGCCCAGCGATGGCCACTAAAACCCTTGCCAGAGACAAGGACGCAGTAGTATTCTATATATCGTTTGATTTCTTTATAAGCATCATTCCTGTCAGCCACTGCTCCGGCAGAAATTTCCGACAGCTATTTCGGAGGGGGGTATTTTTTGCCTCAAAAGGGTGGGGCCATCACGAATAAGGGGATTTACCTGATATATGGCTAAAATTTACTCGCTACGAAGAATTAATTAATGGAAAATAGGTCAGCAAGAGAGATTTGGGACGCAGCCCTGGGCGAATTGCAGGTCCAGGTCAGCCGGTCTAATTACCGAACCTGGCTGGAAAAAACGGTAGGCATAGAATACCGGAGTAAACAATTTGTCATCAGCGTCCCCAATACTTTTATCGCCGAATATCTGGACCGGAACCAGCGTTCCTTAATTGAAAAGACCCTCATCCACCTCACCTCCTCTCCGGAGCTCCAAGTTTCTTTTCAGGTCAACGGCCGATACCGCAATTCAGCGAACGGGCACAGCGCGGACCCGGGCATTTTCACCACCGCGCCTTCAGTCCTCACCCAGTTTAATCAAAAATACGTTTTTGATAGCTTCATCGTCGGCAACAGCAATAGGCTCGCCTACGCGGCAGCTCAGGGCGTCGCCATGAACCCCGGTAAAGCTTACAATCCACTCTATATTTACGGGGGTGTTGGTCTGGGTAAAACGCATCTTTTACACGCCATTGGCCATGTCGCTGAGTCCAAGCATATACCAGTCATCGGCATCAGCGCCGAGCAGTTTACCAATGAATTTGTCAGCGCGGTTCGCCAGAAAAAAGTTGACGAGTTTCAACTGAAATATCGCCATGCTGGCATGCTTCTGATTGATGACATCCATTTCATCAGCGGCAAGAAGCAGACCCAGGAGAGCTTTTTCCATACCTTTAACTCGCTCCACAATAACAACCGTCAGATTGTGATTACCAGCGACCTGCTGCCCAAAGCGATTCCTCTCCTGGACAAAAGGCTGCGCTCTCGCTTCGAGTGGGGTCTGGTGGCGGATATTCAGCCCCCGGACTTGGAGACCCGCCAGGCTATATTACAGTCAAAAGCCAGACAGAATGAAATAAATATCGCCAGTGATGTGCTGGAATTCATCGCCGCTCAGGGACAACAGAACATCAGAGAACTGGAAGGATTATTGAACCGGGTGACTGCTTTTGCCAAATTGTTCCATTCTCCACCCACTCTGGAATTGGCAGCAAAGGCAATTGAAAATATAGGCCTCAAAGAGAGCGCGATTGACACAAGCAGGCCCAGCCTGGTCATCGATGCCGTTGCTCAAAGCTTCAACATAAAATTGGAAGACCTGAAGGGCAGCCGGAGAGATAAAGAAACGTCGCTGGCCCGAAGGGTTGCTATGTATCTCCTGCGGCAGGAAACCGGTTTTTCTCTGGCCCAGGTTGGTGCCCTGCTCGGTGATAGAGACCCGTCCTCGGTGACCAATGCCTGCAAAAAGTTATCTGCTTAGATAGCTCAAGATAAACCCTTAAAGCAAAAGCTGGCCGAAATTCAAAAAATTATCAGTTCTAAATTAAAACAAAACCCTCAATAACCTCATCCTAATAATTAAGTTCTCTAACGCTGCCCAAGTTTTGTATTAATTTTGGTCAATTTTTGATAATTCCCCCCTCATCAGTTCTTAGTACCTGAAGGCAAATTTATCCCCTTAGCTGAAATAACAAAGGCATATTATTACAATTAATATTATTTTATATACTTTATGAAGGGATATGTTTTATTATTAATGATAATCGTAGCCTAAAGGCTTGGTTTTAGTATGATTGATGAAATAGAAATAGTGGTGAAAGCGGGTGATGGTGGCAATGGTGCCATCAGCTTTAGAAGGGAGAAGTTTGTCCCCTTTGGTGGTCCGGATGGTGGGGATGGCGGGGATGGCGGCAATGTAATAATAAAGGCAGACCCAGCTGTGACCAGCCTGAGAGAATACCGGTACCGTAAGGTATATCGTGCGGGTGTGGGCCGCCATGGCGGGGGAAAGAAAAAGCGGGGCCGAAATGGCAGCGATTTGATGCTAACAGTACCTGTAGGGACACTGATAACTTATAAAGCAGCACTGCCCGGAAAAGAATTGATTGCCGATTTGTGGGAGGACGGGGAACAGGTGTTTGTCGCCAGGGGAGGGAGAGGCGGCATGGGCAACGCACATTATGTTTCTTCCACCCAACAGGCTCCACGCATCGCCCAGCGGGGAGAAACCGGTGAAGAACATGCCATCATTCTGGAAATGAGGCTTCTTGCCGATGTTGGCATTATTGGTTATCCC
>CAZJGR010000011.1:0-33510 GCA_964545815.1 uncultured Dehalococcoidaceae bacterium | reverse complement strand
GAGGGAAACATGGTATATACTGCGGCTCAGGTCAAAAAGGTGGGCGTTATTGGTGCCGGCACCATGGGCCATGGCATTGCTCAGGCTTATGCCCAGGAAGGTTATCCGGTGACCATCACCGATGCTTCCAAATCGGCGCTGGCCGGGGTGAAAGACAAAATCAAATCCAATCTGGAGACGCTGGCCCGGGAAGGCCTCATCGCGAAAACAGAAATAGCCCGGATTCTGGGCAGAATCAACGTGGTTGACCGCCTAGAAAGCGCGGTTAAGGATGCCCACCTCGTTACCGAAGCCATTTTTGAGGACCTGCCCGCCAAAACGAAGGTTTTCCATGATATGGAGAAATTCTGTTCACCGGAGTGCCTTCTGGCCAGCAATACCTCATCCTTCCCGATGACCCAGATATCCTCACAGATGGAGAGGCCCGAGAGGGCCATTGTCACGCACTGGATGAACCCGCCCTATCTGGTACCGCTGGTGGAGGTCGTGCCTGGAGAAAAGACTTCCGAAGAGACCTATAAGACGGCATACGAAATCCTGTTGAAAATAAAAAAGGTGCCGGTCAAAGTGCAGAAGGAAATCATCGGCTTTCTCATCAACCGCATTCAGACGGCGATGAACCGGGAGGTATACCATCTGGTGGAAATCGGGGCCGCCAGTGCTGAGGATATCGACCGTGCCGTGGTTACCAGCCTCGGCTTCCGGCTGGCGTTCCTGGGGCCGCTCATGGTACGCGACCTCGGCGGCCTTGACGTGACCAGCAAGGTGGATGAAACGCTGCTCGGTGAAATAAACTCCTCGACGCAGGTGAGCCAGATACTGAAAAACAAGGTAGCCCGCGGCGAGCTTGGCGCCAAGACCGGAAAAGGCTTCTTCTCCTATTCGCCGGAATCACTCGCCGGAATCATAAGGGAACGTGACCGGAGGTTTATTCACCTGCTGAAAGAGCTTTATCACCAGTAAGAGAATAATCAGCTTATTATCTATATCCGAAAGCTCTCCTTAATCCCGGCGTACTTTTCCCTCAACCTCGGTTTCTCTATTTTACCGGTGGGGTTCCGGGGTACCACATCAAAGATAACACGCCTCGGCCTTTTGAAGCGCGGCAGGTTCTGCTCGCAGTATTCCATTATCTCAGCTTCAGTTAATGTTTCCCCCGGCTTGACGCTGATAACGGCGGCGGCCATCTCTCCCAGTCGGTCATCAGGAAGGCCAATGACGCCAACATCGTGCACTTTGGGATGCCTCTGCAGCACCTCCTCGATTTCCACCGGATATATGTTCTCGCCACCGCTGATGATGACATCCTTCTTCCGGTCGACAACATAGATAAACCCCTCCTCATCTTCCCTGACCATGTCGCCGGTGTGCAGCCAGCCGTCCTTTATCGTCTCAGCCGTCTTCTCCGGGTTTTTATAATATTCTTTCATCACCCCAGCGCCTTTCACCAGCAGCTCGCCCACCTCGCCCCGAGGTAAATCTTCTCCCCTCTCGTTGATGATGCGCGTCTGCCATCCGTAACCGGCCTTGCCAATGGCACCCACTTTGTGCTCGTTTTCAACGCCGAGGTGGACACAGCCCGGTCCCGACGCCTCACTGAGGCCGTAGGTGGTGTCATATTGCACGGCCGGGAAGTACCTCTTCCACCTTTTGACCAAGCTGGGTGGTACCGGCTGTGCGCCGATATGCATCAGTCTCAAGTGACTTAAATCATAATCATCCCGGTTGAGCTCCCCCCTGTCCAGCGCCCCAAGGATATCCTGCACCCACGGCACGAGAAGCCAGACAATGGTCCCCTTCTCCTGAGCCATGGCCTCAAATATCGCTTTCGGGGTTACCTCATTCAGCAGCGTGGCCCGGCCACCGACCAGCAGGCTGCCGAACCAGTGCATCTTGGCGCCGGTATGATAGAGCGGCGGGATGAGGATAAAATTGTCTTCAGGTGACTGGCCGTGGTGCTTTTGCTCAACAATGGCGGCAAATGCCATGTTTTTATGGGTGAGCAGAATCGGCTTGGGCGTGCCGGTGGTTCCCGAAGTGAAGTAGAGGCCGCAGCCATCCTCATCCCCAAGCCTTATCTTTACCGGTTCCGGGCTCGCTCCCGACAGTGCTTCCTCAAAGCTGGTCATACCTTCGGGACAGCCCGGTCCGACAAATATGAACTCACTGATTGAGTTCAGCCCGGGGCGAACCGCCTCTACCCTCTCCCGAAACTCCTCTTCCAGCACCATCAGCCTCGGCTTGGCGATGTCGGCGCAGTATTTGATATCGTTGCTGGTGAAACGGAAGTTCAGCGGCACCGCCCACGCCCCCGTCCGGATAATGCCGAAATAAGCCACCAGCCAGTCTATGGAGTTCCTCATCAGATGAAGTATCCTGTCACCTTTCTTGACGCCTCTCTGCCGCAGGGCATTGGCGAACCGGTTCGCCTGACGGTCAAACTCCACCCAGCTTATCTCTTTTCTTAATCTTTTACTGGGCACCATTTCTACCAGGGCGACCTCATCCGGGTACCTGGCCGCATTGTTGGTAAGCTTCCGTGAAATATTCACGTCTCAGTATCCTTTTTCCAGTTCTTTGATTTTAACTTTCTTCCCGCCATTCCGTGACACGGGACGACCAGATGCGAACGACCGCCTTCTCCAGTATTTCCTTCCGTGGGTCAGGCACATCTAACGGCGGTAAAGTACGGTCTTCAAACAATCTCAGGAAGGGACAGCACTTTTGCAATTGCATGATGGTCTGCCTTGGCCCTCCGTAGACTATATAATCAATGAGCTTTGCCTGCAGCTCAAGCTGCTCCCGCGCCTGAAGGCATACCCGGTCCAGAAATTCGTCGACCTGCTTTTCCCGGCGCCGCTGGAAGCGCGCCTGTGAGGAGCCGCCCTGTTTATGCCGCCCGTGCACCAGTCCCGTCCCCACCTTGCTCGTGACGAGCTGCTCACCGCAGCACAGGCCCACAGCGTAGGCGCCGAGGTGTACCAGAACCAGACCAATGGTGTAATCCACCTCAAGCAGTTTGCGCAGTGGCTCAGGGATTAATCCAGCGAATATAGCCTTCTCTTTAAGCGGAAAAGGCGGGCAAATCAGGTATCTCTGGGCACTACCCCAGAACAGCACACCTCCATTCCTGGAACGGGCAATCAGCTTGGCCAGTTCCGCCGGTAACGCGGCTTTGCCGACCATGCTTTGCAATATATCTTTAATTTTGTCGGCGGACAGGCCGGGGGTCAGGTAGACGGTGCTGGCCGCAACATCGCCTGTGTTTTCCAGCCGGTCCAGAAACTCCAGCATTCTGGCGCGCCGCAGATGGTATGTGTCCGATGTCAATGTCACTTCTGGCCATCCTCACTGAAACACGGATTATCGGATTTACCGAGTTACAGGCTGACCATGGTAGCGCCATCGCCACCTTCGTCCTGTTTCCCGGTGCGAAATGACTTGACCAGCGGATGGGCGGCCAGAAAATCGCGCGCAATCTGGCGCACCGTGCCGGTACCAATGCCGTGAATGATTCGGACTTCATTTAGATTGGCCAGCACGGCATCATTGAGGTAGGTATCAAGCGCCACCTCCACCTCGTCGGCCCGTTTGCCGCGAAGGTCAAGCTCGGTCAATATCACTTTGGTTGCCGTCCGCACTACTGTCCCCCGTTTGCGAGCCGGCTTCGGCTCGGTCACCTTCTCGATGCTCTCCAGCCCGAGCTTAAGCCTGAGCTTCCCTGCCTGAACCTCAACCTCCTGCGTATCTTCAGAAATGGACAGCACCGTGGCCTGCAGCCCGATGTCCTTCAGGTAAACCATGTCTCCGGTGTCAATACGCTGACTTGGCTCTGGCTGGCCTGCTTTCGCCGTCCACGCCTCGCTGCTCAGTTGCTCCTGCACCCCGGCCAGCGCTTTCTTTGCCTGCTCTAGCCTCTCCTTCGTCATTTCCCGCCGCAGTTCCGAACTGGCCTGCCGAATTTGCCGGTGCAGTTCGGCAGTTTCTCTGACCACCCTGTCCCTGGCCTCCTGCATAGACCGCCTTTCTTCTTCATCCAGGCGCTCAAGCCGCTCTTTAAGCTCGGCGTTCTGCTGCTCCACCTCACTTCTTTCCTTTTCCAGAACCGCACGAACTTCCTCCAGCTTCTGCTTCTCCGCCATCAGCTCGCCCAGCAGCGATTCCAGCTCCAGAGCCCCCCGGGACAGCATACCTCTGGCCTCATCGATTATCTCCGGAGGGACGCCAAGCCGGGTGGCGGTGGCCAGCGCATTGCTGCCGCCGGGTATGCCCACTGTCAGGTGATAGGTCGGCGTCAGTGTCACCGGGTCGAAGTCAAAGGAAGCATTCTGCACACCGGAGGTGGTATGGGCGAAGGCTTTCAGGTCGCCATAATGAGTTGTGGCCACGGCTAGGATTTTCCGGTCCCGAAAGTGAAGCAGTATGGAACGGGCCAGAGCAGAGCCTTCGGCCGGGTCGGTGCTGGTGCCCAGTTCATCGAGGAGCACCAGGCTGCACGGCGTGGCGTTCCGTATAATACGGACGATATTGCCGACATGCCAGCTGAAACTGGAAAGGGTCTGCTCGATGCTCTGTTCATCACCAATATCGGCGAATACGCTGTCAAAGACAGGCAGGCATGTCTTCGGTGACGCGGGAACAGGTAGGCCGGCCTGCGCCATCAGGCTGAACAGCCCGATGGTTTTGAGTGCCACCGTTTTGCCACCGGTATTGGGGCCAGTGATAACCATGATGGAGAAATCACGGCCAATTTCCACGGAAAGCGGCACCGCCTTCTCCCCGAGCAGCGGGTGCCTGGCCTCAACCAGTTTGACTACCGCCCTTGCCATGTCTTCATTTTCCCGCCCGTTGATATCGCCGAGCGCCGGTTCGCAGGCCTTCACCACGCGGGCATACCTTGCTTTGGCCAGAGCCAGGTCCAGCTCCGCCACCCTTTGCACGCTCAGAGACAGTTCCACCTCATATTTGCCCACCTCGGCGCTGAGCCGGCGCAGTATCCTTTCCACTTCACGCTTTTCCTCATTCACCAGCTCGCGGACGGTATTCCCCAGCTCCATGGTCGACCACGGTTCCACGAATACGGTGACCCCGGTGTTGGACACGTCATGCGTGATGCCACGTATTTCCCTTCTGAATTCTATCTTGACCGGAATGACGTACCGGCCTTCCCGCTCGGTGATTATCGGCTCCTGCACTATCTTGCGGCCGCGCGGCGACCTTATAATCGCCTCCAGATGACTCCACAAATGCTCGCGCGCCTCTCTGAGCTGTTTCCTGATGGCTGCCAGGTCCGGAGATGCCCGGTCGAGCACGTCGCCATTGGGTGAAATGCAGCGCACTATCTCCTTCTCCACCGGACGCAGTTCAACGATTTCTCCGGCGATACCCCAGAGCAGGGGCAGCTCTGCCGACATAGCACGCAGGTAACCCCGCGTCTGACGCATGGCAGCGAGCGTCTGCTGAATTTCGACCAGGCTTTTTGGCTCGAGGATGCCCTCCAGCGACGCCATCCTGACGGCTTCACGTATGTCCGATACGCCACCGATGGAAAAACCCGAATCCGTGGCCAGAAGCTGGCGTGCCTCCGCCGACTGCCTGAGCCGCAGAGCAATCCGGTCGTAGTCAGCCAGCGGCTTCAGCCCCAGGGCCAGCTCGCGACTGGCCGAGAACGAGGTGTAGCCCGCCAGAATCGCTATTATCTGCGGAAACTCCAGTATCTCCAGACTTTTCTCATCCATTTGCCTTCCTCAGCCCGCACTTTAAATTATAACACGACGCTGCCCTTAACAGACCAATGACAATTTTGTAAAAGCAGTTGCCTAGAATCTATAATGGTAAAGTAATCATAATGTTATGCGTGACGGCATAAGATGAAAAACAGAGTGTCCATTGTCAGCGCCAGTGAAATTGGCGTTGAAGCCGCGGTGCGCAAAGCCATAGCGCTGGCCGGTGGCCTGCCGGAACTGGTTACACCCCATTCCAAAGTCCTTATCAAGCCCAACCTTTGCCGCCCCGAGGCATCGGGCACGGGAATCATCACCGATTGCCGTGTTACCGAGGCGGTTACCAGGATGGTTCTGGAGCTCGGGCCGCAGTCAGTGGTAATCGGGGAAGGCGCCGGTGCCGGCTATGACTTCAGCGGCAGCACCAGCACAGAGGACGCCTTCCGGGTCTCCGGCACGGCCGAAGTCGCCCACCGGCTTGGCGTCGAGCTGCGCAACCTCAATCGCGACCAATGGCAAGAAGTGACCGTTAAAAATCCCTACATTATGGATAAGGTGAAGATTGCCCGCACCGCTCTGGAGAGCGATGTCATTATCAGCCTGCCCGTGCTCAAGACCCATCAGAGGACGCTGGTTACATTGAGCCTGAAGAACACAAAGGGCGTTCTACCCGGCACCGAGAAGAGGAAGACGCATGCCCTGGGCCTGGATAAGGCCATCGCCGACCTCAATTCGGTGGCCAAGCCAAGCTACGTGGTGGTCGATGCGCTGGCAGGAATGCAGGGACTTTGGGGGTATCCTCAGGACAGAGTCGAACTGGGACTTATTCTGGCCGGCCGGGAACCCTGTGCCGTTGACACCGTAGGAATTCATCTGATGGGGTTCAGCCCTTCTCAGGTAATGCACCTGCAGTATTTTGCCGCCCGACAAAGACAGAAGGCCGACCTCAAATATATCGATATCGTGGGCGAACCTCTCGAAGCGCACCGAAAAAACTTCAAGTCTGGCTACGACGTCTTCCGAGCGCGTTATCCCGGTGTTCATATCATCGAGGGAGAATCAGCCTGTACCGGCTGCAGCGGGGAGCTGATAGGCGCTCTGACGGCAATTAAGCAATTCGGTGATAGCGATGTTCTGGAGGGACTTACCGTTGTCCTGGGCAATGCCAAACGAGATGAGGTCTCCGTGACCAAAAAGACGGTTATCTTGGGCAAATGCGCCCGCAGGCTCGCCCCTCTCGGCCTCTTTGCCAAAGGCTGTCCGCCAATGTGCGAGGATATCATCAGAACCATCTGCCGCACTACCGGTTCCGACGCGGATACGGTTATCTCTTCCCTAAACCAAGAGCGTAACCGCCGCTGGGAAGAGACCAAACACCTGCTCGCCAGATAGCTCTCAATACCTCCGCCCAGCCGTAGCCCCATTGTTTTTCATAGGGGGCTTGGCATGGTTACCACCCGGCTATTTCTTGAGGAAGTCGGCGCAGGCCACTTTTTCATATTGGCTCTGACAGGGATAGCCCCGGGCAACGTACATCGCCGGCTCGGTCAAGTCCATGATGGCAGAGTAAAGGGTAACCCACTGCTTGATACCATCAGCCCGCTCATCCAGATGCCGGCAGATGGAATTGGGCTGGCTGAAGTGGTCCTGAAAGACGCGCTGAAAACTGCTGACGTCAATATGCCCCTTTTCCGGCTCCAGCAGATTCCTGGCTCGCTGGTGGCGTAAGAGCGTATCGGGGTACAGTGACTTAAGGATATCGGTGAAGTTCTCCTGATTTTTCAGAGCGATAAAGTGGTTGCTGTGGGTGAGTATGCCTCCCTCAGGGTAGACAAAGCCCACATCCAGAGGGGATACCTCCACGTCAATTGCCTCACCATCGCAATGGGCCAGGAAAAAGTTGCCTGACATAGTGGACTTCGCCCGAAAAACTGCTTCCAAGGCCTGACTGAAGCTCTCCGAATTCAGTACCCGCCGCAGGACCAGGAGAAGCGGCACCGTGGCGCCGAATTTGTCCTGACTGGACGCCAACCCGTTCCAGCAGGCGCCGATACCGGCTGAATTCATGCCGCGGTGGGCCAGAACGCCGGCCTCTGGCTGGGTTACCAAGGCCGGTTTTCCCCGCTGTTCCGCTTTCAGAATGACGTTGAACTCCTGAAACCTGGGCAGCCAGTCCCAGTTCTGCCCGATCAACGTATGTCCATCTCTGGTTACCTGCGGCAGGGAAGCCACCGAGGTACAGCCGCCACCGTGATACAGTGAGGGAAGCCCCAGGGCAAAGTTGATCTCGTAGCGGGCATTTATGGCGATAATCTCCTCAAGCGATAGTTCCGCGCCTTTGGCCAGTCCCTCCAGCTCCTCCAGCATATCGGCATCATAGTCACCGATGACCGGAATCAAAGCGCGGCTCTTTTCCAGAATCCCCTTCCGTTCCGCCCCCCACAGAGTCCGCCACATGTCAAAATAAACAGCCACGTTCTTGCGAATTATTTTCTGCGCCTGCGAGCCATACTGCTGGCCACACTCAAAAGGGCTGCCCTTTACTGAGACGACTGGTGGTAACATCCGGTTAAACCTCCTTATCCTCCGCGATAATTTCAGGCTGGCCGCCGGCTATCCGCCTTCTTGATAAACCGGCGAACAAGCGAGCTTTCTATCGGCGTGCGGATATACTTCCCCACAACTTTGCGGAAGTGATACCCGTAGACACTCATGCTTATTGATATCGGCAATTTGCGCGGGTGCTTCATCAATGTCAGCAGGAAAAGCCTCCAGTAATATTTACGACCCTTTTCTTTGAAGCCCAGGACCCAGATAGATTTCAGGAACGCCATCAGCTGATGGAAATGGATTTTGTTCTTCCTGATATGTGGCCGGTATTCTTTCAGAAATGCCCTTACCCGTTCATAGTATTGCTTTGGCGAATATATGGTGTCCAGGATGTGCTTGTAGCCATTGATGAGCGTGGTATAGTTCATCCGGGGAATAAAATTAAGGGCAAGGTCATTATTATCGCCGGTAAAGGCTCCGACCAAACGATTTTCCTTCTTGAGCCGCTGGTACAGCCTGGTGCCGGGCGGAGCATTGAGCAAGCCCACCATCGCCGTGACGATGCCACTCCTCTGGATAAAATTGATCTGGCTTTTGAAGATGGAAAGCGGGTCGCTGTCAAAGCCAACGATAAAGCCCCCCTGCACCTCCAGGCCGCAATTCTGTATCTTTTTCACCGAAGCCACCAGGTCACGGTTCCGGTTCTGCGCTTTATTGCACTCCACCAGGCTTTCCTCATTCGGTGTCTCAATGCCGACAAAGACGCAGTTGAAGCCGGCCTTTACCATCATCTGCATCAGCGCCTCATCATCCGCCAGATTGATTGAGGCCTCCGTGGAAAGGATGAAGGGATATTTCCTGCCCTTCTGCCATTCAATTATGGCGGGAAGGATTTCCTCCTTCAGCTTTTTCCTGTTCCCGATGAAGTTGTCATCGACAAAAAACACGCCGGAACGCCAGCCGTAACGATACAGGGCTTCCAGCTCCCCAATCACCTGCTCCCTGCTTTTCGTCCTTGGCCGATGTCCGTTCAGTATTATGATGTCGCAGAACTCACAGTTGAAAGGACAGCCCCGGGAGTACTGAAGGCTCATTGATGAATAATGCTTCTGCTTGATGAGTGACCAGAGTGGGACGGGCGTTTCCCAGATAGCCGGCCTTGCTTTTGACAGGTAAACACGCTGCGGGTTCCCTTCTGCCAGGTCGTTAAGAAAACGCGGCAGGGTTACCTCAGCTTCGCCGAGCACCAGGTGGTCCACCTCCCCGAATTCCCGGTACCCGGTGGTAAAGAGAGGGCCGCCCGCCACCGTTCTGGTGCCCAGACGCCGGCATCGATTTATCACTTCCTTTGCCGAATCACGCTGCACCACCATGGCACTGATAAAGGCAAAGTCGGCCCACCTGATGTCTTCGTCGGTGAGCTGGTTCACGTTCATGTCGACCAGTTTTTTCTCCCAGTCGCCGGGGAGCATTGCCGCCACCGTTAAAAGGCCCAGTGGCGGGAAGGACGCCTTTTTGGAGATGAATTTCAGGGCGTATCGGAAGCTCCAGAATGTATCAGGGTATTGCGGATAGATGAGCAGTATCTTCATTTTGACTGACAATTACCTTCAGGCTGATAGCAGATTTAAATTTATTATATCAGCTTATACTGTCGTTGCGCTATAATATAACGCTGATTTATGCGATTGGTGTCTGAATTCCGTCAGCAATATCTTTATGAACTTCAACGGCCGTTATCATCTCTAGGGGTACACCTGAACGCCTCTCCCTTCCAGTTGACGGATATAGCCCATACCCACGGAGCCCTCAGAAAGGTCGAGGCTGTTCCCCTTCAGGTTCAGCTGGTCGCCGTTGCCCAGACCATCATTTTCCAGAAGCGGCGCAATATCACTTATCCGGTTATGGTCCAGATTTAAGCTCTCCAGACCATCAAGCGAGGTCAGTGCCGAGAGGTCGCTTATTTCATTGGTGGAAAGATAGAGGAGTTTCAGTCTGGTGAGCGACGAGAGCGGGGTGATGTCATCGATTTGATTGCTGTTTAGCCTGAGGTCTTCCAGATTTATCAATGACGACAGGGCGGATATTTCAGATATCTGGTTGATGGAGAGGTCCAGTATTTTCAGGTTGGTGAGCGAGCCTAAAGCAGATATATCCTTGAGGCTGTTACTATTGAGGTCAAGTATATTCAAATTGGCTAAGGAGGCCAGTGGTGAAGTCTCGCGTATCCAGTTGGAGGACAGATACAATTCGATGAGGCCCGAGAGCCCCGTCAGCGGTGAGAGGTCTCGTATCTTGTTGGCTGAAAGGTAGAGCGTGGTCAATTTGGTCAGCGGGGCCAGCGGCGAGATATCACCTATCAGGTTGCCGCCAAGCCTCAGGACTTCCAGAGAGGTAAGCGATGATAGCGGCTTGAGCTCGCTTATCCCATTGCCATTGATTTCCAGTTCCCGGAGTGTGGTGAGTGACGATAATGGTAAAATATCGCTGGCTTCATTTGATGACAGGGAAAGAAAGGTCAGGCCAGTCAGCGAGGCCAGTGGAGATAAGTCGCTGACCTGATTATGAGATAGATTCAGCCAGGTCAGGTTGATGAGTGACGATAGAGGATATATATCATTTATTTGATTATATGACAGGTTCAGAGCGGTCAGCTTGACCAGCGAGGCCAGCGCTGAAATATCAACGGCCAGATTGCTGGACAGGTCAAGAGAAGTCAGCTCGACCAGTGAGGCCAGCGGGGAAAGGTCAACCAACCTATTGTCAGCCAGGTTCAGCTGGCTCAGGTTTGGACAGTGCTCGATGCCGGATAAGTCAGTGATGTTAGCGTAATTGACGGTCAGTTCGGTAAGCCCGGCCAGTTCCCGCACCGATAATGGTTCCGCAGGCGGTTTGCCCAATGCATTGCGTATCGCCGCTTCAAGGTTACGGTCAACGATGACCACGGTTTCCGCTTCTGCGGCCGGTGGCGCCGTGCACGCCGCCAAGAAAATAACGATTAACGCTAATGAGAGCAGATATCGCCATTTCTTGTTAAGCACCTGATTCTCCAATCATACGGCCGTTATCGTGACCCTGTGGTGCATTATAACACGGGTTGAGTAGACTTGTGATAATGGAATTGGCTATAATGTTTTAACGCGTTCGGAGCTGTTTCTCTGGCTACCGAGCATCATCATGGGTTAATCCTTAGGCAAAGAATGTTTAAACCAGGAGGAGATGAATGACACATACTTTGCATCGCCGTGGCAGTGCCGAAAGCCTGAGTGAAGATTTTGTCATGCTGATGATACCGGCTATGGACCACAATGAAGAAGGCCATGTCCCCAAGATACAGGAGTTCCTGCGCATCGCCCTGCGCCATAACCCGGTCAACATCGGCAGCGTTTCCATGGGCGGCATGATTGATAAGGCGGAGGAGGTCATTGCTAATGTCAACAAGATAGGCCACGCCGTCTTCGTCAGGCCGGAAGATGTAACCGCCGTCCTCAACGAACTCAAGAAAGCTGACCTGGGCCTTTCGGTGGTGGTAAGCGGCATTTATGAAAAAGTTGATGCGTGCCTCGAGAAAGCAGGACTGAAACACCACACGGGCAATTTCTCACTCGGCATCTGGGGCAGAACCGATAAACTGCCCAGTAATGACATTCTCGAAATCCATACCATGTGCGGACACGCCATGATATCGCCCAATCTGGTCAAGGAGATGGTGAAGGAAATAAAGGCCGGAAACAAGACCCCGGAAGACGCGGCCAGGCTGCTGGCGCCAAACTGTTCCTGCGGCGTCTTCAATCTCAGGAGAGCTGCCAAGTTGCTTAAGGCCATGGCCGGCACAGGCAAAGGAGGCTAACATGGCACCGGGGGCGAATAGGGGTAAAAAAGGCGCCGCCGAAAGCTTTGGTGAGATGTTCCGCGCCTTTGGCGAGGCCGTAAGTGAAATCTTCAATGACCCTCAGCTTAAGCAAAAGGCCAGGGAGTTCGGCGAAAGCGCCACCAAGGCCGCTAGGACCTTCGGCGGTCGCTTTCAGGACGACGAGGTAAAAGCCAGGTTCAGAGAGGTAGGGAGAGCGGCGCAGGAATTCGGCAAAAGCATCGCCGACCGTTTCAAATAGTTGTGGATGTTTCACCATGACCCTGGCAAAACGGGGCCGGAAGCCGGCGAACTGGAGCCTATTCCGACCTCAGGGCGTCAATAGGGTTGAGGCGTGAGGCATTCCAGGCGGGATAAAAGCCGAAGAACAGACCAATACCTACTGATACCGATACCGCCAGAATAACGATATCGGCCGTAACTAAAGTGGTCATTACCCCCATGCTGGAGATAATGTATGAGACCACCCAGCCCACGATAACGCCGATGATGCCGCCGCTGAACGTCAGGAAGGCCGCCTCAATGAGGAACTGAATCCATATATCCCGCTCTCTGGCGCCCAGGGCCTTGCGGATGCCTATTTCTCTGGTCCGCTCCAGCACCGACACCAGCATGATGTTCATCACGCCGATGCCGCCCACGAGCAGGGAAATGGCGGCAATGGCCCCCAGAAGCAAGGTCATGGTGCCGATGGCCTCCGAAAGTGTGCTGGCAATCTCCTCCATGGACATAATGCGGAAGTCATCGTCGTCATTAGGGCCAAGCTGGTGGCGGGTGCGGAGAAGGCTGGTGATTTTCTCAACGACCAAATCCGCCTGCTTTTCGTCGCTTACCGATAAGGCGATGGCTGATACCACGCGCTCGCCCTGGGCAGTTCGTGGCTGGGCCACCGTCTGCTGCATGGCGGTCAACGGAATCAAGATAGCATCATCGGGCGAGCCCATCATACCCCCCTTGCTCTCCAGCACGCCAATAACCCGGACGATAATGGTGCCCATCCGCATCTGCTGGCCTACAGGTGCCGTGTCTCCGAAGAGCGTCTCTTTGACCTCGGAGCCAAGCACGGCTACCTTGGCACCGCGCTCATAATCAGATTCGGAAAAGAAGGAGCCCTCCGCGAGCTTCAGGTTGTTTACCGGCATATACTCGGAGGTTACCCCGGTAACCCGGGAATTCATATTCTGGCCACCGACCACCACCTGGAGGTTGCTTGAGTAAGAAGGGGCTACCACCGCCACGTAAGGCACCTGCTCCGATATCGCCGCCACATCTTCCATGGTCAGGGTCGCGGCCCCACCGGCAGCGCTCCTGACACCGCCAAAAGTAAAGGCACCAGGTTGGATGGTAATGAGGTTCGAACCCATGCTCTGGATATTGGAGATAATCCGTGCCTCGGCACCCTTGCCTATGGACATGAGCGTGATTACGGCGGCGACGCCGATGACAATTCCCAGGATGGTCAGGAAGCTGCGCAGCTTGTGAGTGACCACTCCCACCCAGGCGGTCGAGAAAGGTTCAAGCCACTTTTTCATGCCGTCTCCTCCGTGACCACCTGTCCGTCCTTGAGGTGCACGATACGCTGGCAGCGACTCGCAATGTCGGCATCATGGGTTATCAGCACCAGCGTGATGCCCTGCTCGGCATGTAAAGAGGTGAGGATGGAGATTATCTCCTGGCCAGAGCGGCTGTCCAGGTTGCCGGTGGGCTCGTCGGCAAGGATTAAAGGCGGGCTCTTCACCAGAGCCCGGGCAATGGCCACCCTCTGCTGCTCTCCTCCTGAAAGTTCGGTGGGGCGGTGTTTGGCCCGGTCAGCGAGCCCAACTCTGTTTAGAGCCTCCGTAGCTCGCTTACGGTCAACACCGCCTGCATATCTCATGCCAAGCTCTACATTGGCCAGAGCCGAAAGCCGGGGCAGCAGATTGAAAGTCTGAAAAACAAAGCCTATTTTCTGACTCCTTATCGCGGCCAGCTCGCGGCTGCTCAAGCGACTTACCTCCCTGTTTTCCAGATAATAACTGCCGGAAGTAGGCTTGTCCAGACAACCGATAAGGTTGAGTATGGTTGACTTTCCAGAACCAGAGGGCCCCATAATGGCGACCATTTCTCCCCGTTCAATATTCAGGTTTATCCCCCTGAGCACGGTCAGTTCTCGTTTACCCATGAGATAGACTTTGGTTATATCTTGTAGCTGTATCATGGTGAAGACCTTACTTCTGGTGGGCGCATGAATGGCATTGGACTGAAAGAGCGCCCCTGTTGTCCTGATGTTGCCGCAGTCCCCTGTGTAACGACTACCTTTTCTCCTTCACTGAGTCCACTGATTACCTCGGTGTACTGCCAGTCGCTGATGCCGGTCTCTATGGCACGTTCTTCCGTAACGCCATCTTTGATGACCTGAACGTATGTCTTTGTCCCTCGACTGGTTATGGCGTTGTTGGGCACCAGCAATACGTTTTGTTTGTTCGCCACCAGTATGTTTACCGTGACGGTGAGCCCTTCTCTGAGCTGGAAATCTTCCGGCACAGTATTCGCCGCCGACCCCGCTTGCCGAGTCTTGGGAGACTGGGGGGACTTCACTTCCACCGTTACCTTATAGTTCACCACGCCGGACTGAATGGTGGCGGTTGGTGCAATATGGGTGATTTCTGCCGGAAGGCTCAGTCCCGGCATGGCATCCACCTGTACCCAGGCTTCTCCCCCCAGTTTCACCTGCATTATATCCATCTCGCTGACCATAATATCCGCCTCAAACTTATTGGGGTCGGCAAGTTGTACCGCCACTGTCCCGGTCATCACGTCGTCACCGCCTTCCACATTTACCTTGGTGATGAAGCCGGCAAAAGGTGCGGCGATGACCGGGCTTTTGGCTTGGGCTTTAGCCAGCGCTTCCTGGGCGTTCGTCAGCGCTTTCCGGGCATCCTCCAGCTTCCCCTGGGTCAGCGTCAGCTGCAGCTCTTTAACCGCCACATCCGAAGCTACTTCATCGAGGGCTTCCTGGGCCTGGGCCAGCGACATTTCCGCCGCGGTCACCTGTTTTTTCTTTATGGCCAACTCTTCCGGGTCATAGCCTTGAATCATCGCATCTAATTCCCTTTCCGCCGCGTCTAACTCAGCTTGGATACGGGTGACAAGGTTGTCATAACCATTATTTATGGCATACTGCAAATATTCCTCGAGCTTATCTACTTCTGCCCGGGCGGCTATCAAGTCTGGCGCGTAATTGGTCTCTTCCGCTACCGAGAGGTTATATTTCGCCTGGTCCAGACTTATCTGTGCATTAAGCAGCGACAGATTTTTGGCGGCCTCATTATTCTGGGCGTCTTTCAGGTTTTGTTCTGCGGTATGCAGGTTGATTTGGGCCTGAGTAAGGTCGCGTTCCTTGGCCGCCACTTGGTCCTCAAGGGTGCTCATTTCGTCGTCCCATTCTTCGGTGTCCAGCCTGGCCAGCGCCTGCCCTTCTTCAACGGTGTCCCCCTCCTCCACCAGAACCGCTTCCGCCGTCCCTTCCGGGTAGAACAGGTCAAAAGCGAGGTCTTCGGTACGGGATAACGCCAGGTTGCCGGCGGCGGTGATATCCACCGTCAGGTTACCGCGTTGCACCGCTGCCACCTGAGTTTCCGTCGCTGCGGCCTCGCCTGTTTCAGGACTACAGCCCAGCGGGGGAATGATGAGTCCAGCCAAGATGAAAACAATCAGGAACAGTTTTACGACCCTCTTCATGATTTTCTCTGCCTCCGCCTAAATCTATTGTTAACGAGTTATGAATAAAACTACGTCGATAATGGGATGGTGAAGGAAAAACGGCTTCCTTTCCCCAGTTCACTTTCAACTTTAATCTCGCCGCCATGCATCTCAACCAGGCGCCGGGCAATGGTGAGCCCCAGTCCGCTGCCGCCGGTGGTCCTGGTCCGGGACTTGTCCACCCGATAGAAGCGCTCGAAGATACGGGGCAGGTCTTCGGCGGGAATGCCTTCACCGGTATCGGTGACGCTTACCTCCGCCCATTCGCCCTGCTTTCTCGCGGCCACGGTGATGGTGCCACCATTAGCCGTATGGGCCAGCGCATTTTCCAGCAGATTGTGTAAAACTTCGCCAATCCGGTGGGGGTCAATAGCCACTGCCGGCAGTACCTCCGGTGCATCAATCGACACCGATATCCCCTTTGTCGTCGCCTGTGGTTGCACCGCGGCCACGGTCTGACCGATTAGCTCCACAATGTCGGTAGGGCGGCAATCCAGCTTCAGCTTCCCCGCTTCGGCAAGGCTCAGCTCCTGGAGGTCGTCGACCAGCCGTGACAGCAATGATGCTTCTTCGTTAAGAGAGCGGATGGTGTTCGCATCCGGCTTGACCACTCCGTCAAGTACTGCCTCAAGATAGCCCCTGAGGTTGGACAGGGGAGTCCTCAGTTCATGGGCAACATCGGCCACCATATTCCGGCGCAGCTGCTCGGCACGCTCTAAATCACTGGCCATGGCGTTAAAGGCCCGGGCTAACTCTCCCATCTCACTCTTATCCTTGGTCGTTACCCTTTGCGAAAAATCACCCTGTCCCAGCCGCCTTGTGGCCAGTGTTAGCGCTTTTACCGGAGATAAGATACGCCGCGAAAGGAAAAAGGTGATGAGCACGGCGAGGATAATTGCCAGCAAACCGCCCCATAAGAAAGAACGGCCTATTGACTCGGCCAGCCGGAACGGTGAAACAAGGTCCGACGGCGGGCTGATATAAAGTGTCCCCAGCGCGTTTTCCGCTGACGGTGGTGGCGGGGGTGGTGTTGATGGGGGAAAAGGTGGTGGCGGTGGCAGCAGTAAAGTGCTCCCCGCTGCTTCAGGTTGATATTTTCCCCCGAGCAGTTTCTTCTCAGAATCAGCCACGACTACCCCGCTTTTATCGGTAACTATGACGCGCTGTCCGTGGAGGGTGCTTATCTGCTCTACCATAGACTGAACACCCGCCCAGCCACCATGCTGGTCATAATAGCGGGACATCATAAATGCCATTCTGTAGGTGCGCGTTTGCTCGCTTCGTTCCCCGAACTGGCGGATTTGGCCGGTGATGCCCCACCCCCCAAAGAGGGTTATTCCGCCAATGGTCACCAGTATCACCAAGGTGAAAGCAAGCAGGAGACGGAAGTGCAGGCTATTTCTCATCGACCACCCCCGGCCAGTTTATAGCCGGCCCCGTAAATCGTCTTGATGTATCTGGGGTGTTTTGGCTCCGGCTCGAGCTTTCGACGCAGGTGGAGCATATGAACATCAATGGTGCGGTCGAAGCCCTTGAAATCAGAGCCAAAGGTCTTTTCAATAAGCTGTTCCCGGCTGAACACCCGGCCTGGCTCCTTGATAAGAACTCCCAGCAACCTGAATTCCGCCGAGGTGAGATGCAGTGGCCTGCCGGCCAGATATGCCTCATGTTGCAGGAAATTAACGGCCAGTTCACCGTGTTTGATTTCATTGGGACCGCGCTCCCCCGGCAGGCGTCTGAGGACCGCCCGGACCCTGGCGGCCAACTCCCTAGGGCTGAATGGCTTGGTCATATAGTCGTCGGCCCCCAAACCCAGACCAGTCAGCTTGTCCTGGTCAGTGGTCATGGCGGTGAGCATGATAATCGGTACCTCGGATTCATTTCTCAGGGTACGGCAGACCTCAAGGCCACCGATGCCGGGCAGCATGAGGTCCAGCACGATTAAGTCGGGATGTCCCCCCCGGGCCAGCCGCAGGGCCTCAACGCCATCATAGGCGGTGAGAACGCGGTAGCCATCGCGGTTCAGGTAGAGCTTGACCAGTTCTACCGTTTTGACATCATCATCAACCACCAGGACTCTTTTGGCAGCCAACTTATGCCCCTAAATAGAATTATTGTTTACCTAATCTTATAGCATAAATGTTAAGGAATTGTTAATTTTCCGGGAGATACCTGAAAAGGGGATGAAAAGCTGTCGGTGCTGGCCGGCAATCACCAGCTAGACAGCCTGGTCAAGTGCCCGCCTCAGTTGCCCGGTGAAATCGGCCAGCGCCGAAAGGGAACCGTCAGCCTCAATCAGCTGGATTATCCGGCTGCCGACAATCACCCCGTCAGCTATTCTGGCCATCTGCCGCGCCTGTTCCGCCGTGGATATGCCGAAGCCAACACAGAGCGGTTTTCTGGTGTGCTTCCGGACCTTTTTCACCATAGCGGTCAGGTTATCGGGCAGGCTATCCCGGGTACCGGTAACGCCGGTCACCGATACCAGATAGATAAATCCCCTTGACCGCGCCGCCACCAGGCTGATGCGTTCTTCGTTGCTGGTGGGGGCAAGAAGGTAGATGAGGTCCAGTTTCGATTTTTGAGTGGCTGCTTCCAGTTCCTCCCCTTCTTCCGGTGGCAAATCAGGCACAATCAGACCGCTTACGCCGGCTTCAGCACATTTCCGACAGAAAGCACCAAGTCCGAAATGGTATACCGGATTGTAGTAGGTCATGAAGACCAGCGGCGTGGCGATTTCCCGGTGCAGCTGCTGTGCCATTTCCAGGCACTGGCGTGGCGTGGTACCGTTCAGCAGTGCCTGGTGGCTTGCCCTCTGGATGGTGGTGCCGTCGGCGAGGGGGTCGGAGAAGGGGATGCCCAGCTCGATGATATCAGCGCCGTTATTGGCCAGCGCGACCGCGGCCTTTCTGGTGACGTCAAGGTCAGGATAGCCGACCGTCAGGTAAGCAATCAGCGCTTTGTAATCCGGTTTGAAAACAGAAGCAATCTGGCTCATGACTTCTTATCCATGAATCTGGCGACTATTTCCAGGTCCTTATCGCCGCGGCCGGAAAGGTTGACCACGATGATTTTATCTGTGGGCAGGTCGGCTGCCATCTTGGCCGCATGATAGATGGCGTGGGCGGGCTCCAGGGCCGGGATGATGCCTTCCGTGGCACCGAGAAGCCGAAACCCCTCCACCGCCTGCTCGTCAGTAACCGCAATGTAGCTGGCGCGGCCGATATCTTTGTAGTAGCTGTGCTCTGGCCCCACGCCGGGATAGTCAAGCCCGGGGGCGATGCTGTGCGTCTCCCGTACCTGACCATTATCATCTTCCAGCAGGTATGATTTGGCACCGTGCAGAATGCCGACCCTGCCGGCCACCAGCGTGGCGGCGTGTTGTTTCGTTTCCAGACCCCGCCCACCAGCCTCGACGCCGATAAACTTGACCTCCTTATCGTTGAAAAAGGGGTGGAAGAGCCCGATGCTGTTGCTGCCGCCACCGACACAGGCCACCAGGTAGTCAGGCAGGCGCTGATACGCGGCCAGCATCTGCTCTCTGGTCTCCTGCCCGATTACCGCCTGAAAGTCGCGGACGATGAGCGGGTAAGGGTAAGGGCCGACCACCGAGCCGAGCAGGTAGTAGGTATCGCCGACATTGGTGACCCAGTCGCGAATGGCTTCATTGATAGCGTCTTTGAGGGTACGGCTGCCGGAGGACACGCCGCGGACCTCGGCGCCCATCAATTTCATGCGGTGGACATTGGGCGACTGGCGCTTTATATCCTCTTCCCCCATGTAAACGATGGCGTTCAGACCGAGCAGGGCACAGGCGGCGGCCACGGCCACGCCATGCTGTCCGGCGCCGGTCTCGGCAATCACCCGCTTTTTGCCCATACGCCTGGCCAGCAGTGCCTGCCCCACCGCGTTATTGATTTTGTGGGCCCCGGTGTGTGCTAAGTCTTCCCTTTTCAATAAGATAGCCGCGCCCCCGGTCTGCTGTGATAGCTGGCGGGCATAATATAATGGGGTGGGTCGGCCGATATATTCGCGGCACAGGTGCTGAAACTCATGAGTAAAACTTTCATCGGCGCAGGCATCACGATAAGCGTGCTCAAGCTCATCTAAGGCTGCCATCAACGTTTCCGGGACGAACCGGCCGCCGTAATCACCGAAGTAACCACGGGCGTCGGGCCTATCTGCCGTGCTCATCAAACCTCCTTACCGCCTCGATAAAAGCTTTGATTCGGGGAATATGTTTCGCCTCGTCCACCTCCACGCCCGATGATACATCAACGCCCCAGGGAGCCACCTTTTTTAATGCCCGGGCGATGTTCTCCGGGGTGAGGCCACCGGCCAGGAGCACCGGATATTCCCTGGCCACCCGCCGGGCCAGGTTCCAGTCGAAAATGGTTCCGGTTCCGCCATACCTGCCGCTAACCTGTGAGTCCAGAAGAAAGGTACATCTGCGGTTGGACAGCACCCTCGCTCCTTCTGCCAGATAGGCGATGACCTCCGCTGACCTCTGCCCCCGTTTTACCCTGACGGCTTTTATCACTGGCCTAGCAATCTCCTTACAGTACTCCCAGGACTCGTCGCCGCTCAGTTGCACGCGGTCCAGATAACAGTTCCCCGCGATTCCGTTTACCGTGGCCGCGTGTACGTTTACAAATACGCCGACCGCTTCTGTGGGAAAGCCACCCTGTTTCACTGCCATAGCAATATGGCGCGCCTGCTCCAGATTTATCTGGCGCGGGCTGGGGGCAAAGACCAGTCCAATGAAGTCCGCGCCGGCTTCGGCTGCCGCCAGGGCGTGTTCTTCCTCTTTGATGCCGCAAATCTTGATATAGGTCATTTCAGTAGTTCTCTCATCTTGGCCGCAATATCACCGGCAGTGAGCAATGCCTCACCCACCAGTGCCGCATCGACGCCCCATCTTTTTAAATTATCAATATCGCTCCGGCGGCTTATACCGCTCTCGCTGACCACAATCTTACCTTGCGGTATCAGCGCCCGCAGCCGTTGCGTGGTGCTGATATCAACGTTAAAGGTTCTCAGGTCGCGGTTATTGATGCCGATGATTTGAGCGCTGCTCTGCAGCGCTTTCTCAACCTCACTTTCATTGTGGACCTCAACCAGACAGCTGAGGCCAAGTTCGTGGCTCAGCGTTAACAGCTCATTGAGCTGGCCCCACCCCAGTATGGCCGTGATGAGGAGCAGCGCATCCGCACCACTGGCGCGTGATTCATAGACCTGATACGAGTCAAAGATGAAGTCCTTCCTCAAAAGCGGAATCTGGACCTTCTCCCTGATGGACAGCAGGTGTTCCAGTTGGCCGCCAAAATATTTATTTTCCGTCAGCACCGAGATAGCGGCGGCACCGTGACGGGCATAGGTTCTGGCCAGGTTCAGAGGGTCAAAATTTTGGCGGAGAATGCCGCGGGATGGCGATGCCATTTTCACCTCGGCAATCAGGCTGACGCCGTCCCTCTTGAGGGCAGTGGCAAAGTCAAGCGTCTTTGCCCTTTGGGCAATACGTGCTTCCAGTTCGGACACAGGCACCGCTTTCCTGCTCTGCTCAACTTCTTCTTTTTTATCGGCGACGATTCTATCCAGCATGGCTTGTTCTCACCCCAGACTGTGGCTCAGCTTAATCAGTCCTTCCAGTTTTTCACGGGCCTGGCCGCTATCAATGGCGGCTTCGGCCAGGCGTACCCCTTCTTTCAGATCGGCTACAAGATTGCCAGCGTAAAGGGCTGCGGCAGCATTCAGCACCACCACATCGCGCCCGGGGCCTTTTTTGCCGTTGAGGACGCGCTGCAGTATGCTGGCGTTTTCCTCCGACGTACCTCCCCTGATTTCCGATATATCTCTTTTCTTGAGGCCAAAGCTGGTGGGTTCAACTTCGGCCGGGGGCAGGACACCCTGCTCGTTGACCTCCCAGTAAACAGACTTTCCGCTGATTGACAGTTCATCCATACCGTCAAGGCTGTGGACAACCAAAGAATGCTTTGTGCCCAGTCGGTGCAGCACGGCGGCGATTTTGCGGCCCAGCTCCTGGCTGGGCACCCCAATCACCTGGAACTCGGCGCGGGCGGGATTGGTCAGCGGCCCGAGGATATTGAACACCGTCCTGATGCCGATTTCCCGCCGCGGGCCGGCGGCATATTTCATTGCCGGGTGGAAGATGGGGGCAAACATGAAGCCAATGCCGACCTTCTCCAGGCATTCGGCGACAGCTTCGGCATTGAGGTCAATCTTCACTCCCAGTGCCTCGAGAACATCGGCGCTGCCGCAACGGCTGGTCATGGCCCGGTTGCCGTGCTTGGCGACCTTCAGCCCGGCCCCGGCCGCCACAAAAGCAGCGGCGGTGGAAATATTGATGCTGCCGCAGTTATCGCCACCGGTGCCGCAGGTATCAATAACTGGCGGCGTCGCCTTTACCGGGACGGCCTTTTCCCGCATAACGCTGGCCAGCCCGGCGATTTCATCCACCGTTTCCCCTTTAATGCGCAGGGCGGTAATAAAAGCGGCAATCTGGGCCGGGGTCGCCTCCCCGCTCATTATCTCCGCCATCACCGCCGCCGACTGTTCAAAGCTCAGGGCACGACCCGCTACCAGAGCCTCAATAGTTTCCTTAATCATGTGTCTCCTACTCCCCCCGGTTGATAAAATTTCGGAGCAAGTCCTTGCCCACCTCGGTCATTATGGATTCCGGATGGAACTGCACCCCTTCTATTGGATATTTACGGTGGCGCAGTCCCATGATAAGGCCGTTGTCTGTCCAGGCACTGACCTCGAGACATTCGGGCAGGCCAGCGCGCATCACCGCCAGCGAGTGGTAGCGGATGGCGGGGAACGGGTTGGGCAGGCCTTCAAACAGTCCCCGGCCATCGTGGTGAATGAGAGATGACTTGCCGTGCTTGATTTCACCGGCACCTTTCACCCTGCCGCCAAAGCTGTAGCCGATGCACTGGTGACCCAGGCAGACGCCCAGCACGGGCAGGCTCGGCCCAAAATGCCGAATCACGTCATTGGAGATGCCGGCCTGCCGTGGCGTGCCCGGCCCCGGCGAAATAACAATGCGTTCCGGCGCCAGCCTTTTGATTTCGTCAAGGCTGATTTTATCGTTGCGGAACACCTGCACCTCCTCTCCCAGTTCGCTGAGGTACTGGTACAGGTTGTAGGTAAAACTATCGTAGTTATCAATCAACAGGAGCATGACTGGCCTCCGCCTGCTTGATTGCGGCAAGTAATGCCTGGGCTTTGTTCAGGCTCTCCTGATATTCATTTTCGGGAAGGCTGTCGGCAACAATGCCGCCGCCCGCCTGAACATGGGCAACGCCATTCTTGATGACAATGGTGCGAATGGCAATAGCGGTATCCAGGTTGCCGGAAAAATCAAAGTAGCCGACAGCGCCGGCGTAGGGGCCTCTTTTATCCGTTTCCAGCTCGGCAATAATCTCCATGGCCCGAATCTTTGGTGCTCCGGAAACGGTGCCGGCGGGGAAGCAGGCCCGCAGGGCATCGAACTGGGTCATTCCGGCCCTCAATTTCCCCTGGACGTGGGACACCAGGTGCATCACGTGCGAGTACCGTTCGATATCCATGAACTGCGTTACGGAAACGGTGCCCGGCCGGCTGATACGGCCAATATCATTGCGGCCGAGGTCGACCAGCATGATGTGCTCGGCGCGTTCTTTCTCATCGTTAAGCAGTTCTCTGGCCAGTTCCAGGTCGCGGTCGGGGTCGGGGCTGCGGGGACGGGTGCCGGCGATGGGGTGGTTGGAAACAATGCCCTCCTCCACTCTGACCAGCAGTTCCGGGGAAGCGCCAATAATATGGCAGTCGTCAAGGTGCAGGAAGTACATGTAGGGGGAGGGATTAATCGAGCGCAGAGCACGGTAGATGGCAAACGGGCTGGCGCAGGTGCGTTTGGACAGCCGCTGTGACAGGACGGCCTGAATGATATCTCCCGCATAAATGTATTTCTTGGCCTTCTTGACTATTTTTTCATACTCCGCCTGAGAGAGGTTTGACGTTACTGGCGACTCTGTTTCGGCTGAAGGTGAGGCCCCAATGGTGATGGGCTGCCTGAGCCTTTCCACCATGCGGTCAATCCTGTCTGTTGCCTCAAGATATGCCTGCCTGACATCGCCATCGAGATGGGCATGGGCGACTATTTTTATCTTATGGGTCAGATGGTCGAAGACCAGCAGCGTGTCCGCCAGCATCAGCACTGACTCCGGAAGGCCGAGGGGGTCGTTATCCGGCGCAGGCAATTTTTCAAAATATCGCGCCACTTCGTAACTGAGATAGCCAACGATGCCGCCATGGAAGCGGGGCAGGCCGGACACCGGTACCGGGTGGTAACGCTGGAACTCCTTTTCAATCAACCTCAGCGGGTCAACGAGATTTTCCCGGCCGGTCCTGATAACCAGAGACGGTTCCGTGCCGATGAAACTGTAGCGGGCCAGCCTTTCCCCGCCCTCCACACTCTCCAGAAGAAAGGAGTGGTTGCCGCGGGCTATCTTGAGATAGGCGGACACCGGTGTCTCCAGGTCAGCCATCATCTCACGGTATACCGGTACCAGGTTGCCCTGTTTCTTCAGTTTTTGAACTTCTTCTAATTTTGGGTAGTACATATTTTTAACCTTTTGGGGTAATAAAAAACCCCCGCCCGGGAAGGGGCGGGGGCTGTTTCGCGGTGCCACCCTTCTTGGTCATGAGATAAAAAAATAACTGACCATCTCTTTCAGGTACGGCCCTTCTCTGGAAGGACGATACCCCGGGGTCTGCTAACGCTTCCCCTGCGTCAAGTCCTACTGGCTATAATAGCTTTCGGTTTGCGGCTCCCAGGTCCATTCGGCTCCGGCGCTGGCGTCGGCTCACACCTTACCCGACTCTCTGAGCTCCGCTCTGGAGCCTACTAGTCCTGTTCACAGCCTTTAACTATTTCTATATCAATATTATATAGAGGAAAAGGGTTGCTTTTGTCAAGTGAAATCTGTAAGTCAATTCATATCGTCTCTTCCACCGGAACCGGTATCTTGTCAAGTATTTCCTTTATGATGCTTTCCGCAGACTGACCTCTTATGCCTGTTTCCACCTTGACGATAGTGCGGTGGGCAAGTACCGGGATAGCCAGATGCTTCACGTCGTCAGGAATAACGTAATTGCGGCTGTCGATGGCGGCCAGTGCCTGTGACGCAAGGTAAAGATTTAACGACGCGCGGGGGCTGGCACCAAGCTTAATTCCCTTATGGTTCCGCGTGGCCTGCGCTATGGCAATGATATAGTTGCGCACTGATTCTTCGACGTAAACGCGCCGACATATTTTCTGAAACTGGATTAATTCGGAAGCTTCGATTACGGGCTCCAGACTATCGAGCGGGTTTTCCTCCTGAAAACGGGTTAGTATGGCATTTTCCTCCCCGGTGTCAGGATAACCGAGCCGAATCCGCAGCAAAAAGCGGTCAAGCTGGGCCTCGGGCAGGGGAAAAGTCCCTTCCAATTCCACCGGGTTCTGAGTAGCGATAACCAGAAACGGGCGGGGCAGAAGCATGGTCTCCACATCGACCGTGACCTGGCGCTCCTGCATTCCCTCCAGCAGACAGGACTGGGTGCGCGGGGTGGCCCGGTTTATCTCATCGGCCAGCACTATATTGGCAAAAATTGGCCCGGGACGAAATTCAAACTCAGCAGTCTTCTGGTTGAAATAGTAAATGCCGGTGACATCTGACGGCAGCAGGTCAGGCGTGAATTGAACCCTCTTGAAACTGCAGTCCAGTGATTTCGCCGTTGCTTTGGCGAGCATCGTTTTCCCGATGCCGGGTACATCCTCAATGAATACGTGCCCCTCGCAGAACAGGGCCACCAGCACCAGTTTGATGACTTCGCTTTTGCCCACAATAACCCGGTTTATATTCGCCATTAGCTTATCGGCCGCCTCTTTTATTCTGGTGATTTCCGCCGGCTCTAAGGTTCTATCCATGTCCTGAAACCTCCTCAACTATTTCAGACGCTGGTGCCTTAAATGGTGCCAGTTCTGTTTCAATTGTTCCAGCTCCTCAACTGACGGTGTGACGTGTCCGTAACGGGCGCTGACATATTTTTGAGTGACATACTGGAGGGTATCCCGGTACACGGGCAGTTTCTCCTGCAGGACGCCAAGATACTCATAGGCCGTCTGAAAGGCGGGCTTGGCCAGACCACCTTTCGCCGTCCAGTGCAGGAGCTGCTGATAAAGCTGACGTATCGAGGTTATCTCCTTAGGCTCCGCTGCTTTCCGCTTCTTCAGCAGGGCTCGCCACCTAAACACCTGCAATATCCAGAAGAGAATGCGTTGGCAAAGCGCCTGAATATCCGCCCAGAAAGCGCCGGACAGCGATTCAAACTCAGCGTTTTCCGATGCCCCGAACCTGCTGCGCAGCCAGGTAAATATCTGCTCTGCAATGCGCCAGAAGAAGACAAGCAAAATGCCAATCATAAGGATGCTCCAGCCAAAGCGGAGGCCTTTGCGGACAACTTCGGGAATGACAAAGAACTTTGAGTAGTCCGGCTCCGGTTCGGGTGCGGTCATGGCGCCCGTGAGCGCCTCCTGTGGAGTGATATCCGAGTGAGGAATGTGGCTGGCGATAAACACAATCCCTTTGGCCATCCACCCCCACAGCCAGGTCAGGCCTGCAACCACCAAGCGGAGCAAATCCGGCGTGATGACCGAACCAATGGCCAGTCCCAGAAGAATAATGGCGCTGATGCTCATGAGCAGTATCCCCAGCCAGTTCCCGCGATACAGCGCGATTGATTGCTTGTTCTCATGGGCATGAGCTATCGATAGTGAGAGCAGGGCGGCCGCGAAAAAGAGAAGGACAACCAGAATAGTATAGCTGAGCTGGACCTCAAAACCGTAAGCGATGAAAAGCAGGATGAGCAAAACAATTAACCCGAACTGAAATTCCCTTACCGCGCTGGCGAACCCCATTGCCAGATAAGCCATTCTCTGCCCGAACCACCAGAGCACACCCCCGCCCACCAGCAACACCAGCTCCGGAGCAAGGCCGTAGAATATGCCAATGAATGCCTCTCCCAGGGCCTTCAGCCACATTAAGTCAGCCAGTGGGAGAGAGCCGAAGAGCTGGATTTTGACCATCACCAGCGTGAAGATGGCTCCGCCCATTATATTGAGGGCAACGCGAATTACTCTTGGCCATCCAAGCCAGCGCAGCAGGCAGTTAAGGCCAAAAGCCAGCAGGTATAAAGACAAAAGACCGGGCATATTCAGGCGTCCGCCGGCCATCTGAACATTCAGCAGGTGCATTAACATATAGAGCCAGCAGCCTTCCAGTGTGATAAGGCTGGTGGTGAGGACCACTTTTAGCCCGATTGATTTCATACCGTATTCCCCAGTGTATAGTCAGTAAAACCCTCGGGTCGTTGGAGAGCCTGCCAGGCGGCGGCCAAGCCGGAATCATTCCTCTTTTGTTTTCCGATTTGCAGGACGACCGATTTAAATCCTTTCTCTTTCAGCCTGGAGAGTAAGGCCGGAAATGCCGCCCCCGGTTTCGCCAGGATAAAAACACAGGTAGTGCCCCAAGGTAAGGTGCCATAAACATTTTGGAAGAATTCCTCAAAAGCGCCTTTCGGCTGCAAGGTGACTCTGGCCAGCGCTTCCAGAATTGCCACCAGTTGGGCATTGCCCCCGCCCGGTGCCATCTGAATCAGCTCATTGAGAACGGAGAGCCGGGAGTTGGCGAACAGACCAACCTGGCTTCGTTTCTGGATGATGTAGTTAGCTAAAGAGGCCGCTGCACTCACGCCCAGCTCAAAATCGTCACTGTCGCTGCTTTGAAAGCTATCAACGACCAGAAACAAAGCTATCTTCAGTGTAGTTGTTGGCTCAAAGACCTTCACCTGCAGGTTCTGATGGCGAGCGCTCGCCTTCCAGTGAATATAGCGCAGGCTATCTTGGGGGCGGTACTCGCGTACGCCAATGGTACGGGTCTGGTCCGCAAAGATGCGCCTCTCCGCTGCGGTCTCGCCCAGGGGATTTAGCGACGGTAGACCAAACTGCTCAATAGGGAAAATCCTGGGATAAACGATGATGGTATCCGGCGAGGGGTATGTGTTGGAGCGCGGATAGAGACCGAAAATATCACCGGAAGTTACTATTAGATTCCCCAGGTGGTAATAGCCCCTCTTCCGGCAGAGCAGAGTATGGCGCCAGCTGACCGCCGAGTACGAGAACAGGGAAGTATTATAGTCCAGAGTACGCCAGTGGTCACTCCATCCTGATTCTGGGGTTGCATCTTGTATTGCCAGCTGGCCCGGAATCAGGTGGCTTAGCTGCACCCAGGGCAAGGGCAGGATTTTACGGTTAACCAGGCGCACTCTCAGTTCTATTGTTTCTCCGGCGAAGACACGGTCTTCACTTACCGTACGTCCACATCCAACTCTATTCAACGAGAAACGACTCCACAGTTTCCCGAGCCCCGCCGCCGATATGGCCAGACCGAGCAAGATGACGATTAAAATCTGGCCATTCCAGGCGGCAATTAACAGGATAATAACCAGCACTACTAAGCCAAATTTGCTGAGCAGAAAACTCGTCGACTCCGATGAGGAGCTCTCGTTATGTTCCATAACATTCTGAGTTACTGGTAGATTCATACTTAGGGCTCAAAAAATAAAAGGCTAACCTAATTATATTGCGCGCCGAAGTCGGTATTCAAATTGGCCCACCTCCGGCTCACAATATTACTTGACATCGGCGCTGGAAAAATGATATACAGGCAAATGGACAGAGGGCTAATCGGCTAAGTGTGGGGTTAGCCCTTTTACATTGGCCAGCTAATAGATTTCAACAAAAAAGATTAGGGGAAACGCTCTAAAAGCCGTGTGGCCTGAATTTTATAGCCAAAGGATTTAACTCAGGAGGTGGTCAAATGCAACTATCGGAAAGGATGTCCCGCCTAGGCACCGAAACTGCTTTTCAAGTTCTGGCACGAGCCCAGGCTCTCGAGGCTAAGGGTAAAGATATCGTGCACCTTGAAATCGGTGAACCCGATTTCGATACCCCCAAGCACATACGTGAAGCCGCCTGCCGGGCACTTGAGAAAGGCTATACGCATTACTGTAACTCGCAAGGAATTATGCCGTTGAGGAATGAGATTGCCAAACAGATGCAAAAGACACGCGGTGTTCCGATAGACCCGGAGCGCGTGGTCGTTACGCCCGGGGCAAAACCCATTATGTTCTATTCCATCCTCGCCCTTCTTGATAAAGGAGATGAAGCCATCTGCCCCAACCCGCTGTATCCAATCTATGAATCGATGATAAATTTCTCCGGGGCCAAAGCTATACCGCTGCCACTTCACGAGGAACTCGATTTCCGATTTGACATTGATGAGCTGAAATCTCTGGTTACCCCTCGTACCAAGCTCCTCATACTTAACTCCCCTCACAACCCCACGGGCAGCGTTCTGGAGGAAGCTGATATCCGGGCGATAGCTGAAATTATCCAGCACTACAATTTTCCTATACTTTCGGATGAAGTATATGAATATATTATGTATGAAGGAAAACCGTTCAGCATTGCCAGCTTGCCCGGCATGCTGGACCGGACCATACTTCTCAACGGGTTCTCCAAGACATACGCCATGACGGGCTGGCGCCTCGGGTATGCTGTGATGCCGCCATCGCTGGTTGAGCCGGTGGTTCGCCTTATTACCAACAGCGTGTCCTGTACGGCGTCTTTTATCCAACATGCCGGTATTGAGGCGCTGACTGGCCCTCAGGATAGCGTTCCCGTCATGGCCGCCGAGTTCAAGAAGAGGCGGGACTTAATCGTTGATGGTTTGAATCAAATACCGGGGATAAGCTGCCGGCGGCCAAAAGGCGCCTTTTATGTATTTCCCAACGTAAAAGGGACGGGCGTAGACTGCAACCGGCTGAGTGATTACCTTTTGAATGAAGCCGGCGTGGCGGTTCTTCCGGGCACCCATTTTGGCCGATATGGTGAAGGCTATATCAGGCTGTCCTACGCCACGTCCCTGGAGAATATCCGGAAGGGCCTGGACCGGATAGGCAAAGGCGTGAAGCAGATTGCCAAAAAGCGGTGAAGTCAGATTGACACCTGACCATCAGGCTGGAGGTATTTTATAAAGGAGACCTATGAAAAAAGCCAAACCAGTTAAAAGTGGGAGTCCAACCCTTGACCCCATCAGGTTTGAAGTTATCCGGAACTTGATGCATGCCTTTGTTGAAGAGATGGCGGCGGCTCTGGCCAGGTCAGCCTACTCTACCAATATTAAAACTCGCCGCGACCATTCCTGTACCTTCTTTGATGCCAAGGGGAAGATGGTTGACCAGGCTTCTGACCAGCCTTCTCACCTCGGCGCCTTGGTCTTCTCGGTTCCGGCGGTACTGAAGGAGTACGGGGTGGAGAATCTTGAGCCCGGAGACGGGATACTGGTCAACGATTCGCACCGTGGTCTGGTCCATCTGAACGATGTGTGCCTTATTTCTCCAATCCATTACCAGGGAAAGATTTTCGGATACGTTGCCAACGCCGCCCATCACGTAGATATTGGGGGGAGAGCCCCGGGAAGTATCGCTATGACCACAGACATCTTCCAGGAAGGGATAATCGTGCCGGGGGTAAAGTTTGTGAAGGGCGGTGAGATTGACAAGGATATGCTGAAATGGTTCATTGCGAATGTGCGTGGCAAGAAGGAGTCTGCTGGTGACCTTAGGGCTCAGGTGGCATCTAACAAGCTTGGCATAAGAAGGATAGCGGAGCTGCTGGACAAGTTTGGGGTGGATGTGGTGAACGCGGCGATAGAGCAACTCCATCTATATACTGAGCGCAGAGTCCGCCACGAATTTGAAAGGTTCCCCGAGGGCGTGTTTGAAGGCGAAGCGTATGTTGATGACGACGGTATAACTGATAAGCCGATATATCTCAAGGCTAAAGTGGTCATTAAAAAGGGAGATGTGACCGTCGACCTGACCGGCTCGGACCCGCAGCGTAGAGGCCCGATGAACTGTACCTTCGCCCAGACCTATTCCGCAGTCGCCTTCCCCATCAGAGCCCTGCTGCCATCAGACCTGCCTACGAACGATGGCTTTTACCGGATGGTCAAGGTTACCGCGCCGAAGGGCTCCGTGGTGAACTGTGAGTATCCCAGCGCGGTGGTAGGAGGATGGGAGGTTGGACAGAAGACTGTCGAAGCGGTCTTCAGAGCCTTTTCGAAGGCCATGCCTGACCGGGTCCCCGCCGAAAGCAAGAAGACCATCCTTCACATCGCCTTCGGTGGGGTTGACCCTCGAAGCAAGGAATATTATGTGTTTCTGGAAACTAATGGCGGAGGCTTTGGCGCCAGGCCTACCAAGGACGGGGTCGACGCGGTCCAGCCTGCCCTTCAGAATGCGGAGAACTCTCCCGTAGAGGAGCTTGAGGTCGGCTATCCTGTCTTCATAGAAAGATATGAGCTGCTCCCCGATTCCGAAGGCGCCGGCAAGTTCAGGGGAGGCCTTGGTTTAAGAAGAGACTACCGGTTTAGAGACCATGAGGCTAATGTCACCATACTTGCTGATACTGCCAAGTTTCCTGCCCGGGGCATATTTGGCGGCCTAGACGGCAGAACGGCAAGATACCTTTTGAACCCTGACCGTGAAAAATTTAGGGATGTTGGCTCCAAATCTACCTTCTACGCCGGCCCTACGGATGTCGTCAGCATGCAGACCCCCGGGGGAGGAGGCTTCGGAGACCCGTTGCAAAGAGACCCTATGGCCGTGCTTGACGATGTCAGATGTGGGAAGGTTTCTTTAGATAGGGCTCGTGAAGTATATGGAGTCGTTATCAACCCGGAGAGCTGGAAGGTAGATTTAACGGAGACATCCAGATTAAGGAGGCCCCGGTGAATCAAGGAGGTTTTAAGAATGGCACAGTACCGGCTTGGCGTTGATATCGGTGGAACCTTCACCGATGCGGTTCTGATGAATCTCGGGACCGGTGAGTCACGAACCTCAAAGGTTTCCACTACTCCGAAGGACCTTTCGCTGGGCTTTCTAAGGGCCATCGAAAGGGTAGTTTTGGAAGCCGCGGTCAACCCCGATGAGGTAGCGCAGATAATTCACGCTACGACGGTGGCGACGAACGCCATTATTGAAAATAAGGTGGCTAAGAGCGCCTTCATCACCACGCAAGGTTTTAGAGATATTCTGGAGATACAGAGGCAGATCAGGCCCTCCCTCTATGACCTTTTCTTCGACAAGCCGGCACCGTTGATACCCAGGTATCTCTGCTATGAGGTTATGGAGAGGATGACACCGGAAGGTACGGTGCTTAAGCCTCTGAATGAAGATGAAGTCAGACAGGCGGTACGGCAGATCAAGAAGGAGGGCGTTGAAGCGATAGCAGTATGTTTCCTGCATTCATACATCAATCCTTCACATGAAAAGAGGACGGGCGAGATAATTGAAGAGGAGTTTCCTGAGGTTTATCTGACCCTATCCTCGGAGATAAACCCTGAGTTTCGGGAATATTTTCGGGCGAGCACTACGGTCATCAATGCGGTACTCATACCGATAGTGGCCAGATATATTGACAAGCTTCAGGAGGAAATCGCTTCGAGAGGCTTCAAATCAGGCCTCTACGTGATGCAGTCCGGGGGAGGTCTGATGACGAGCGAAGTGGCGAGGGATAAGCCTGCCGCCATGGTGGAATCAGGCCCGGCGGCCGGTGTCATCGCCGCATCAGCTTTAGGCGACCTGCTGGGTTATTCAAACGTGATATCCTTCGATATGGGTGGTACCACCGCTAAAGCCGGCCTCATCGAGCGTGGCCGACCGAAGCTCGCGGTGAACTATGAGGTCGGCAGCGCCGCCATCAGCCCTGATGCCCATGGGAAGAAGGGTTCAGGCTACCCGTTGAAGACCCCTGTCATTGACCTTGTCGAGATAGGTGCCGGAGGTGGGAGCATTGCCTGGATTGATACCGGTGGTGCTTTGCGGGTTGGCCCTCAAAGCGCTGGAGCCGACCCTGGCCCAGCCTGTTACATGACTGGTGGCACTCTGCCCACGGTAACTGATGCCAATGTTGTCCTGGGCAGAATAGACCCGGACTACTTCCTGGGCGGAGAGATGAAGCTTGACAAGAAGGCAGCCGAGAAAGCTATCGAAGAGCACTGTGCCAAGGCGCTGGGAAAGGATTTAATTACCACGGCGGCCGGTATCGTTGAGATAGCCAACGCCAACATGATTAGAGCCCTGAGAATCGTGTCGGTGGAGAGGGGCTACGACCCTCGTGAATATGTGTTGATTGCTTTCGGCGGGGCTGGGCCGATGCATGTCAACGGTATTGTCAGAGAGCTCAAGGTTCCAACCGTGCTCGTCCCCTTGAACCCGGGTATAACTTCGGCCCTGGGTCTGCTTATGACTGACCTCAGGCATGACTATGTGATGACTTATATCTGTAGAGCTGACCGAATCGACCTCGATAAGGTGAACCGGATTTACCACGACTTTGCCGCTCAGGGGAGGAGCCTGCTGACCCAGGAAGGGGTAAAAGAGGAGGCTATGCTTTTTTCGAAGTTTATGGATATGAGGTATGTTGGGCAGTCCTATGAGCTGGCGATTCCG
>CAZJGR010000010.1:0-35195 GCA_964545815.1 uncultured Dehalococcoidaceae bacterium | reverse complement strand
CGCTACTGCACCCAGGTAACCGAGTATGAACTGAAAAGGTACCTGCCGATTCTATAAGCTCACTTTCCTCGTTGGCTAGTGTTATAATAGCGGAGGTCTATCGGTAAAAAGGGAGTCGCCATGGCACAGGTAGCAAGTTTTGAGACAGAAAGAAAAATAATCGCCATCCTCAAGGTCTTAAGCGAGTCGGTTGAGCCGCTCGGGTCAATTCACATCGCCCGGGAACTGGAGCGACACGGCATTTTCCTGAGCGAAAGGGCGGTCAGGTATCACCTCAGGATTACCGACGAGCGCGGCTACACCCAGCCCATGGGCCACGATGGTCGGATGCTGACGGGGAAGGGTCTTGAAGAACTCAAGATAGCGCTTGCCCCGGAGCAGGTCGGCTTCATCCATGAGAAACTTGAGCTGCTCGCTTTCCACACCACTTTCAACCCGAAAACGCGTACCGGACAGATACCCATAAACACCTCAATCATTGACCAGGCCGATTTTAAGAAAGCAGTGGCGGCCATGAGTGAGGCCTTCCGTGCCAGGCTTAGTGTCAGTGACCTCGTCGCCACTGCCTCCGAAGGGGAGAAACTGGGTTCGGTGGTTGTTCCCAGAGGGAGGATTGGTCTGGCCACGGTTTGCAGCGTGGTTATCAACGGTGCCCTGTTAAAAGCCGGCATTCCCACCGAGTCAAGGTTTGGCGGCGTGCTTGAAGTGAGAGACTCCAAACCAAGGCGCTTTGTGGCCATTATCAACTACGCCGGCACCTCACTGGACCCGTCCGAGCAGTATATTCGGGCCAAGATGACGACGGTTGGTGAAGCCGCCAGAACCGGACAGGGCAAGATACTGGCCAACTTCCGCGAAATACCGGCCCCGGCCAGAGCCATAGCTCAAGAAGTCGTAGATTCGCTCAAGGAAGCCGGAATTCATGGTGTCTATGCGCTGGGAAACACCAGTGAACCCATCTGCCAGATTGCCCTCGGTCTGAACCGCGTGGGCATGGTATTGCTCGGTGGTTTGAACCCGGTAGCGGCGGCCGTTGAGGCGGGCATTGAAATCGAAAACATTGCGGAAAGCGGTATGATAGAATTCAGCCAACTGACCAGTTTCTGGAAGCTGAAATCATGAGCTACTTCGATGAGCTGGACAAAATATGGGGAAGGGCAAGTTCCAGTTCAAAACAGCCCCCAAAGAGCCGGGGGAGACCCCGCCACACCCGAAGTTGGCTGATTGCGATTGGGGCACTTATCGCCCTGTTTATCGCTGCCACTATCAGCAAAGGCATCTACACAGAGTGGCTCTGGTTTGACAGCCTGGGATTCAGCAGCGTCTACACGACCATACTGACCACCAGGGTCTGGCTCTTCTTCGTGGGCGCTTTTGTTTTCCTAGCCCTGCTTCTGGCCAACCTCTTTCTGGTACGGCGGCTATCGCCGCCGGCGGGAGGCAATGTACTCGCCGGCCAGGGATGGCTGGGCGTGCGCCGTGCCGTTGACACTGGTATCCTTACCTCAGCGGTCTTTATCAGCCTCATTTTCGGTCTCGTTACTTCCGGTCACTGGGAAATGGTGCTGCGCTTTGCCCACGCTACCGATTTCGACGTCGTTGAGCCACTGCTGCAAAGGGATGTGGGCTTTTATATATTCCACCTGCCGCTATACCATTTCATTCAGGGATGGCTGGTCTGGGCCACCGTGCTGGTTCTGCTCTTTACTGGAACCGTATACCTTTTAAACATTGGTTTCAGTCGTCCCGGCTATACCCGGTGGGTTAAAGGGCACCTCTTTGCCCTTGGCGTCATCATCTTCTTTCTCATCGCCTGGAGCTATCGGCTGAAAATCTTCGACCTTCTCTATTCGGAACGCAGTATTATTTTCGGTGCCGGGTATACCGATGCTCACGCCCAGTTGCTGGCATGGCGACTGCTCGTCGCCATCACCATCATATCCGGCTTGTTGCTGATAATCGGCATCTTCCGCCGTGGCTGGCGCTGGCTTTTTGGGCCGATTGCGCTGTGGGTCGCCATCGCCATCATTTTTGGCAGCATCTATCCGGCCATAGTACAGAGATTTCAGGTGGAACCAAATGAGCTGGCGCGAGAAAAATTTTACATCAAGAATAATATTCAGCTCACTCGCCTGGCCTTCGGTCTTGAACACATTGAGACAAGGGATATTCCCATTGAACTCGCCCCAAGTGAAGAGGACATCATCCGGAATAGCGCCACCATAGACAATATCAGGCTCTGGGACTATCGGCCCATCAAGGACACGTATAACCAGATACAGTCCATCAGGCTGTACTACGATTTTACCGATATTGATATTGACCGCTACTGGATTGATGGCAATTACCGACAGGTGCTCCTCGGCGCGCGAGAGCTTTCTCCAGAAAAACTAGCCTCTCAGGCGCAGACCTGGGTCAACCGCCGGCTGCAGTTCACCCACGGCTACGGCGTGACCATGAGCCCCATCAACGAGGTCACCGAGCAGGGGCTCCCCAACCTGTTAATCAAGGACGTACCACCGATTGGCACCATTAAGATCAGTAGGCCGGAAATTTACTTCGGCGAAAAAACGGTTGACTATGTCATCGTCAACACCGGGATTCCCGAGTTCGATTATCCCAAAGGAGATGCCAATGTCTATACCCGTTATGAGGCGGAAAGCGGCATCAGGCTGAACTCATTTCTGCGCAAGCTGGCCTTTAGCTGGCAGCTTGGCGACATCAACACCCTGATCAGCGACGAGCTTTCCGAAGATAGCCAGCTCTTATATCGCCGCAACATACGAGAGCGAGTAAACCATATCGCCCCCTTCCTGAAGCTCGATAGTGACCCATACATGGTCATCGATAACGGCCAGCTTTACTGGGTGCAGGATGCCTACACAATTTCTGACCGGTATCCCTATTCCCAGCCCACCGCCGCCGGTATAAATTATGTCCGCAACAGCGTCAAGGTGATCATCAATGCCTACGATGGTTCGGTTACGTTTTACCTCATTGACCCGGAAGACGCGTTGGTAAATACCTACGCCTCCATGTTCCCGGCCCTTTTCCGACCGATTGCGGAAATGCCGGAATCCCTCCGGGAACATCTGCGCTATCCCGTGGACCTCTTCCAGATTCAGGCTTCGGTCTATCAGACCTACCACATGACCGACCCGCGCGTCTTTTACAACAAGGAGGATGTGTGGACCATCCCGGTGGAAACCTACGCCGATACCGAACAGGCCATGGAACCGTACTATGTGGTTATGAGGCTGCCGGGAGAAGAACGCGAGGAGTTTATCCTCATGCTTCCCTTCACCCCCACCCGCAAAGATAACATGATTACGTGGCTGGCTGCCCGCAGCGACGGTGACAAGTACGGTAAACTCATTGCCTACAATTTCCCCAAAGACAAGCTTATCTACGGCCCGCGGCAGATTGAGGCCAGGATTAACCAGGACCCCACCATCTCCAGCCAGTTTACCCTGTGGGGCCAGAAAGGTTCGCAGGTTATCCGGGGTAACCTGCTGGTGATACCTATCGAGCAGTCAATCCTGTATATTGAGCCGGTTTACCTCAAAGCGGAGAGAGGTCAACTCCCGGAACTGAAAAGAGTGGTGGTGGCCAGCGGCGACCTGATTGCCATGGAAGAGACCCTGGCCAAGAGCCTGAATGCCATCTACACCGGACTGCCTGCGAAAGAACTGCCGGCAACCGCTTCAACCACGCTGCAAAAACCTAACGCGCTGGCGGAACTGGCCAGATTGGCGCAGGAACACTATGACAAAGCACAGGAATATCTCAAGGAAGGCGACTGGGCTGGCTGGGGAGAAGAGCTGAACAAAATGGCAGACGTCCTGCACCAGCTGGTGGAACTTACAGAAAGTCAGAAATAGGTGAAGGAAAAGCAGTCCATATGCGGACCTTTTCATCACCGGTAATCATCTATCAAACAATAATTTAGAAGGACGTTTGTAACCTCTTGCCTGTTGACATTTATGCGATTTAGAATTATATATAGATTAACCAAATACTCTTTTATACGAGGTAATTATGGTACAGAAACGAGAACTCATTAAGGGCAATTCCGACTCCCTGCTTCTCTGCTTGCTGGCGCAGCAGCCAATGTACGGTTACCAGATTATCAAGGAGCTTGAGAAAAGGAGCCAGGGCTACTTCAAATTCAAGGAAGGGACATTATATCCGGCGCTTCACCGCCTGGAAAAGGCAGGCTTGATTCTGGGCAAATGGCAGCTATTGTCCAACGGTCGGCCGAGGCGATACTACCACATTACCGCCAAAGGACAGACTAAACTCTCCACAGAGAGAGTCCAGTGGCATGACTTCATCAGCGCGGTGAATATGATATTGCAGCCAGCAGAGAATTAAGCGGGTAAGGCCATGACCACAGCGCGGAATCACTATCTGGAGCTCATCAAAGATAACCTGAGGATTGACCTCACTGAAGGGAAAGAGGTCATCAGTGAGCTGGAGACACATATTGAAGACCGGCTGCAGGAGCTGAAAAAGTCCGGCCTCTCCGAAGAAGAAGCGGAAGGAACCTGTCTCAGATGGCTGGGTTCCACCAGGGTAATCGCCCGCCAGATATATGAAGCCCACAGCCAGGGTAGCTGGGGGCAGGCATTTTTAGCCGCCATGCCCCACCTGCTCTTCGCGGCACTATTTGCCCTTAACTGGTGGCACTACGCTGGCTGGCTATCTATTATCGTAGTCATGATAATTGGTACCTCCATTTACGGGTGGTGGCACGGTAAACCGGCCTGGGTTTTCCCGTGGCTTGGCTACTCACTGGTGCCGGTGGCTGCCTTTGGGCTCATCCTCCTCTATCTGCCCAGAGAGTGGTCGCTCCTGACCATTCCGTTTTATTTCCTGTTTGCCCTGTGGTGGCTGTTCTGCATCGTGGTCCAGACGGCAAGGAGAGACTGGCTGTTAAGCTCTTTAATGCTGCTCCCCATGCCGATTATCATTGGCTGGTTTTTAACGCTGGTGCCGGGGGCCAAGATAACTGGTCAAACTTTGGAGCGCATTAACTATTTCGCTCCCTGGATTGCGTTTAGTTTTCTCATTCTAGCTTTGACCATAGCCGCTTTCATCCGCCTGCGTCAGCGGTGGTTGCGCATCGCCCTATTAATCATCTCCGGGCTGCTGACGCTGACCATGGTGGTCTATTATGTTGGCGGAAAGCTCAGCGTGCAGACCTTCGCCGGCCTCATCCTGGTAATGTGGGGCCTTTTCCTGATTCCGCCGCTCCTGGAAATGTCGCTCCGGAAGGTCCGGCGAGTATTGGAACGGCTGGCAACTTATTCTCCATCAGAACGGTGACCAAGAGGAGGACCATCTGGCGCAGAAGGTAGCGGTCGTAACCGACAGCATCGCGTGCCTCAACCGCGACCTGGTTGAAGAGCACGGGATTGGAATCATACCCCTCAACTTTTACGCCGGGGGCAAACTGTACAAAGATTGGGTGGACGTTACCCCAACTGAGGCATACGAGCTGTTTCTCAAGGACCCGGATACTTTCAAAACGGCGGCATCTTCCCCTGAAGACTGCCTTAACGCTTTCTACAAAGCCAGGCAGACTGCCCGAAACATCGTCTGCGTAACCCTTTCGGTCAGACTCAGCACGGTTTATAACGTCGCCCTCGAAGCTAAAGAAATCGTTCAAAACGAACATCCCGACACGCAAATTGAGGTGGTAGACTCACGTACGGCCACCGCGGCCCAAGGATTCGTCGTCCTAGCGGCTGCCCGCGCCGCACGCGAAGGGAAAGACATGCCTGAGGTGCTCGGCATCACCCTGGACATGAGAGAAAGGGTAACGGCTTTTGCCCTCCTGGACACCATGAAACATGTGTACCGCTCCGGGCGCATCCCCAAAATCGCCGCCAAGTTCGGCTCCATGCTCAGCATCAGGCCCATTTTCACCGTTTCCGATGTGGTCCACTTCGCCGGTGCGGTGAGAAATAAGAAACGGGGCATTGAGCGCCTACTGCAGATGATGCGAGATAAAGTGGGCGATAAAGTAGCCCATGTTGCCGTGATGCATGCCTATGCCCTCGAAGAGGCAGAAAAGTTGAAAGAAAGGGTCGCCGCCGAATTCAAATGCGCTGAGCTGTGGCTGGCTGAGTTCAGCCCGCTGATGGGCTACGCCTGCGGTACCGGAACCTTGGGCCTTGCTTTTTACGCTGAAGATTGAGAGCAAATGAAAAAAGTAGCCGTGGTCACCGATACCACCGCCTGCATTCCTCAGGAGCAGGTGGCGCGATATGACATTGAAATCGTGCCGGTTCAGCTTATTTTTGAGGATAAGACCTACCGCGATGGCATTGACATCAGCGCCTCTGAGTTCTACGCGCGGCTCCGGAAGGCGTCCAAACCACCGACCACCTCCAGCTCTTCACCCGAACTGTACCTTGAGGCCTTCCAGAAAGCGGGCCACGGCGCGGAAGGCATTCTCTGCATCACCGAGCCGTCAAGGTTCAGCGCCATGTATAACTCGGCCTCATTAGCCAGAGAAATGGCAGCCAAAACGTTGCCTGATGTGGACCTAGCCGTACTCGACTGCACCACCGCTGCCGCCGGGCAGGGACTGGTAGCACTGGCCGCCGCCAGGGCGGCGGCAGCCGGCCGAAAACTGAAAGAGGTGAAGGCAACGGCGGAGCAGGTCATGGAGCGCGTAAACCTGTTCGCCACGCTGGACACGCTTCACTATCTGGTGAAGAGCGGGCGTGTACCGCAGGCGGCGGCACTGGTTAACACGCTTCTGCAGATAAAGCCCATTTTCACCCTCAATCACGCCAATGCGCATACGGTGGCGCTCCCCCGTACCATTGAAAGCGCCATGAAGCGTATTCTAAAGCTGATGGAGCGGAATGTGGTGAAAGGAGAGCCGCTTCACATCGCTGTGATGCACGCCGATGCCCTGGATAACGCCATCGTTCTGAGAAATCGCATTGTCGCGCAGTTCAACTGCACTGAGCTCTTTATCACCGAATTCACGCCGGTAATGGGCGTTCACACCGGGCCCGGGCTCCTTGGCGTTGCCTTCTACGGTGAGCGCACATGATATGTTTTAGAGACCAGCCCAAATAACCACGGAATTCGGCCGCCATCTGGCGCAATCGTGGAAAACATTCTATAATCAAGATGTGACCGAGACACAGGTGGTTAGTGACGCAGAACAGCTTCTGGAAAGCCTGGAGCAGCTTCCCGAGCCGGTAGTCAAGCCAGCTTTCATTGTGGTCAGCGGTCTGCCCGGGACCGGCAAATCATATTTCTGCCGCCGGCTGGCGGAGAGAACCCCGGTTATCATTCTGGAAAGCGACGTCATGCGCAAGACGCTTTTCCCATCACCCGATTACAGTGCCACGGAAAGCGCGCGCCTGTTCCAGGCCATCCATCATCTCATTGAGCGGCTGCTGAAAAAGGGGATACCCATTGTTCTGGATGCCACCAATCTCTCGGAAAGGAACCGCGAGCGCTTTTACCATATTGCCTACCAGCTTAACGCCCGGCTGATTCTGGTGCGCGTGGAAGCACCGCCCGGCGTGGTGCAGGAACGACTGAAGAACCGGGCGCAAGGCACCGGTCCGGAGGAAGACCATTCCGAAGCTGACTGGGCGGTGTTCCAGAGGATGCAAACCTCAGTGCAGGAAATTCGGCGCCAGCACTTTGCCGTTGATACCTCCCGGGACATCACCCCGGCCCTGGACAGGATTGTCCGAGAGGCGAACCGCTGAAAGGAGATTTATATTATGGAGATAAAGGTCATTGTCGGTGACATCGCCGGTATTGAAGCCGATGCCATTATCGTGAACCATTTTGAAGGCATGGCAGGCCTGGCTGGGGAAACGGCCACCATCGACCGGCGGCTCGGTGGCGCCTTATCACAGCTGGTCAAGCAGGGCGAAATAAAGGGAAAAGCCAACGAGATAACGATGGTGCACAGTTTGGGCAAGCTGCCCGCCGCCCGCGTGGTGGTGGTCGGACTGGGCAAGCAATCGGAACTTACCATCAATAAGGTACGTGTCGCTGTGGCCGAGGCCTGCCGCTGGCTGCGCGCCCGCGAAATCAGCACCATCGCCACCGTTCCCCAGGGAGCAAACATAAACAATATCCGCCCCATTGATGCCGCCCAGGCCATCGCCGAAGGGGCTCTGCTCGGAACCTACACCTTCCGCAAGCACATGACCAAGCAAGAGGATAAACCCGGTGAAATCAAGCGGCTCTCAATTGCGGGCACTGACAAGTCGAGAGCGCAGCTTGAAGAGGGCGTGAATAAGGGGCAGATTGTCTCCGAGGCGACCAACCTCGCCCGCGATATGGTCAACGAACCCGCCAACTACATGACGCCCACCGATATGGCGGAAACTGCAGCCAAATTGGCCCGAGATTATGGTCTGGAAATCACCATCCTTGACCGCGAGCAGATGAAAGAACTGGGCATGGGTGGGCTGCTGGGCGTCTCCCAGGGAAGCCGGCAGCCACCGAAATTCATTGTGCTTAACTATAAAGGTGGCACGGCCAAAGAGCCAGATATCGCGCTGGTGGGCAAGGGAATCACCTTTGACTCCGGCGGCATTTCCATAAAACCCTCAGAAAAGCTTGAGGAAATGAAGGGAGATATGGCCGGAGGCGCCGCGGTCATGGCCGCCATCATTGCCATCGCCCGGCTCAAGCTCAAGAGCAACGTGATGGCACTCATTCCGGCAACGGAAAACCTGCCTGATGGCAATGCGCTCAAGCCGGGTGACGTCCTCACCGCCATGAACGGCAAGACCATCGAGATTATCTCCACCGATGCCGAAGGGAGGCTGATACTGGCCGATGCGCTGAGCTATGCCAAAAAGCAAGGTGCCCGAAAAATGATAGATGCCGCCACATTGACCGGTGCCTGCCGCATCGCGCTGGGTGATGTCTGCACCGGCGCCTTCGGCAACAACCAGGAGTTAATGGACCGCATCATTGCTGCCGGCAAGGAAGCGGGTGAGCTCATCTGGCAGATGCCGATGTACGACGAATACCGCGAGCAGAACAAGAGCGATGTGGCCGATATCAAAAACGTTGGCGGCAGGCTGGGTGGGGCCATTACCGCAGCCAAATTTTTAGCTGAGTTTGTCGATGATACCCCCTGGGTGCACCTGGATATCGCCGGCACGAGCCTGAGCGAAAAGGAGCGTGGCTATCAGATAAAAGGGGCCACCGGAGTGCCGGTGCGGACACTGGTCAATCTGGTCGCTTCTCTAGCCCAGGGGTCAGCAAAATAAAGCCAAGGAGGAGGTTTAAAATGAAAATAAAGTGGCTGGGACACGCCTCGTTCCTCATCACCTCAGACAGCGGAGTAAAGATTGTAACCGACCCCTATAAACCCGACGACAGGCTCCACTATGGAGAAATCAATGAGTCCGCAGACATCGTTACCGTGAGCCATGACCATTCTGACCACGGCAATGTTGCCGCCGTTAAGGGCAATCCCAAAGTGGTCAAAGCCAACGCTGAGGTTAAAGGAATCAAATTCAGGGGCATTGCCGCCTTCCACGATGCTGCCGGGGGAAAGAACCGGGGTAAAAATAGCATATTCTGTTTTGAGGTCGATGGGGTAAAGGTATGCCACCTCGGTGACCTGGGACACGGGCTGACCTCGGAACAGGTGGCGGCGGTGGGCAGCGTTGATGTCCTGCTCCTGCCGGTGGGCGGCTTTTACACCATTGATGCCGCCGTGGCCAGCAGAGTTGCCGAGCAACTCAAGCCCAAAGTGGTCATTCCAATGCATTTCAAGACCAACAAATGTGATTTCCCGATAACTGGCGTTTCGGAATTCCTGCAGGGCAAGAAGGATATCAGGCAGTCCGATGCCAGTGAAGTCGAGTTTAAGGTCGGAAAGTTGCCCCCAACCACCCAAATCACGGTGCTGAAACCAGCCCGGTAAACGGTGACGGCTTATACTTTAACTATCAGGAGGAACCACCAAATGGCGAAGATGTATTATGACCAAGATGCAGACCTGTCCCTGCTGGATGGCAAGACCATCGGCATAATCGGTTACGGCAGCCAGGGTCATGCCCAGGCGCTCAACCTGCGTGACAGCGGCGGCAAGGTAATTGTCGCCGAGGCGCCCGGCAGCAAGGCCTGGAAAGCGGCGGAGAAGGCTGGCTTTAAAGTCTCGGATACGGCTGATGTGGCGAAAAAGGCGGACATCATCGTCTTTCTGGCCCCGGATGACCTTCAGCCACAGATTTATCGCCAGTCAATTGCTCCGGGACTGGCGGCAGGCAAAACGCTCCAGTTTGCCCACGGCTTTAACATTTACTACCACCAGATTTCCCCTCCCCCCAATATCGACGTCACCATGGTGGCGCCCAAGATACACGGTGTCCTGCTGCGCAAGCTCTACACGGAAAACCAGGGACCGCCGGGGAGCGTCGCCGTCTACCAGGACATCTCGGGAAAGGCGCTGCCAGTATCCCTGGCCTATGCCAAAGCCATCGGCTGCACCCGCAGCGGGGTCGTGGAGACAACGTTCAAAGAGGAGACAGTTACCGACATCTTCAACGAGCAGTGCGGCATTGGTGGCGGGGTGGTGGGGCTTTTAAAAGCGGGCTGGGAGGTTCTGGTCGAAGCCGGCTACAGCGAGGAAACCGCCTACCTGGAATTGTTCCACGAACTCAAGGGCGTCGCCGACCTTATCAACAGCTACGGTATCCCCGGCATGATACGGCGCTGCAGCCTGACGGCACAGTACGGCATTCTGTCCCGTCAGCACCGGGTGATTGATGATTCGGTAAAGCAAAATATGCGACGTTTGCTGCGGGAAATAGAGGACGGTACCTTCGCCCACCAGTGGCTGCTTGAGGGCAGCATTGGCCACCCCAATTACCTCACCCTCCTGAGCATGGAAGACGAACACGGCTCCGAGGTGGCCGGTAAGAAACTGCGTGAATTGATGCCCTGGCTCACCAAACCATAGGCCAACCGGGCGGAAACCGGCTTCCACATATGGAAGTCTATTGACGGTCATGGTAAAATAATTAATTGGGCTGAGGTTGCCGGGACTGTTCTATTACATTGGAAATTAGCAGTATTGTCCTTGCCGGTGGCAAGAGCTCACGTTTTGGGCACGATAAGGTCTTTAAAACTGTTGGCGACCGCTATTTGCTGGACCTGGTAATAAGCCGGGTGGCCCCCCTTTCTCAGGAGACGATACTGGTTACCGCCAGCGAAAACGCCCTGGTTAAATTGAATAAATATCCCGGACTAAAGATGGTAACCGATGTTTACCCGGGCAAAGGGCCACTGGGTGGTGTCTACACCGGCTTGCTGAACTCCAGGTCGTTCTTTAACCTTGTCGTTGCCTCGGATATGCCTTTCCTGAATCCGGCACTGTTGCGCTATATGATACAGGTTTCGACAGACTTTGACCTGGTGGTGCCCAGAGTTGGCGAGTTGGCTGAGCCACTGCATGCGGTTTATACCAAAAACTGCCTGAAACCGCTGGAGCGCTTGCTCCAGCGCCACGAACTATCAGTACGCCGGCTTTTCCCCATGGTCAGGACGAGATATGTGGAAGCTGATGAAATTGAGCGTTTTGACCCCGAACACCTGAGCTTTTTCAATATCAATACCAAAGCTGACCTCTTAAAGGCCGAAGAAATTGCCCGAGGAATGGAGCGATGATAAGCGTTGAAGAGGCTTTAGCTAAAGTGCTCAGCTATGTAGACCTGCTTGAAGCCGAAGAAGCTCCGGTGATGGAAGCCATGGGTCAGGTGCTGGCGGAAGACATCACCTCTCACCTAGATGTACCGCCACTGGACAACGCCGCCATGGACGGCTATGCCGTCAGAGCCGAGGATACGCTTGGTGCCAGTGCCCGTTCACCGCGTTTTCTGCACGTCATCGATACCGTCAGCGCTGGCGCCATTTCCCGGCGCAAGGTTAAGCCGGGCACGGCCATCCGCATTATGACCGGGGCGCCAGTGCCCGTAGGTGCCGACAGCGTCATCCGCTTTGAAGATACTGACGAAGACCAGCGCCAGGGTTCAAGTGTCAGCGAAATAGGAATATTATGTAAAGTTAATCCCGGACAGAACATCCGGCGTGCCGGTGAAGATATCGCCAGAGGCGCCATCGTGCTGCGGAAAGGCACGGTCATCAGGCCCGCTGAAGTCGGCGTTCTGGCTTCCCTGGGCATGAGCACGGTGCCGGTCATCCGCCGTCCGGTGGTGGCGATTCTGGCCACCGGCAATGAGCTAGTCGATATTGACCAGCCACTGCCGGCGGGAAAGATATATAACAGCAATACGTACAGCATTGCCGCTCTGGTCAGACGCTACGGTGGCATCCCCAAAATACTGGGCATCGCCCTTGATAGTGAAGAATCGCTGGTGGACAAGCTCCGCCAGGGGCTTGACACCGATATGCTGCTCACCAGCGGCGGTGTATCCGCCGGCGACTACGATATAGTAAAGGACGTCCTGGCCAGCGAAGGTGAAATAACCTTCTGGACCGTGCGCATGAAGCCGGGCAAGCCGCTGGCTTTCGGCATGTTCCGGGGAACGGACAGGAATGGTAACCCCCGGAGAGTACCCCACCTCGGGTTCCCCGGCAACCCGGTCAGCTCCATGGTCACCTTCGAGCTGTTTGCCCGTCCGGCAATGCTGAAGATGATGGGGAGAAAGAACCTGGCCAAACCGGCGGTTGAAGCGGTGCTGGAAGAGCCCGTGGTCAATACTGGCGGCCGTCGCTTTTACATTCGGGCGATTGTCACCAGGCGCCATAATGAGTACCGCGCCCGCCTTACCGGACCTCAGGGCTCGGGGATTCTCACCTCGATGAGCCTGGCCAACGGCTTGGTGGTCATTCCCGAAGATACCGCAGAAGTCAAAGCCGGCGATATGGTCAAAGTCATAATGCTAGACTGGGATGACGAGGATAATATTTAACTGAAGGGCTATCAGATATGCCTCCGATTGTTTCTGTGGTCGGAAAGTCAGACTCGGGCAAGACAACGCTGCTGGAAGCCCTGCTCAAGATACTGAGGCAGCGTGGCTACCGCATCGCCGTTATCAAACATGCGGTGGATGTTTTTGAACCTGATACGCCTAACAAGGATAGCTGGCGCTTGAGTCAGGCGGGCAGCGAGGTATCGGCGGTCAGCTCAAAGGACAGGCTGGTCATCATCCGTCATCTGGCGAATGACGCGGGCCCGCAGGAACTGGCCCAGTATGTCGGTGCCGATTGCGACCTTATTCTCACTGAAGGATTCAAACAGCACCCCTACCCCAAGATTGAAGTCATCCGTGGTGAGCAGGGGTCAGAGCCGGTCAGCCCTCCGGAGCAACTGCTGGCGATTGTCACCGATAAACCGCTTGATACCAACGTCCCGCAGTTTGCCAGAGAGGAAGTGGCTGAGATTGCCAATTTAATTGAGCAGAAATACCTTACCAACGTGACAGATGGCATCGACCTTTACGTTAACGACAAGTACGTACCGCTGGATAAGGCAGGCAGAAACTTGCTGCTCAGGACTCTGGTGGCCTTAGTCTCAGGATTGAAAGATATTATCCCGCTGAGAAGATTGAGCATCTTCATGAGGAGGAAATCTTGATATTCGAGGCCAATGATTTTGCGTTTAAACCACCGACCGTGGTCTCAAGGGCGCGCCGGATTTTAATCAAGCCGACGGCCTCATATGCGGAGGCGTATCCGGTTTCAACCAGTAAAGGCATGCTGGCAACAATCATCAAAGGCGTTCGTCGGGTCAGCGATGCCGATATTGTTATTCTGGCTGGTACACCTGAGGGCGAACCGATTTACCCGGTATACCAGTCCCTGGGCTATGATTTTCCGAGGGTATTGACCATGGACGTGAAAGACTGCGTCTGGGTTGAGGTGGACAATCCCCTCCCCAAGCCCCTCGCCATACCCACCTTCTGGGTGCCCAACGTCATCCTTTACAGCGATTACCTGATATCTGTGGCGCCTCTGAAAATAATCAAAGGCCGTTGCCGCCTCAGCATTATGAACCTCCTTTCCCTGCTGCCCAGCAGCAAATACAGTGATAGGCCGTCTAATGGCTGGGGCCTATTATATAACCTGGGCATTGACAGGGTCATTGCTGACCTCTATTTCACTCTTCCCTTCGACCTGGGAATCATCGAAGCCCAAAAAAAGCTGGTCGGTCAAGATGATGCCTCTCGCGGCGAGGTTGAGGAATATGGTAAGATATTTATCGGCGAGCCCTATGAGGTCGACAGTGAAGTATGCGAAACGCTGGGACTGAAAACACCGTATTTGGACCTGATTAAAACCGCGAAAGTCGAACTTGAAAACTAGGCAGGCTCTTTTGAGCAGCATGACGAAGGACGATATCGCTACTGTCCAACCAGAAAAGTGCTGGTTTATTGACCTGGGTTGGTATCCGCAGCGCAGTCGCTCTATCTCCGCCCTACTTCAGGGCTGCCTCTGTGATGGCTGCCGTAAAAAGCTGAATAAAGAGGGAGACCAGCCTCCCGATGCTGAGCTTATCAACCGTATCAGAGAATGCTGTCATAACAGCGCCGAGTTTATCACCGGTCGGATGCCCATGATGGAGAGCGCATTTCGGCTCTTCATCGCCAGCGGCAACGAGCCAATGACGGTGGAGGCACTGGGAAGACAGATGAGCGCACGGCGTGGTGGCGTCACCTCCCACGTGTCCGAAGAGATTCTGCTCCGCCTGCTAAAAAGTGACCAGTACTACGGATTTCGCCCGGTGGCGGACTAATATCTTACCCTGAAGCTTGAGTAGTTGCCCGTGTATTCAGACCATCTGGTGACCACCCGGCTAACTCTGGCCGCCGGTGGCCCCCTCTTGAGATACTCGACCAGCTTTTTCACCTGCTCCCGTTCCCCTTCCGCCACCACCTCCACATCACCCGAAGGCAGGTTGTGCACGTAGCCCCTCAGGCCAAGCGGTTGCGCATGCTCCTCCACAAAAGTGCGGAAGAATACTCCCTGGACTCGACCGTACACAGTAGCCCGGACGGATACCAGCTCACCCATCGCCGAACATCATTTTTTTATTTTAATATATGTTACCAGAGAATAAGTCTAAACGGTAGAGAAGCCCGTTCATCAAGGCGATTTAGACCATAGCGCCGGGCCAGCTCAATCGCCGCCAAGAATTCCTCCCTGGTTATCGGGCGGGATAGCTGCGGGTAATCAGAGGCTTGGTAGCAGGGGTGATATTGCGCCATGACGTTCAGGTAAGTGTTGGCGGAAATCTCTTCGGCCAGGAATTTAACCACGCCCTCAGTCCCCGCCAGCCCGTTGGGCAGGACGAGGTGGCGCACCAGCAAGCCCCGCGTGGCCACACCTGACCCGTCAAGCTGCAGGTCGCCCACCTGACGGTGCATCTCCTTTACGGCGTCTCTGTTCACCTGAGGGTAGCGTTTGGCACCGGAAAACTTTTCCGCGACTTCTTCATCAGCATACTTCATATCCGGCATGTAGATATCAACTATCCCGTCCAGCAACTCCAGCGCTTCCACCGAGTCGTAGCCACCGGTATTGTAGACAAGGGGCAGTTGCAGCCCCTCACCGGCCGCTATCTCGAGTGCCTCCAGAATAAATGGCACCACATGCGTTGGGCTCACCAGATTGATATTATGACAGCCCTTTGCCTGCAGGGAAAGCATCATACCGGCCAGTTCGGTGCGGTCCACGGCACTACCTTCGCCAAGCTGGCTGATGCTGTAGTTCTGGCAGAAAACGCAGTGCAGATTGCAGTAGGCAAAGAATATGGTTCCTGAGCCGCACCGGCCAACCAGAGGCGCCTCTTCCCCGAAGTGCGGCCCAAAGCTGGATACGATTACCCTGTTTGCCGTCTGGCACTGACCGCTCTCACCATTCCGGCGATTGACCCCACAGTTGCGGCCACAGAGATGACACTTGACAAGCAAAGACCGGGCCTTTTCTACCCTGGTCCTGAGTTCTCCGGTGGGGTAAAGGTGCTGGTAAGCAGCTACGCTTCTTCCTCCTCCACTTCTTCCCGTTTCTTTTTCCCCTTCTTGATTACTTCCACCTGCACCGATGGCGGTATAATACTGACCGGCGCCAATTTGGGGGCATCCTTTTTCGGCTTCTTTGGCTCTCTGTGTCGGTAGTCTCGTTTCCCCATCGCTGACCCTCTGATTTGAATAGTGAACCACAATAGCGGTATCTAATTGCAGTTTAGCAAAGAGCCACTACGGTGTAAAGTTGTTTTTAAACCGCTCCAGGGCATGGCGGGCCGCTTCTGTTTCGGCCCGCTTTTTGCTTTTGCCGGAACCTTTCCCCAGCACCTTATCCCCAATCATCACCTCAACGGTGAATAGCCTATCGTGGTCCGGGCCGGTAGCCTGTATTGTCCGGTAGCCGGGCGACGAACGATACTTCGACTGTACCAACTCCTGCAGCTGCGATTTGTAATCGACGCTTTTTCCCCGGCCCACCGCTTCCTGAAGCTCCTCATCCAGCAACCTCAGCACCAGTTCCCTGGTGACCGCCAGGCCCTGGTCCAGAAAAATGGCGGCGATTATCGCTTCAAATGCGCCCTCCAGGTTGGCCGGTTTCTGCCGCCCGCCACCTGCCTCCTCGCCCTTTCCCAGATATAGGTAATCGCCGAGCTTCAGCCTCTTTGCCACCTGCGCCAGCGTCTCTTGCTGTACCAGAAGCGAACGGATGCGGGTCATTTCGCCTTCGGCCAGGTCAGGGGAGTCCTGATACAGCTTCTCGGCCACGATGAAGTCCAGCACGGCATCACCTAGAAATTCCAGCCTCTCATTGGCAGCGGGCATAGCTCCAGGATACTCATTAAGATAGGAGCTGTGAATCAGGGCCTGCTCCAGCAACGCCGGGTTTTTGAGCTTAACATTCAGCACTGCCTGCAGTGAACCGATATCATACACCGTGGAACGACCTCTCTCGTGAGTACTTTAAGGATATACGTCCAGCCGCAGCGTGTCAAACAGACCGATTATTGCCTGACATGAAGCTACGTGTTATAATCATTCTTGTGCTGGGGAATAGTCTAGTGGTAGGACAGCGGACTCTGGATCCGTAAGGGAAGGTTCGAATCCTTCTTCCCCAGCCAGAAAAGCTCGCAGAGAGGTGCCAAATGCCTATCTGGATAATGTGGGATTTTATAGTATTAGCACAACTTCAAAGCGGAGAACCGGTGCATGTAAAGCAAATTTACGCTGAAATCAATGAACACGGGCGGGATGTTTTTTACATTAAACCAGAATTGTTTAAAGAGGATGGCAGATGAGGAAACCGCCCAGACTATACTCATCGTGTTCGGAGCACGATGAACAGCTTGAAGAAGCGTGGTATGGTAGAGCGCCTCGGCAAAGGCAAAAGAACAGGTGTGTATCGCATAACCGACCTCGGCCGACAGCGGTTAGAAAAGATTGAACCGTAGGACAGAAAGGGGCAAAGGAGAATGAGACATGCCAGATTATAAGTTTACTGTGGTGGTGGAACGGGACGAAGATGGTCTTTATGTAGCTTCTATACCGCTTCTTCAAGGTTGTTATACTCAAGGCGAAACCTACGAGGAGGCTTTGGAGAATATTAAGGATGCCATTAAGCTACATATTGAAGCGCGCCGGGCTCTGGGAGAGCCTATCCCCATAGAGGTTGCCGTAGACGAGGTGCAGGTAGTTGCCTAAACTCAGACCGGCTAAGCCTGGCGAGGTAAAGCGAGTATTGGAGAAATTAGGCTTTACCTGTATCCGCCAGAGTGGAAGCCACATGATATTTCATCACTCCGACGGTAGATGGACAACAGTGCCAATACATAAAGGTAGAGATTTAGGTAAGGGCATCTTGAGGAAAATCCTTAAAGACGCCAAAATCTCTGTAGATGAATTTGAGAAATTGCGCTAGGGCTGAGATAGTAATAGCTTTTTAAGCAATTCGCGCAATCTCGGTACTAAATCGGGGCGTAAAAAGTTCGATTTGAGTCCCGAGTGCCCAGCCATAATATTCAGGTGGCGCATTCGTCTAGCGGCCTAGGACACCTCCCTCTCAAGGAGGAGATCACCGGTTCGAATCCGGTATGCGCTACATTAAATTTCCATCTTATATATGAATGATTCAGGCATACTTCTTTACCAGCTCTGCCAGCCCCAGCCTGCTCAGACAGGCTCCGGTAGGCCTGCCTGTCTTGGGGTCCCATTCCATAGCTTCTCTATATTCCCTGGTCAAGGTATCAATGTCTGTGGTTATCCCCGCTAATGGGCCGCTCCTCTGGGGCGGTATCCCGGCCATTCTATCGGGCAGACGGACATCTGCCGGCGTTATGCCCTCGCGGACGTTGAATAGCTGCCGGAGAGTCTGGATTCTGGCTCCGGTCTTCAGGGCTTCACTCACGGACATATCCCACCCGGTGACCGCATTGATAAACTCTATTAATGGATAACAGCCGGAAAATACCACGGGCATGAGACACAGCCCGGCGCCAGCACCGACCTGCCAGTAATTGGTGTTGGCCGCCGCGGCTGGCCCTTTACCTTTATACTGGTATTTCTCAAAGCCAGAGACCTGGAGCTCCTTATATGGGCCGGCGGCTGCGTTGACATCGCAACGGGTGTAGGGCGCGGCGGCAGTATGCCGGCCTGGCGTCGGGTCGGCCACAAACCCGGTGCCCCGTCCCGGGAAGAACGTGGCGTTGTGCAATCCGGGCTCCTGACCGCCAACATGCATGGCATACTTCTCGGCGCCTTTACCTATTTTCTTGGCCGCCACCCTCACCCCGTCAGCCAGTACATCGCCAAAACCCTCGCGGCGCGCTATCTTTTCGGTCATGGCCACCATGGCCTTTGAGTTCCCCCAGGTTAACTCTATGCCGCCAGTGTCCGCCTTGGTGATAATGCCATGCTCATAGCACTCCATGGCGAAGGCGAGCACACCGCCCGCCGATATTGTATCCAGCCCGCTGCGATTGCACATGTCGTTCAACTTGAAGATTGAGTCAAGGTCATCATTCAGGCACATGTTGCCAAAGGCCGCCACCGTCTCATATTCCGGTTTGTGGGTCTCAGTTACCGGATATTTCCCGGAAGGGACAGTGGTGATGCCGCCGCAGCGGATGGGACAGCTGAAACAACCGTATTTTTTCGTTTCAAAGGCGATGACATTATCGCCACCTATTTTCTCAACAGTGGGGAAGGACTCCGTGCCGGTGAGCTGCCAGTTTTTCACCGGGCTCACCCCTGAGCCAACCACGGCCACCGTATTACCGCAGGTACCGTATTTGATTAAGCCTTGAATGAAGCCCACGTCCTTCATCTTCTGGGTGAACTCTTGGTTTAACTTCTTCACCGTGGCGCCGTCGGCTACGGCAACCCGGCCTTTTCCCCTCACCGCCACCGCCTTGAGTCGCTTGGCACCCATGACCGCGCCCACGCCCGAGCGACCCGCATACCGACCCTTATCGTTACAGACGCCGCTAATCAGTGACCGCTTCTCCGAGGCCGGGCCAATGCAGGCGACGCGGACTTTGGGGTCGCCAATCTCTTTCACCAGGGCTTCCTCGGTTTCAATGGCATCTTTCCCCCAGAGGTGAGAGGCGTTTTTTATTTCAATGCCGGCGTTGGTAACCAGCAGATATGATGGCCTGGGCGCTATCCCCGAGATGAAAATGGCATCCCAGCCGGCAAACTTGAGCTCTGGCCCAAAGTAACCGCCCGAGCTGGCGTCACCCCAGCCGCCGGTCAGCGGCGATTTACAGACCACCGCATAGCGCCCGCCGGTCGGTACCGGCGTGCCGGTCAGAGGGCCGGTGACAAATCCCAGCACATTTTCCGGCCCCAGAGCGTCCACCCGACCTTTTTGCTTCTCAAACAATATACGGGCACCCAGTCCGTGCCCACCGATAAAATCCCGGGCCAGTTTTTCGTCCAGTGCCTGTTCCCGGACCTCACCACGGGACAGATTGACCAAACCAATCCTGCCGACATAACCTCCAGCCATTGGAAACCTCCTTTTACCAGTTATTTTTTCCCATCGCCGGCTCTTCAAGAGCGACAAAAGGTATTCTGCCGCCTGAAGAGGAAGCTGCGTTTATTATACTATAGACTTTTTATTCTCCGTAATAGCTATTTAACAAAGCGTATTGACACCGAGCCCAGCCGGTCCCAGGTAACGCAGAAAGAATCGCCGGCCTGAGCCAGCACGGCAGCATGCGGTGTGCCCGATATGATAAACTCTCCGGCAGACAGACCCATGCCAAACTGAGCCAGCTTATTGACCAGGTGAACTATGGGCATGGCGGGATGACCCAGTACCGCAACGCCGGCACCGCTGGCAATGACCTCGCCGTTTTTCTCCAGCATCATGCCCACCAACCGCAGGTCAATATCATCTATCGGGGTCAGCTTCCCGCTGAACGCGACCTTGGCCGCCCCGGAGTTTTCGCATAGAAAGGGCTGAGGCTTCTTCTTTATCTCGGTATAACGGCAGTCCGCAATCTCTATGGCCGGCATAACCCCGGCCACTGCCGACAGAACCTTCCCCAGGTCTGTCCCCGGCCCTTTCAGGTCTTTCCCCAGAACAAAGCAGATTTCTCCCTCAATAACCGGACGAATCAGGCGGCTCACTGAAATCGGGTCACCCACCGGGACAACCGCCGAGGCAAACATCTGCCCGTAAATCGGCTCGTCAACGCCAAACATCGCCTGATTGGCTTTGGAACAGAGGCCAATTTTTCGGCCGGCAATGAGTTCACCGCTTTGAACCTTGGCTTTTACCAGCTTCATCTGAATGGCATAGGCCTCATCCATGGTCATCTCCGGAAAACGGTCAATGACATTGGTGATTGCCTTGGCGGCCTTTTCCGCCTTTATTATCTCCTGAGCTATTTCCACCATTTGCTTTTCGGTTAATGGCATTTTGAACCTCCTTTTTCTTTCAATAATGCTGAGACAGTATATCAAGAGGAAACAGACGGGTCAACTGCAACCGAACGGAGCCATCATCAACCTTTCCTTGACAAACAGGGATATTGTGATTAATATCATTAATTAAATACCTCGATACTCAAGGTATCAGGAGACTGACCACCTTCTTAAAAATGCCATGGCAGAAGAGAGAAAGACAGAATATCAGGATTTGAAAGCCGGCCAGGAGTTCCCTCCCGCTTCCTTTCAGGTAGATTCCACCACTGTGGCCGATTACCTGAAGGCAGTTGGGGAAGACAACGTCATATATCGAAATACGGGACTCGTGCCACCGATGGCGGTGGCCGCCTTAGCCTTAAAGGCCTTAATCAGCGCCATCTCAATGCCGCCCGGAACCATACATGTTTCGCAGGAATTTGAGTTCATGGCCACGGTCAGCACGCGGGACACTTTGACCAGCCAGGCCACGGTGAGCCGAATACAGGAACGAGGTAAACTGCATCTGATAACTGTTGCCGTCAGCGTCTTGAACCAGGAAAACAAGCCGGTGCTGGCCGGAAAAACGGGCTTCATCCTGCCGGTACCGTAATCGGTTGGCATGGAGGTGAGGAAATGCGATGCCAAAGTCGCTGGAACTGAAAGAAGGAGCGAGCCTGCCGACCGTAAAGAAGAATATCGTCCAGGATAATATCAACCTTTACGCAAAGGCGAGCGGCGATTTCAATCCCATTCACGTTGATGCCGACTACGCCCGCAAAACCCCGCTGGGAGGGACGGTGGCCCATGGCATGCTCATCCTTGCCTATGTATCCCAGATGATGACCAGCGCTTTCGGGCGCGACTGGCTATCTGGTGGCAGGCTCAACGTGCGGTTCCGAGCGCCGGCTCGCCCCGGCGATGTTATTACCGTTGGCGGCAGTATACGCCGGATAGAAAAAGGTGACGGTTATCAAATGATTGACTGCGATGTGCTCTGCTGCAATCAGAATGATGAGCCGGTGATTACCGGTGATGCCCGAGTAAAGATGGGAGACAATGAGAATTGCCGTTGATGGCATACCACTGCTTAAATTGAATGCGATAAAGGAGCCTTACATGTCAGTCGAAGAAACGCTGAAAAAGATTGTGACCAGGGTCACCCGCAAGCCGGAAACCGCTTTCTCACCCGAAACCACGTTTGAGGCACTGGATGCTGACTCGCTCGATATCGTCCAGATACTGGTGGCGCTGGAAGATACCTATGACATTGAGATACAGGATGAAGAACTGAAAGAGCTCAAAAACATGGGGAGCTTCATCGCCTATATCGAGCGCAAAATAGGCGAAAAGGGGAAACAAGCATAATCATGGGCAAGGAAAAGGCGCTTCAAGGTAAAGTAGCGTTGATTACCGGCGGCTCCCGGGGCATCGGGCGGGCCATCACTCTGAAACTGGCCGAGGAAGGCGCTGACGTCATCATCAATTTCTTCCGCCGGAAAAGCACTGCCGAGAGCACCGCTCAGGAGGCGCGTGATAAAGGCGTTAAAGCCCACATCATCAAGGCCAATGTCGGCGAGCCGGAGCAGATTGAAAGCATGTTCGATGAAATCGAGTCGCAGTTTGGCCGGCTGGATATACTGGTCAACAACGCCGCTTCCGGTGTGGCCCGGTCAGCCCTTGACCTGGACGACCGTGCCTGGGACTGGACCATGGACATCAACGCGCGTGCCTTTTTACTGTGTGCCCGCAGAGCGGCCAGGCTGATGAAAAATGGCGGCAAAATGGTCAGCATTTCCAGCCTCGGCTCGCGTCTGGTGCTGCCCACCTACACGGCCGTTGGCGTATCCAAAGCCGCGCTGGAAGCGCTCACCCGTTATCTGGCCATTGAGCTGGCGCCCAGTGGCATCTGCGTCAACGGCATTGCCGCCGGGGCGGTGGCAACGGAGGCTTTGAAACTGTACACCGCCGACCCTAACCTGCCCCAACCGGCATGGCAGACGACTCCAGCCGGCAGGATGGTGCAGCCGGAGGATATCGCTAACCTGGTCGCTTTCCTCTGCAGCGAACAGTCAGCTATGATACGCGGCCAAATCATTGTCATTGATGGTGGCGTCTCACTGACGCCGCTTATTCCCAAAATCGGGGGAAAATGATGGAAAGAACGCTGACCCTGCCGAGAATCGTCATCACCGGGCTGGGCGCGATTACGCCGCTGGGCCTTTCCGTCGCGGAATACTGGGATGGACTTATCAACGGCCGTTCTGGGGTTGGCCCGATAACTTTATTTGACGCCAGCGCTTACCCGGTAAGGATAGCCGCCGAAGTGAAAGGGTTTGACCCCGAGAAATACATGCCCCTCAAGCGCGTTGACCGGACATCGCGCTGCATCCAGTTCGCCATCGCCGCCGCCAAGATGGCCATGGAATCGGCCCGGCTGGATATGTCGCGTGAGAATCCAGAGAAGGTCGGTGTGATTATCGCCACCAGCGGCATGATATCGCTGATTGCTGACGAGAGCGAGGTCCTCAGGAAACGGGGGCCGATGCGCATTGACCCCCTCAGCATCACCAAAACGGCGCCGAGCATGGTCACCGCTCAGGTCGCTCTGGAGATTGGAGCCAAAGGGCCCAATACTAGCCTGAACAGCGCCTGCGCCAGCGGCAGCGATGCGCTTGGCGTCGCTTTGAACCACCTCCACCTGGGCCATGCCGACGTTATCCTTGCCGGGGGTGCCGAGGCCAATGTCAGCCACATCGGAATTGCCAGCACCGCCCGGGTGGGTGCCCTTTCCCGAGAGACAGACCCCGCTAAAGCCTGCCGCCCCTTTGACCTGAACCGCGATGGTTTTGTTTTTGGCGAAGGTGCCGGGATACTGGTGCTGGAGCCACTGGCGCATGCCCAGAAGCGAAAAGCTCCCATTCTGGCGGAACTGGCCGGCGTCGGCTGGTCTTTTGACGCCTACAATGAGACGGCACCTGATGAGGAGACCGAAGCCATCGCCATGCGCATGGCGCTGCAGGACGCTGGCATGTCACCGGAAGAAGTCGACTACATAAACGCCCACGGCACCAGCACCCGACTGAATGATATCGCTGAGACCAGAGCCATTAAAATGGTCTTCGGTGATAGAGCTTATCAGATACCAATCAGCTCCAACAAATCGATGATTGGACATCTTGCCTGCGCAGCGGGCGCAGTGGAGGCGGTGGCGGCGGTAATGACGGTCAGGGAAGGAATTATCCCTCCCACCATCAACTATGAAACGCCCGACCCGGAATGTGACCTTGACTATGTGCCCAATAAAGCCAGACGCCAGACGGTCAATGTCTGCCTGTCCAACTCGTTTGGCATGGGCGGCCAGAACTGCAGCCTGATAATCAAGCGCTTTCCGTAGGTAACCCAATGGAAGCAAAAGAACTGGAAGGGAAAGTATCACTGGTTACTGGGGCCTCGAGAGGGCTGGGCCGGGCCCGGTGGTGGCGTTCTCCTTCTACTGCGGATAGAGCCGGCGGGCATCGCACATCTTAACCGGACGGGCGTGAAATCAAATAGCGAGCTATTATCAGACGAGTTCTCCAATGAGAAGGCACAGAGGTTGCTCTGTGCTTTTCTCTTTGCCGGGCATTGACAGCGAACAGCCGTTAATACAGAATAGCACCAGCAATGGGGAAGGAGGTGAAACAGAAGGTGAAGGTGATATTTACCGAAAAGGCGCCCCGACCGGCGGGGCACTACTCGCAGGCCATCATCCATAACGATACCGTCTACGTGTGCGGTCAGCTGCCGGTTGAGCCAAAATCTGGGGCGAAAAGAACCGGCCCGATTGAAGAGCAGGCAGAACAGGCGTTGAAGAACCTGGCCGAGATATTGAAAGCCGCCGGCAGCGATATGAACCACGTATTGAAGGTAACCGTTTACGTCGCCGATATGTCGCTCTGGGAGCGGTTTAATGCCGTTTATACCCGGTTTTTCGGCGAGCACCGGCCGGCACGCACCGTGGTGCCGGCACCGAATTTGCACTTTGGCTTCCAGGTTGAGATTGACGCCATTGCGGCCGTGATAACATGATTGGGGCTTATCATGAACCAGTTTATCTGTCGTGAATGCCGGGCAGCCTACCCGCTGGACGAACCGCGCTGGCAGTGCGACTGCGGTGGTATCCTGGACATTGATTTTCAGCCGGCACTTGACCCGGCCAAGATAAAACAGAGAAAGCCAACCCTGTGGCGCTATCGGGAAGCCATCCCTCTGGAAGACAACGATAATATTGTTTCCCTCGATGAAGGGTTCACACCATTAACCGAGGTCATGATTGACGGGAGAGCTGTTTTCATCAAACAGGACCAGTTGTTCCCCACCGGCTCCTACAAGGATAGAGGCGCCTCCGTCCTCATCAGCAAGGCCAAGGAACTGGGCATAAAGGAGGTGGTTGAAGACTCCTCCGGGAATGCTGGCTCGGCCATTGCCGCCTACTGTGCGCGCGCCGGCATCCACTGCCACATCTATGTACCCGAAAATACCTCTTCGGGAAAGCTGGCTCAAATCAGGCATTATGGGGCAGTACTGCACCAGGTACCCGGCACCAGGGAGGACACAGCGCAGGCCGCCTTGCTGGCCGCAGCGAAGCGGTACTACGCCAGCCATGTCTGGAACCCCTTTTTCTTCCAGGGCACCAAAACCTTCGCATTTGAAATGTGCGAGCAGCTTGGCTGGAAGTCTCCTGACACCGTTATCCTGCCCGTGGGCAATGGCACGCTTCTGCTCGGTGCCTACATCGGCTGCAAAGAGCTACTACAGGCCGGGATTATCGACCGCATGCCCAGAATAATCGGCGTGCAGGCGGAAAACTGCGCCCCCCTTTACCGTGCCGACAAGGAAAACCTGACATCAGTCCCACCGGTGACCACAAAAGAGACACTGGCCGAAGGTATTGCCATCGCCCGGCCGGTGAGAGGCCGGCAAATCATCGACGCCGTCAGGCAGACCAGCGGTGAATTTCTGGCCGTAAGCGAGGGCGAAATCAGGAAGTCGCTGCGGGAAACCGGCCGCCAGGGCTACTACATTGAGCCCACGTCGGCAGCGACCATCGCCGGCATCAAAAAATACCTTCCCCGCTCAGGCGAGAGTGAAGTCATTGTCTCCGTTTTCACCGGCCACGGCCTGAAAACCACTGAGAAAATGCTGAAGCTGCTGGCCAGTCGTTAGCACTTATCGTCAGAAGCAGCAGCTATCAATCATACACCGCCACGCCCTTGCTGTGCTTGGTGATGTAATTCCAGTCGTACTCGACGCCCAGCCCCGGGCCCTTCGGCACCTGAACACACCCCTTGGCATCAATGGCATCCAGGCTATCATGATAACCGCCTTTGTAAACCGGCGACTGCAGAACAAGCGGTGCTTTAGGATGAACAATTCCCATCTCGTAATAGTTACTGTTATGTATCGCCGCCATCAGTTGTCTCCTCACCGGACCGGGGGGAGCGTGCAGCTCAATATCCAGGCCGAAACCCTCGGTAGCGTGCGCTATCTTCATGACTCCGGTGATGCCACCATCAGTGTCAGGGTCGCCGCGGACAAAATCGGTGCCATCCGCCACGATGAAGTCAACATGCTGTTCCAACCCTCGTACGTGTTCCAGCTGCAGGAGCGGCGTTTTCACCAGCTGACGCAGCTTGCGATGCGCGAACGCTGAGATGCCACCGTCCCGGAACGGGTCCTCCCACCAGAAAAACTTCTCCTCATCGCACGCCCACCCCATCTTGAGGGCATCGCCAAACGTTTTGGGAGCACAGAACGGGTCGAGCATCAGGTCCATCTTCCCCCCGACCCGCTTTCCCACCGCATGGATGGTTTCCACAATCTTGCCGACCGGAGCATCGACCCACGGGTGTATTTTGTAGGCCGGGTATCCCATCTTCAGACACTGTTCGGCAAAATCAGCAAAAGCCTCAGGGCTATTGAGCCCTCCAGACTGGTAATCACCGATGTAGGTGCTGGCGTAGCAGGGAAAGCTGGTGCGGTCACCCCCGAGAAGCTCATAGATGGGGGCATCATAGTATTTCCCAGCCAGGTCCCACAGAGCGATGTCCACCTGACTCATCCCCATCCGGGCGCGCTGGCGCAGGGTCAGCTTGAGGCCGTTATATATCCCCTCCCGGTCCAGAGCATTGCGCCCGATGACCTGACGGGCAATCATGGGAATGGCAGAATGCTCGGTAGGCCAGCCACCCACATACTCCCCGGTCAGCCCCGCATCGGTGAAGATGCGGACAGCGTGGTCGGTCAGCATAATTTTGCCACCCGGCTCATATACGGGCATGAACAGAACCGGCTCCAGTACCACATCTTTGACCGGATATTCAAACTGATGCACCTCTATTTTGGTAATCTTCGGCTGTTTCTTCATAAATCCTTGACTCCTTCCTTTCTGATACTGGACGCACTCCGGTTAATTCCGGAGCACACGTCCTCCGCGTATTCTACCAATTACGTTGCGTAGTGTAAACGCCGATGCCGCTCAAAATCCCCTTGACCGTGACCTACTTGACAGGCGATAGCCTGCAATGTATATAATGCGGCGGATTTTCGTAAGGGACCACGATAATTCCAGAATATATTAAGTTAAAAGGAGGTATTGTTGTATGCCATACGGTTCCGGTAAATACAAATATGAGCTGGTTGATGGGTGGGCCAAGTACCCCAAAGGCTGGTCGATACTTGACGTTGGCGGCATCGCCATCGACAAGCAGGACCGGGTGTATGTTTTCAATCGCAGCCAGCACCCCCTGATGATATTTGACCGCGAGGGAAATTTTCAGTCCTCGTGGGGAGAAGGAGTCTTCAAGCGGGCGCACGGCAGCTGCATTGACACCAAAGGGAATATCTATTGCACGGATGACGAAAATCACACCGTACGTAAATTCACTGCCGATGGTAAGTTGCTCATGACCATGGGCACCGAGGACAAGCCGTCGGACACGGGTTACATCAGGAAATTTGATCACTTCTGCAGCCTGGTGACCATTACCCGAGGTGGCGGGCCATTTAACCGGCCTACTGGCGTCGCCATAGGCCCATCGGGAAACATTTACATCTCGGATGGTTATGGGAATGCCCAGGTTCATAAATTCAGCAGCGGCGGCAAATACCTGTTCTCCTGGGGTGGGCCGGGCACCGGTCCGAGCCAGTTCCGCCTTCCCCATAACATCCGGGTGGACCGGCAGGAGCGGGTCTGGGTTCCCGACCGGGAAAACAGTCGCCTACAGATATTCGATAGCCAAGGCAAACTGCTCAACATGTGGACTGACCTTCTTCGGCCCACCGACCTTTTCATTGACGATGACGACACGGTATATATCTGTGACCTCGCCGACCGGGTCAGCATATATACCATTGACGGTAAGCTGCTGTCCCAGTGGACCTCGGAAGGAACGGAACGAGAGAAGGCCCTTTTCATTGCTCCCCACGCCATTGCCGTTGACTCCCAGGGCAGCATCTACGTGGGCGAGGTCGCCTATACCGGCTTCAAGATTGACCGTGGGCCGAGGGCAATCCAGAAATTCCGGCGCAAGGCCTGAAGACTTTTATCCACCCCGTGTTCGCTAAAAATAAAAAAACAGGAAAGGGGGACGAGTTCAGTCCCCCTTTACCAGTTTAACCTTTGGCTTGACGTCCTTATTCACCCAGTTTTTGGGCCACCTGCCGGTGAGAACCCGGACCGCCTCCTGCCCTACCCACAATCTTGCCCGCTGCCCCGCCGCATCAGACCAGCCCGCATTGTGAGGGGTAACCACCACGTTGTCCATCTTGAGCAGAGGGTTATTGGGAGCAACCGGCTCCTGTTCAAAGACATCGATGCCGGCACCGGCAATCCACTTCTCCCGCAGTGCCTTTATCAGCGCCGCTTCATCAACCACCGGGCCCCGCGAGGTATTGACGAAGTAGGCAGTCGGCTTCATCTGCCTGAACTCTTTTTCACCAATCAGGTGATAGGTTTCCTTGCCCAGAAGCGAGTGCACGGAAACGAAATCTGACTCTTTGAGCAGCTTCGGCATACTAACCAAAGTTATACCGTGTTTTCTAGCCACGGAGGCACTGACATAAGGGTCAGTGCCCAGGACTTTCAGGTCAAAACCCCGGGCCCTCTTAGCCACTGCCTGACCGATGGTGCCGCAGCCAATAAGCCCCAGGGTTTGGCCGGTGAAGGAATACATTGACATTTCAGCGTACTTCGCCCAGTAGCCCGATTTGGTCAGGTTATTGTAGTAGACCAGCTTTCGGACGCAGGCTAGCATCAGGGCGAAGGTATGGTCGGCGACTTCATCAAGGCAAAAACCGGGAAGGTTCACCACCAGAACACCGTTATCGGTAGCGGCGTTAACATCTACCGTATCATAGCCGATACCATAGCGCACAATCACCTTTAGCTTCGGGCTGGACTCGATGACCCGGCGCGTCATCTGGCCGAAGAACGTCAGCACCGCATCTGCGTCCTTGGTCGCTGCGATTATTTCCTCCTCGGTCTGGCATTCAGCCAGCACCAGCTCGGCATTGATTTTGTCCAGCTCCTCGCGCTCTTCCTTTATAACATCACGGTCTATGGTCTTATCAACGCGAACCACCTTTAGACTACCTTTCATAAATGTCAAGCCTCCTTAATTCAGACAATCTCCGCTGCTCATTGTAATGCGGGGAAAAGACTCTGTCAATTTGATGGCCAGACACCGGGTCAACTTGACAACTCTGCAAAATTTCATTTAGCATTGAGCCAACAATTAAGCACATATCAGGGGGCACGAAAAAGGTCCGAATTAAGGAGGTCGTAACACGATGAAAAGAGCGATGAAGATTGACCCCAATGATAATACCGCTACCGCCCTGAATGATATAGAGGCCGGAGAAACCATCAGGCTGGTTTCAAAATCGGGGCCGATTGGGGAAATGTCCGCCAGGCAGGCCGTGCCATTCGGACATAAACTGGCGGTCAGCGATATCAAGAAAGGTGAAAAAATTTTAAAGTACGGGGAGGTAATCGGCCTGGCCACTCAGCACATCAGCAAAGGCGATTATGTTCACACCCATAACGTGGAAAGCGCGCTCCTCCCCGGCGCCAAGGAGGCAAAGTAATGGAATTCCTAGGTTATGAACGACCCGATGGTTCGGTCGGCGTACGCAACCATGTGGCCGTAATCTCAAGCGGCCGCTGTGCCAACGAAATGGCCGCCACCATTGCCGATGCGGTCAGGGGTGCCGTGCCCATCCTTCATACCCATCCCTGTGTCCGCCTCAAAGAAGATAACGAACGGGCGTTACGAACGCTGGCCGGGATAGGCAGCAACCCTAATGTGGCCGCGGCCATAGTGGTCGGTGTTGGCTGTGAGAATCCGACTCCTAACCAGATTGCCGAAGAAATAGCCAAGTCTAAAAAACCGGTTGAGACCTTGGCCATTATGGGAAGCAATGGATTCCAGGAAGCGATGGACAGGGGATTGGCCACCGCCCGCCGCATGGCATCTCAGGCATCCCGGATGCAGAGAAAGCCCTTCGCCTTAAGTCACCTCACATTAGGGGTGAAATGCGGTGCTTCAAATGCCACCTCAGGCATTTTAGGCAATCCTGTTACCGGACAGGTCTTTGATAGGTTAATCGCGGAAGGAGGCACGGCCATTTTTTCCGAGACCACCGAGGTCATCGGCGCCGACCATCTGCTGGTTAAAAGGGCAGTTAATAAAGAAGTAGCGCGTAAGTTCCGCGAGATGGTCGACCGGCATGAAGCGATGATTGAAGCTACCGGAGAGGATATCAGAGGTTCACAGCCTACCGGCGGTAACATCAAAGGCGGCCTGACCACCATTGAGGAGAAATCTTTGGGCGCCCTGGCCAAAACGGGTAGCTCCCCTTTACAAGGCGCTCTTGAGTATGCGGAAAAGCCCCGAGGAAAGGGGTTATTCTTCATGGACGGTAGCGCAATGACCGGCGAATTGATTGCTGGCGTAGCGGCGGCAGGGGCCCAGATACATATCTACAACCTCGGCGGTGGCCTCACTTCCAGCTTCCGCTGCTTACCCGGTTGGGCAGGTGGACTCCCGGTTATCCCAGAGATAGTTGTGGTCAGTAACCCGAGCCGGCCAAGAGATAGCCAGGAAAAAGAATGCTTTGATATCTATGCTGACACCATAATTGAAAACAAGGAAACAGTTGCTCAGGTAGCTGACCGACTCTTCCAGGAGGTCATCGCTACCGCCTCTGGCAAGCTGACTAAGCAAGAGATGCGTTCCGGTTATCGGGAGCTCCTGGTGCTGTATACTACCGGCCCAATATTATAGCGCAAACATTTTCATGGTTTCCGCTTGACACATCAAGGCGCTTTGTTGGAAGATAGGCTGATAACACGGGTTATAGAAGGTAAATAAGGAGGTACCACCATGATTGTCAAAGTGCCGCAGTTCCCCTGGTACGGTGACACTGAGCTGGAGCTGGAGCTTCCCGATTCCTGGGAGGTGGTTGTCCCCAGAATGGCGGGGGAGAAAGCCCGCAAAATGAGCCGCCAGCAGATAAAAGACGCCCTCCGCAAGCCCATCGGCACACCGCGCCTTGCTGAGATGGCCAGAGGGAAGAAAGAGGTGTGCATTATCTTTGACGACCTCACCCGGCCGACCAAAGCTGACCAGATTGTCCCCTCTGTGCTTGATGAGCTGCATGAGGGAGGCATCAAGGACGAGAACATCAGGTTTATCGCCGCCCTCGGCCTGCACGGCGCGATGAAACTCATGGACTTCCAGAAAAAGCTCGGCAAGGAAATCCCCCAAAAATACCTCGTCTTCAACCACAATCCCTATGAGAACTGCACTTACCTGGGAAAGACCTCGCGCGGCATTCCAGTCGAGGTGAACAGCGAGTTCATGGCCTGCGACCTGAAGGTATCCATCGGGTCAATTGTACCCCACCCCACTGCCGGCTTCGGCGGCGGCGGCAAGATGATACTCCCCGGCGTGTCCAGCATCAAGTCCATCGCCACCAATCACGGCCAACTGTGCACCATTTCTGAGACCGGCGCCATAGTGCTGGATACCTGGGGCCGGGTGGACGATAACGTCCAGCGGCTGGATATGGAGGAAATCGCGCGCATGGCCGGGCTTGATTTCTCAGTCAATGCCCTGGTGAATATGAAGCGGGATACCATCGGCATCTTCTGCGGCGACCTGGTTAAAGCCCACCGCGAGGGCGTGAAGAAGGCGCGTCAGGTCTACGCTACCGAATCACCAGGCAATGCCGATATCGTGGTGGCCAATTCCTATGCCAAAGCCAACGAAACAGCCCTGGTGGTGAGCCTGGGCACCAAGCTGCTCAAGGAATCCGGCGGCGACCTGGTGGTCATCGGTAATATTCCGGAAGGTCAAATCTGCCATTACCTGGCCCGCAGCTTCGGCAAGAAAATCGGCGGCCAGCTCTATGGAGCGCACAAAAAACTGCCACCCAAGGTGAAGCGAATGTTCGCCCTCGGCCCGTGCCTCGACAAGGCCGGGCTCGACTGGATTGGCCCGATTGACCTGATAATCCTGCTCAATAGCTGGGCGGAGATTCTGGCCGCGCTCAAGAAGAACTACGGTAACAGGGCCAAAGCGGTGGTCATCCCCGACGCCACGTTGCAGTACTTTCCGCGCAGCGGTCTGCCCAGAGGAGCCACCATTCCCGGCGACTAAACAATCCATAGTTTAAATAAAAAGCAGGGTGCCGGCTTAAGGAACCACCGACACCCTGCTTTGTTTATATCTCCGCCTGTTTTAGCCAGTGCAAACGTCGCACTTGGGAACCGCTTCCGGGAAGTACTGGATGGTTGCGTCCGGCACCACAGCTACCTTGGCCTTATCGCCGTACCGTTTCTCCAGGTCCCGGATAACCTCGGGCCAGCTCCGCGCCCAGTTCACCATATTATACGGAGCCACCCAGTCGGCACCGACTTTATCAGGATACGGAGCCAGGATGGTCAGCTTCTTCGTGTTGTTCGGCAATGCGCTCTTGCGGCACAGAGGTCCCCACCCCAGCCCGCCGTAGTTTTTGCCAAAGCTGCGGTCAAAGTAATGGTGTATCTGGCCCTCTGGCGTCACCACCACCAGCACCATATCCCCACCGCCGTTCTCGGCCAGCAGCGGGGAGACCACCGGCGGCGCCAGGGTCATCTCGTTCGCCTTGGAAAAGCAGTTGGCCACCACGATATCGACATTTCGGACCATATCCGTGGCGTAATGTTTTTTCGCAATCTCAACGCCCGCCTTGTGTTCTGCCACCGGGTCGCCGACGAAAAGCGCCGTGACCTCCCTTTTCAGATTGACGATGGCATCCACCTTGGCATCAAGCCGGGCCATCCTGGCGGCCTCAATGATATCCTCAAGGATAACGTTGTCGCGCAGCTTGCCAATGACCACTGACGGGTCAAACACCAGCCGGTTGTGGTTGGAGGCAATGGTCTGCATGGAGGCGACGCCGGGCAAAATTATCTTGCAGCCACCACCAAAGCCGTACGGGTGGGGTACAATTACGCCAATGCCTATTTTCAGGTCGCAGGCCATGAACTCGCTGTTCACCTCAATGGGCGTCCCGTGCTTGCTCACGCCGAGAGGCGTGCAGTTCTCATAGGGGTTGTGGTTATAAAACAGGAACCGCGACATGACATCATCGCCCAGCTTCTTCCGGAAATCAATGCCGTTCATCGTGCCGTGCGCACCGATGGCGGCAATGAACCGGATGTTGTCATCGGGGATTCCCGCCGCCTTCAGCTCTTCCAGAATGTACGGTATCAGCCTGGCTGATGGCGTCGGCCGGGAAAGGTCATCGAAGAGAATGGCCACCTCTTTTTTACCTCTGGCCAGCTCCTTTATCGTCCTGGTGCCAATGGGGCTGGCAAAAGCCTTCCGTATCCCGGCATCGGAGAGAGGTTTGGCATCATGCCCCTTCATCTTGCAGGCGGTAACATCCCATGATGCCGGGAAATCTATTTCCAGTTCCTCATCGCCGTACCAGGCCAGCACCGGCAATATTGCTTTTTTCCTGTTGTTGCTCATTCGTCTCTCTCCTCCATTTACACAAAGGCAAACATCCGCTCTGGATTTTTAATCATAATGGTATCAATAAGCTCCTGAGAGAGCCCCTTTACTTTCATCACCGGCACCACATCCCGCAGGATATGCCCGTAGCCCCAGCCTCCATAACGGCAGAGCGCGCTCTTGGTATAATTGTCGTGCGACATGAAAATCTGCTTCTGAAAACCTTTATCGGCCAGCGCCTTTATCTCGTTGATGCGCTGGGCATCGTTGGGGATATCAATTATTCGGAAACGGGTGGGGTAATAGCCCTCGCGGCCAAACAGGTCATATTCCAGCGTGCAGCCGGTCTTGGCCAGCTCGATACGATTTGCCGGCTCCCTTACCGCACGGTCAATGTGGCTGATAACCACGCGGCTGAGGTCAGCGCCCATCTTGTCCAGCACCTTGACACATTCCATGGCCGCCATTTCATTCTGGCCGGGATGAATGTTGATGGCCGCGCCGGTGGTTTTTTGAGCGCGTGCCCCGGCACGTACCACCTTCTGCTCATTGGCGGTGAACGGCCAGGAGCAGGCTATCTCACCGATAAGCCCGGCGTGTATGCCGGTATTGTCGAAACCTTCAAATATATCATTAACAAATTCCTCGGTGAGTTCTTCCTCGCTCTTGGCGTCCATATCAACTTTCGCTGCCGGATAGGAAGACTCCACATAATAGGCAGTGCCCATAATGATGTTCACGCCGGTGATGCGGGCGATGCGGGCTATGGCCTTGGGGTCAGGATAGAGCCCCCTCACCGTAAGTTCAACGATTGATTTACCGCCCAGCGCCTTGTAGCGGAGGGCTTCGTCAATGACGACATCCTCGTCCAGGAGCTGAAGGTCATCCCAGTTCTGGAACGGATGGTAGCGTATCCACCAGAGGGTATCGATGGTCACCGGGTGACGGGCCCATTTCTGTTCTGTGGCCTCGTTCGGCGCATAGTGCCAGGTGGTCCCGTCGCAGATGAGGTGCTCGTGGGGCAATGTGATGCCCATCTCCGACGGCTTGATGAGCCCCAGCACCGTCTGCACCTTGCCTTTGAGTTCTGCCTGTTTCACCTATTTTCCTCCTTTGCTAATTCTTTACAATCTTGCCTTTTCTTTCACGGCGTTCTCCGCAGCGATGCGGCCAAAGGCGATGCACTCCGCGAGGTTGCCGCCGCCCGCCGGGTAGAGCAGGCCGAAGACGGAGCCGCACTCCCCGG
>CAZJGR010000009.1:19918-35217 GCA_964545815.1 uncultured Dehalococcoidaceae bacterium | reverse complement strand
ATTGGTAGCGGGGGTTGGACTCGAACCAACGACCTTCGGGTTATGAGCCCGACGAGCTACCACTGCTCCACCCCGCGTCACTTGACATACCTAGTATAATTCCTGTTAGAATTAAGTGTCAAGGATACCCGCTGAACGGTAGCTCATTTGTGCGCCATTTATTTCCTTGCCAGAGGTAAGATTTAGGTATTTTGAACATTGACCAGAGCGGGGAAAATGGGTTACACTTATAGCATGAAACACTTCGGCAAAGCTGCGGCCGAAGCCAATAACATTCAATCATGGCTAACGATTGCTGAGGAAGGTAATCGGCTGGCAAGGTGTGCCGGCGGTGAATAGCACCCGGTAAAGCCATTCTGCCCACCATTGGTTTCTTAATTGCCTATCAGATAGATACTGACGACGACACTGTTTAGGCTGGTTTGAAGTATAATCAACAACCCGTCTCAAATGTGAGAGCAGGGAGGGAAAATGACAGCTGATTACCGTATACTTCGGTCCCGGCTGGAGGCGGAGCGGAAACGTTTGCTGGAAGAGCTGGAACAGCTTCAGGCAAGTGCCACCCCAACTGATGAGCGGCGGGAGGGAAGCCCGTTTGGCAAGCGCGAGGAAGAGGCAACGGAAGCGCTTGAGCTGGAGAAACGGCTGGCTCTGGAAAAAAGGATAAAAGAGAAACTGGTCGACGTGGAACACGCTTTACATAAATTTGAAGAAGGCACCTATGGCTTTTGCGATAGCTGTGGTCAGCCCATAGACCCGGCGCGATTGGAGGCGATTCCCGAGGCAAACCTGTGCATAAATTGTAAGGCTCAGCAGGCAAAGAATGCGAAAGGCAAAGCGCCCACCGGCTAGGTGGCGTTACCTGATATTTTTTCTGGTCGCGCTATTTATCATTGGTGCTGACCAGCTCACCAAGGCCTGGATACGGTCAAGCTTACCTGAAGGATACTCACTGTTCAGACTGGGCTTTTTTCGCATAACGCACGTCCACAATACCGGCGCCGCTTTTGGTCTCTTCCCTGAGCAATCTTTGGTGCTCACCATTTTTGCCATAATTATGGGAGCTGTGGTCCTGTTCTTTGTCCTGTATGGCCATCGTTACTTTCCCTGGCTGGGGGGTGTCTCCGTGGTGGTGACCTTCGGGCTGGTGCTCGGTGGCACGGTGGGCAACCTGATTGACCGCTTCCGCCTGGGATACGTGACCGATTTCATTGATTTCAGCTACTGGCCGGCATTCAATATCGCCGACTCTGCCGTCACCATTGGCGTGATACTTTTCGCCCTGTTTTTGCTGCTCCATGCTCAAACCGAAAAACAATAGCCCAACCAAAAGATATCATCTGGTGGTCAGTGCCTCTGGTGCCAGACTGGACCGCTTTGTCGCCGAGAAATGCCCGGAGCTCACCCGAACCCATGCTCAAAAACTAATCGCCGATGGCTTTATTACGGTAAATGGACGGGGGGCCAAGCCGAGCTTGAAACTTGATTCCGGTGATAAGGTGGATATCATTGTCCCCTCCGCACCACCCAGTCCCCTGATGCCTGAGGCCATCCCTCTGAATGTTGTCTATGAAGATGAGGACCTCCTGGTGGTGGATAAGCCGCCTGGCCTGACGGTTCACCCGGCGCCCGGGCATCCTGACCATACCCTGCTCAATGCGCTTCTGGCGCGCGTTCCCCACCTGGCCCGGATGGGCGATTCCCTTCGGCCGGGCATTGTGCACCGGCTGGACAAGGATACCTCAGGTCTGATGATTGTGGCCAAAAACCAGGTGGCGCAGATGAACCTGATAGAGCAGTTCCGGACCCGTTCCGTGGTCAAGGCATACCTGGTGCTGGTGAAGGGGCATCTGGCGCCGGAGAAGGGGATTATCGATGCTGCCATCGGGCGTGACCGGCGAGACCGCAAGCGAATGGCGGTGGTGAGAGAAGGCAGGCCGGCGCGCACGCAATACGAGGTCGTCAAATATATAAATGGCTATACGCTTCTGGAAATCGTGCCGGAGACGGGGCGCACCCATCAGATACGGGTGCACCTGGCGGCCATCGGCTATCCGGTCGTTGGCGACCCGGTCTATGGCGTGAGGTCGCCGTACCTATCACGGCAGTTCCTGCACGCCTGCCGTCTCGGTTTTAAGTTACCCTCAAGCGGGGAATACGTGGAGTTTAAGTCTGAACTGCCAGAGGATTTGGCGCAGGCGTTAGCTCATATTACCTAGCACGTGGGTCAGCTAGATGGTAGAATGTTTGGTGAGATTTCCTATAAATAACAATAGTAGGATTTAGATGACCGAACCAGTACGAGTCCGCTTTGCCCCCAGCCCCACCGGCTTCCCCCACGTGGGCAATGTCCGTACCGCGCTGTTCAACTGGCTCTTTGCTCGCCACAGCGGCGGCACCTTCATCGTCCGCATCGAGGACACGGATGTTGCCCGCAAGGTTGAGGGTGCGCTGGAGGCCATTCTGGACGGGCTGCGCTGGCTGGGCCTTGACTGGGATGAGGGGCCTGAGGTGGGGGGCAAATACGGCCCCTATTTTCAGTCGCAGCGACTGGACTTTTACCACGAGGCGGCACAGCGGCTGGTCAAACAGGGAGACGCTTACTATTGCTACTGCTCTCCGCAGCGCCTGGCGGAGATGCGCGCCGAGCAGCAGAAAAGAAAGCAGTCGCACGGTTATGATAGGTACTGCCGTGACCTGACCGAGGCCGAGCGCCGGAAGAAAGAGGTCGAAGGCATTACGCCGGTGGTGCGTTTCAAAATGCCGCTGGAAGGGCAGACCCGCTTTCATGACATTGTCTGGGGGGAGGTGGTGGTGGAGAACAGCACCCTCGATGACTATGTCCTGCTCAAGTCGGACGGCTACCCGACCTATCACTTGGCCAATGTCGTTGACGACCATCTGATGGAAATCAGCCACGTGTTAAGGGCGGAGGAGTGGCTGTCCAGCGTCCCGCGCCACAAGCTGCTGTATCAGGCGCTGGGCTACGAGATGCCTCAGCTGGCCCACCTGCCGATGATACTGGGCCCGGACCGGTCCAAGCTGAGCAAACGGCACGGTGCCGTATCTATCACCGAGTACCGTGAGCAGGGCTATCTCCCCGAGGCAATGGTCAATTTCCTGGCCCTGCTGGGCTGGTCGCTGGATGATAAGACGGAAATCATGTCCAGAGACGAACTGATAAAGAATTTCTCGCTGGAGCGTATCAGCAAAACAGCGGCCATTTTCAATCACGAAAAACTCAACTGGATGAATGGGGCTTTCCTGCGGGAGTTGAACCACGAAGAGTTGTTGGGGAAAATCATGCCATTTCTGGAGAGCGGATTGCCTAAAGAGGTGAAAAGGCCTATCTCTAAAGAATGCGTGAGCCGAATTGTGCCACTGATTCGGGAGCGGATAAACACGCTGGCGGAGGCGGCGACATATGCTGACTTCTTCTTTCTTGATGAACTGGAGTATGACGCATCGTTGCTGATGGGTAAGAAGATGACTGCCGAAACCACACTCAAGGCACTGAAAGCCGCTCAAGAAAAAATATCCTCGCTGGAGAGCTTTGACCATGATTCGTTGGAAGGCATGCTTCGGCCTCTGGCTGAGGAACTGGGCCTCAAGACGGGGCAGCTTTTCAGCCCGCTTCGGGTAGCTACCACCGGCCGCACTGCTGCTCCTCCCCTCTTTGAGACGATGGTGGTGCTGGGTAAAGAAAGATGTTTGAAGAGGCTCATGGCTGCGGTGGGAAAGCTGGGAAATAACTGAAGTTTGCCGGGATAGAAATAGAGAGAAATCAATAGGACGGTGCCGTGGATATGACCACAACCAATTCTGAATCGTCCCGCGATTTCATCCGGGACATTATCAATGAGGACCTCCGAACAAATAAGTACGGCGGACGGGTTCATACCCGATTTCCTCCAGAGCCGAACGGCTATCTACATATCGGACACGCAAAGTCCATCTGCCTCAATTTTGGTATCGCTGCTGAGTTCAACGGCCTTTGCAATCTGCGGTTCGATGATACCAATCCCATCAAGGAGGAGCAGGAATATATCGACTCAATCGTCGAAGATGTTCACTGGTTGGGATTTGACTGGGAGGACAGGCTGTACTACGCCTCGGACTACTTTGAGCAAATGTACGAGTATGCTGTGCAGTTGATTAAAGCTGGTAAAGCTTACGTTGATGAGCTGAGCGCGGAGGAGACCAAGGACTACCGTGGCACCTTAACTCAGCCAGGCAAAGAGAGCCCATACCGAAACCGTTCCATCAAGGAGAACCTCGACCTGTTTGAGCGCATGCGGGCCGGCGAATTCCCGGATGGCTCGCGTGTGCTCCGGGCGAAAATTGACATGGCCTCCCGGAACTTGAATATGCGCGATCCGGTCATGTACCGCATCCTGCACGCTGAGCACCCCCGAACGGGCAATCAGTGGTGCATCTATCCGATGTACGACTGGGCTCATGGCCTTGAGGATTCCATCGAGGGGATTACCCATTCCATCTGCACACTGGAATTTGAAGACCATCGTCCACTATACGACTGGTTCCTGGACGAATTGGGCGTCTATCATCCCCAGCAGATTGAGTTTGCCCGGCTCAACCTTACCTACACTGTGATGAGCAAGCGTAGGCTTCTGGAGCTGGTAAAGGAAGGGTATGTGAGCGGATGGGACGACCCACGGATGCCGACGATATCGGGTTTGCGCCGACGTGGCTACATACCGGAGTCAATCCGTAACTTTGCTCGGTCCATTGGGGTGGCGAAGACCGGCAGTACTATCGATATTGCCTTGCTTGAGCACAGCCTCCGCGAGGATTTGAACAAGCGAGCTCAACGTGTTATGGGGGTGCTGCGCCCACTGCGGGTGGTCATTGAGAACTATCCAGAAGGCCAGGTGGAAGAACTGGATGTGGTGAATAATCCCGAGGAACCCGGTGCGGGGACACGAAAGGTACCCTTTTCGCGTGTGCTGTATATTGAACGAGAGGATTTTCGCGAAGAACCGCCGGAGAAGTTCTTCCGTCTGGCACCGGGCCGTGAGGTGCGGCTGAGATGCGCGTACTTTATCACCTGTGTGGATGTGGTTAAGAATGAACAGACTGGAGAGGTGGTTGAGCTCCGCTGCACTTATGACCCGGCCACGCGGGGTGGTGATTCCCCGGATGGACGGAAGGTCAAAGCAACATTGCACTGGGTTTCGGCTGAGCATGCCCTCGAAGCTGAAGTACGCCTGTACGACCACTTATTCACCAAGGAAGACCCGACTGATGTGGAGGATGGAACTGACTTCAAGGCTTATTTGAATCCCAATTCCTTGGAAATATTGACCTCGTGCCGTGTTGAACCCAGTCTTGACGGTGCAAGGCCCGGAAGCCGGTACCAGTTCGAGAGGCAGGGCTATTTCTGTGTTGACCCCGATTCCTCTGCTGGTAAAATCGTATTCAATCGGACGGTGTCGTTGCGGGATACCTGGGCTAAGATAGAGAAGCAGAAGGGTAAATGAATTTCACAGAAAAGCTCTTGCCGAATAGAGGAGAAGTAGCCTTCACCATGTTGACTAGAGAACCCAAGTATCTGGCATTGTACCGGTCGGGCGAACTGGAGCACCGCGCCCGGATACTGGAAACGCGTCTTCGTTCCTGTGATATCTGTCCGCGGGAATGTGGTGTAAACCGGCTGGAAAATGAGCGGGGTTTCTGTCATTCCGGCTATCTGCCGATAGTCGCGGCGGTTTGTGCCCACCATGGAGAGGAGCCGGCTATATCCGGAGACAAAGGCTCGGGGGCTATCTTCTTCGGCAACTGCAATCTGCGCTGTGCTTACTGCCAGAACCACCAGATAAGCCAGAACCATAAAGCACAGACGGGCAAAGAGGTTGACCATCAGACACTGGCCAAACACATGCTTTATCTTCAAAACGAGCTGGGCTGTCACAATATCAACTTCGTCTCGCCATCGCATTTTGTCCCGCAGATGGTGAAGGCATTGCTGGAAGCGGTGCCAATGGGCCTGCACATACCACTGGTCTATAACACCAGCAGCTACGACTCCGTGGCTACCCTGCAGGCGCTCGATGGCATTATCGGCGTCTACCTTGCCGACCTAAGGTATGCCTCCAACCGGTGGGGTAAAAAGTTTTCTCAGGTCTCGGACTATGTGGAGCGGGCCAGAGGGGCGATTAAAGAGATGTACCGGCAGGTTGGCGCTCTGGTGGTGGATGAAAAAGGCATGGCGCAGAGAGGATTGATTGTGCGGCACCTGATATTGCCCAACGGCCTGGCGGGAAGCCGGGAAGCGCTGGTCTGGCTGGTCAACGAGGTTTCCCCAGCGGTAACGGTCAGCATCATGGCACAGTATTATCCCGCCCACCGCGCCCCGCGGATACCTCAGCTGGCCCGGAAAATCACTGCGCAGGAATATGAAGAGGTTGTCGGTCTGCTGGATGAGCTGGGGATGGAAAATGGCTGGGTGCAGGAGATGGACGCCTCAGATACCTACCTGCCTGATTTCGCCCAAAAGGAGCACCCCTTTGAGCCGGCGATAAGCCATCGGAAGTAGAACCAGGGTTCTACGAGCTCGATTTCCCTTTCCGTTTCATCCAGGCAAATTGTATCTTCCGGCCATTGCGCTTGTCTTTCTTGTTTACATTTTCAATAAATGTTTTGAGGTCAGTCAGGGGCTTGCCACTCATAGCAGAATCCTTTCCTCCCATCCAAGGGCCATACCAATTATACTATACTGGCGCGCCGAATACAAAAATTGATTTAAAACAGAGCAGGGTGATACACTTTAATTTAAATGAGCTTTACCGTCGCTCAGGAGAGTTTCGACCGCCTCACTTCATACTGGACTGACCCCGGCTCCGGTCTGAAGTGGGGTTCAGTTTTTGTGTTGCCGGCATGGCTTGAGGTCTGGTGGCGTGCCTTTTCGCCAGAGACGGAACTGTATCTGGCGGCGGTGTGCGATGGGTCAGATATCATCGGCATCGCACCGCTCCATTGGAAAGACGGGGAAGCCCGCTTTGTGGGCAGTCCTGATGTCTGCGATTACCAGGACTTCATCATCGTGCCCGGAAGAGAGGTTGAATTCTACGAAGCATTGCTTGATGACCTGGCCCGGCAGGGCATCCGGCATCTGGACCTGAATCCAGTAAGGCCGGACTCAACCGTGATGACGAGCCTGATGAACGTGGTCAAAAACCGTGGCGGCATTGCCGTCTCTCAGGAAGATGATGTGACCGTGGAGATGGGCCTGCCTGATAGCTGGGAGGAATACCTTGACGGACTGGATAAGAAGCAGCGCCATGAGGTAAGGCGCAAGCTGAGAAGGCTATGGGGGGCCGGGGGGGTAAACTACCGCTGTCATGAGGTCAGCCCGGCCGATGTCAGCGGCCTGACCGATACGTTTTTAAAACTCTTTGCCCTGAGCCGTGAGGAAAAGGCGGATTTCATGACGCCGCAGATGGAGATATTTTTCCGGTCGCTGGCGGAGGCTATGGCCGAGATAAAACGGCTGCGATATGGTATCCTTGAGGTGGAATCGCGACCCGCGGCCATGACCATGGGCTTTGATTATGACCAGACAATATATCTCTATAACAGTGCCTACGACCCTCAGTACAATTCCCTGAGTGCGGGATTGCTCTCCAAAGTGCTCGGCATAAAGGAGAGCATAAATCAGGGCATCAAGAAATGGGATTTTCTCAAGGGGGCTGAGAGATACAAATACCAGCTGGGGGGCGGTGAAACCAGGCTCTACAATTGCCAGATAACGATTAAGTAAGGGCAATATTGAAACGGGAGAGAAATATTTTGCCAAACGAAAAGCCGCTCAGGATTGCCATGCTCAGTGCTCATAGCTGCCCTCTGGGCAAGCTGGGGACCAAAGATACCGGTGGCATGAGTGTTTATGTCCTGGAGCTGGCACGTGAGTTGGGCAGGCTGGGGCATCACGTCGATATCTATACCAGAGTCCACGACCCTAAAGATGAGATAGTATATGAGCTGGGCCCGAATGCCCGGCTTATTCATCTCAGGGCGGGCGAAGACAGGGAAATACACAAGCTGGCGGTATATCCCCACCTCCCTGATTTTGTCCTGCGTCTTGAGGATTTCCGCAGCCGTAATCGCCGGCACTATGACCTGATATACAGCCATTACTGGCTGTCGGCCTGGGCGGGAAGGCGTCTGCAGAAATGGTGGCGGGTGCCGCACCTGGTCATGTTCCATACCCTCGGTGCGGTGAAGAATGCAGTGGGCATCGGGGTGAGAGAGCCTGAGCTCCGCATCAGAACAGAACGTTCCGTGGTCAGCAGTTGCCAGCGCATTATTGCCGCCACGGAAAAAGAGAAGAAAGACCTGATGTGGCACTATGGTGCATCAGCGGAAAGAGTCCGGGTCATCCCCTGCGGTGTCAATCTGGACATGTTCCGGCCGGTTGACAGGGTAGCGGCCAAAAAGCAGCTTGGTCTGGACGGGGCTAAAGTTATCATATTTGTCGGGCGCATTGAGCCGCTGAAGGGCATCGACCGACTGATGCTGGCTATGGCCCAGCTTCAGAATGGCTGCCGACCGCGACTGCTGATAATCGGCGGTGGGGAGAACAGTCAAAATGAAATTGAACGGTTGAGAAAGCTGGCGGGGGAGCTCCAGATACGGGACTCAATTGACTTTCTGGGATTGATAAAACAGTCTGAATTGCCGCTCTTCTACAGTGCCGCTGACGTCTGCGTTGTCCCGTCATATTATGAGAGCTTTGGTCTGGTGGCGCTGGAATCACTGGCCTGCGGAACCCCGGTGGTGGCCACGAAAGTGGGCGGCGCGGCAAGTGTTATCCGTCATGGTGAAACCGGATATCTGGTTGAGGATAACGAGCCACGCCATCTGGCGGATAAAATAAGGCGGGCACTTTCCTGGTCTGATAATGGTGCGCATCTGGCACCGCTAATGCGGGCTTCACTGGTGCCATTCCGCTGGCCAAATATCGCGGAGACGGTAGCCCGGGAATGCCGTGTTCTCTTAGCCGGTAACGCCGACGGTGCTGGTTAATCGAGCTGCTTTTCATAGTAAAAGCTGTATGTCTTTACTTCAAAACCGGCTGATGTGTACAGTGAGCAGGCAGCCTGGTTTTCGCTGTCCACAGTTAATTCCACCAGCCCGACCTCCTTGCCCTTGAGGTATGATAGCCCCGCCCCCAGTACCAGCCGGCCGATGCCCCGGCCCCGGTAATCAGGGTCGACACCCAGCATAAGGATGCGCCCCCTTTTACCACCGGCTTCCGCGCTCGTTTCACAGCTTATTCTTGTCCAGCAATAGCCGACAGGTCGCTCAGCATCATATGTGAAGACAACATCTTCGGCGGAAGCACTGCTGAGGCTCAAAGCGTAGGCGATTTCCTCCGGCGTGTTCGGGTTGAAGCCCCAGGTGTCGGCAAAGCAGCGATTCTGGATATTGGCCAGCATTTCTTCCTCTCCGCGCCGCAGGTGACGCAGAGCGAGTTCATCGCTTGACACATTCGGCAGCCTTGATTCGCTCAAAGGCAGGCTCATTTCGAGGAATTGCCTGACGGTGCTGAAGCCCAGCCGGGATAGTGCCTCTCTGGCCGCGCGATTTTTCTCGAGCACACTGACGTGTATAGTCGTGGCCTTCAGCTCCCTGGCACGCCGGGTGGCCTCCTCAAGAAGTCGCTTGGCCAGACCTTGGCGGCGATGCTCGTGGTGCACCAGACAGTCAAGCAGGACGCGGCGGGTTACCAGTTCCGGGGTGATATTCAGGAAACCGACGATTCTCCCGGAGGCCTCGGCGATAAAAAGGTCCTTTTCCGGGTTGTAGAGAGGCCGCTGTAAATATTCCCAGAGCAGTTTACGCGATGTGCAATGCCCTGACCGGTCTATTCTTTCCGTTTCAATATGCAGGTTCACGTACTCATCGAAGTCTGGGAGTCGGTAATTCCTGATTTTATAGGTTTGCGGACACGTCATGGCCTATCCCTTGTTCCAAGATTGTAACAAGTACACTGATGTTATACAATGTCTTGTTAGTACCTCAATAACAAGGAGACTCCCTGATGTCAGTCAAAAAGGCCGATGTGCTTGTTATCTCGTCACATCCGGATGACGCTGAGTACGGTGTGGCCGGCACCGTGGTCAAGTGGGTGGCGGAGGGCAAGGAAGTGGTCTATGTGGTATGTACCAATGGTGACAAGGGTACCAGTGATTACAGCCTGAAACGAGAAGAGCTGGCCAAGATCAGGGAACGCGAGCAGCTTTGTGCGGCCAAGGTGCTGGGGGTGCGGGAAGTTATCTTTCTGCGCCACGAAGACCAGAGCCTGGAAGATACCCCCGAGTTCCGCAAGGAAATCGTGCGGCTTATCCGGAGGTACCGGCCGGACATCGTTGTCTCGGCTGACCCGTACCGACGGTACCTCTGGCACCGCGACCACAGAATCACCGGTCAGGTTGTCCTGGACGCGATTTTCCCTTACGCCAGAGACCATCTGGCTTACCCAGACCTGCTGGAGGAGGGGCTCAAGCCACACCGGGTGAAAGAGGTCTGGCTGTGGACCATCGCCGACAATATCAATTACCGCTCTGATATCACGGAAACGTTCCCTATCAAGTTGAAAGCATTGCGCTGCCACGAAAGTCAGGTGGGCAATGACCGCTTCCCGGATCTGGAGGAAAGGCTCAGGCAGTGGGCCAAAGAGAGGGCCAAGGGAACGGAATATGAGCTTGCGGAAGCCTTTCACCGTGAGGAAATTCTCTGGTAGATGAATTCATTGTCGGGTGGAAAGCCAGAGCACATCACCGCAGAGGCCCGGGGGGTGGGGGCGGGAAGAAAAGACGTTGAATTCTTTTTTTTCCTTTTTTAAGACGGTCGGCTCGCCGTGTCCCGGGAAAACCTGTGTGCTGTCATCCCGCGTGAAGATTTTCCCCGTTATCGATTTTACTATCTGCGCAAAGTCGGCGGGTGTCTCCGTCTTGCCCGGCCCGCCGGGGAAAAGGGTATCTCCTGAGAGCAGGTAGTGGCCCGTTTTAAAGCACAGGCTGCCCGGGGTATGGCCGGGCGTATGCCGGACGGTGACCTGAATCTTCCCGAAGTTGATGGTATCGTTATCTTTGAGCCGTATTTCCGGTGGCGGAGACAATATGTCGGCATCGGCGCTATGGGCCGCCAGCGGGATTTTCAACTCGGAACGTAGCTGGTTCAGTGCCCCGATGTGGTCCATGTGGGAATGGGTGAGGAGGATATATCTGGGAGCAGTGGCTTTTAATCGGGCCATGATTTTTTTGGCTTCGGCGGGAGCATCCACGACCACGCTCTCTTTTGTCTCCTGACAGATAAGGATGTAGGCGTTCGTGCCGAAAGGTCCCAGCTGGAGCCGTTCTATCTGTAAGCGGTTATCATTGACCACAGTGGTCATAGTCGTCGCCTCATTACCTGCTGGTATTATACCATGTGGTGAAAATCAGAACCGAAGCCAGCGGCAGAGAGGGAAGTATCAGCTCGCTCGTTGACGCGCCGAGGTGCGCCGATTAAAATAACACCGAGTGAACAAATAAGGAGCACTTTATGAAACAAGTCTGGGCACCGTGGCGCATGCAGCTCATCAGGATGAAAAAACCGAAAGGCTGTTTTCTCTGTGAAAACCCGAGGCAGAATGACGATGCGAAAAACTACATTCTTTACCGGGGCCGTAAAAACTTCGTCATATTGAACAGCTATCCTTATAATCCGGGCCATTTAATGGTGGCGCCGTACCGACACGTGACCGGTCTGGAGGAGCTCAGCAAGGAAGAGAGGAACGAGCATTTTGAAATCGTCAGCCAGTGTGTGAAAGTGCTGGGCGGGGAGTTTAACCCCGGAGGCTTTAACATTGGCATGAACCTGGGAAAGGTGTCCGGCGCGGGCATCGCTGACCATGTCCATACCCATATCGTGCCCCGCTGGCAGGGGGATACCAATTTTATGCCCGTTCTGGCCGAGGTCAAGGTGCTGCCGGAGGCCCTGGCTGAGACCTATAAGAGACTTAAAAATAAGTTCTGATGTGATGTGTTGACATAACTCTATACTGGTGCTAATCTGAAATTATAGATTTATATCAAACGAACGGAAAAATTTGCTGAAGCGAAGGGAGTGGTCATGAGCCAGAGCCATGAGCGCATAAAGGCAGAAGTAGAGAGCATTTCCCTTGTCGATACACACGAGCATATCATGCTGGAAGCGGAGCGCAACGAGTGTGCCGTGGACTTCAGCTATCTGTTTGCGCACTACAATTCCAGCGACCTGATTTCAGCGGGATTATCACCGCGTATGATGGAGGCCATCCGTTTCCCGATGCACCGGGTGAGGGTGGAGGGGTATAAACGCCGCAAAGTACGCCGCTTAATCCCTGAGCCAGAGAGAGAGGACATGTCTCTGGAAGAGCGCTGGCAGGCGATGGAGCCTTTCTGGGATATGATTCGAAATACAGCCTACGCCAAGCAGACGCTGATAACCATCCGGGGTATATTCGGCATCGATGATTTGAATCGGAATACCTACCGCCAGCTTTCCGAGGCCATCGCCAAATCCCGGCGACCGGGCTGGTACCGCCACGTCATGAAGGAAAAGGCGAATATTGCCGTGTCCATTGTGGACTGGCAGAGCACAGACCTGAAACCAGGCCTTTTCGTCCCCAGTATGCGCCTGGACCATTTCATCAGTGTGCAGTCGAGGGCTGACCTCAGCGCCCTGGAAGAGGAGTCGGGAATGGCCATCCACTCCCTGGATGACCTGGTGAAGGCGATGCGCACTGTGCTGGAGGGATATAAGACCAGAGGTGCCGTGGCAGTCAAGACCGGCCTTGCTTACAACCGTGTCCTTAAGTACGATAAAGTATCCCGGCATGAGGGGGAAATCACCTTCAATCGGATTGCCAGCCACCTTGGTGAAGGGCTTGCCTGGCTTGAGGCCAAACCGCTACAGGACTATATGATGCATCAGGTAATACGCGCCGCGATTGACGCCGGCTTGCCGGTTCAGGTGCATACCGGCCTGCAGGAAGGCAATGAAAACATCATCACCAATGCCAACCCCACCCATCTGGTCAACCTTTTCATTGAGTATAAGGAGGCCAGGTTCGACCTCTTTCATGGGGGGTATCCCTATGTCCACGAATGGGCAACCCTGGCCAAATACTTTCCCAACGTCACGGCGGACATTACCTGGCTGCCCATCATCTCGCCGGAAATGGCCCGGCGGCTGCTCCACGAGCTGGTCGAGACCGTTCCCGGCAACAAAATCATGGCCTTTGGGGGTGATTCAATGACGGTGGAGATGGCGTACGGCCATTCCCGAATGGCGCGTCAGGTGGTGGCCCGTGTCCTATCCGAGAAGGTTGATGAGGGCTACCTGAGTGAAGATGAAGCCGTGGTGCTGGCGAGAAGAATGCTCAGGGACAACCCGGCGTCACTATACAAATTGAAGGTGGCCTGATGACCCTGCGCAGAAAAACACGAATCATTGTCGGCACGATGTTTCTCGGGCTCATCGTAATTCTCTATTTTCTTTCCGAGAATTTTCTGCTCAATCATGACAGTGCGGGTTCGGCCAGAGCCTACGAGCAGGATGTGGCCATCGCCTCCCTGATGCTGATGATTGTTGGCGTCGGGCTTCTATTTGGCATCGTGACTATTTTGCTTCTGGAAAAGCAGGTGCTATCCAGGCTGACCCGCCTGAGCCACGGAATTCAGAGCATCGGCACCAGCGGCGATATTACGGCGCGGGTATCAATGCCAGGGGTGGATGAACTCTCCATTCTGGCGGGCACCATCAACGGTTTACTGTCAGCCATGGAGCAGTCAGAGAGTGAACTGCGGGGGCTTTACAACGAAGAGAGAACGCTGAGGCAGACGCTGGAGGCGGAAATAAAAAAGCGGGTTGAATTCACCAGGGCACTGGTTCACGAACTGAAAACACCGGTTACGCCGGTGATGGCCTCGAGCGAACTGCTGCTGCAAAAATTAAAGGATGGGCCATGGTATGGGCTGGCACAAAACATCAATCAGGGCGCCAACAACCTGAATCGGCGGATTGACGAACTGCTTGACCTGGCCAAGGGCGAGGTCGGCATGCTGAGGCTGAATCCAGAGCCCATGGACCCGCGGCAGCTTTTGCAGCGGATTGTTGAGGAGGAAACCCCGGTGGCCATGCGTAACAGCCAGACGCTCACCGCTCGGCTACCGGATTCGCTGCCAGTTATCGTGGCTGATGAAGAGCGTTTCCGGCAGATTGTGCTCAACCTGGTGAACAATGCAGTCAAGTTTACGCCCCCGGGAGGCAAGATAACGTTGAAAGCCAGGCTAGAGCGTGATAATCTGGTGGTAGAAGTTCAGGATACCGGTGTTGGCATAAGCAAGGATGACCAGAAGCTGCTGTTTGAGCCATACCGCTCTCTCGAGAGCGACCGGGAGCGGCTAAGCGGGCTGGGGCTTGGTTTGAGCCTGTCCAAGAAGCTGGTGGAACTTCACGGGGGGCGGATATGGGTGAAAAGTGAAAAGGGTAAAGGCAGCATTTTTGGCTTTTCCATACCCCTGACGGCTGCCGGACAGAAGGAAAAAGTGGGCACAGGAAATAAATCATGAAAATTCTCATCATTGAGGACGACCAGGCAATTGTGGAGGCCATATCGCTGGCACTCCAGATAGGCTGGCCCGATGCCAAGCTGCTGTCAACTCACCTTGGCGAGGGAGGTATTGAACTGCTCCAGTCTGAAAACCCGGACGTCATCATACTGGACCTTGGCCTGCCCGATATCAGCGGCTTTGAAGTGCTGAAACGGGTCCGCTTTTTTTCCGACGTGCCAATCCTGATTCTGACGGTACGGTCGGATGAGACTGATATTGTCAAGGGGCTGGAGTGGGGGGCCGATGATTACGTCATTAAGCCCTTCCGTCAGATGGAGCTTCTATCCCGGATAAAGCTGGTCACGCGCCGGCGTGGCGCCATCGTTGAGGGGGCGCCTCTAGTCTGCGGGAAGTTGAAGTTTGATACCTCCACGGGACAGCTTTATTATGGAGAACGGGAGATAAACCTGACGCCTACTGAAGGTTCCATAATGCAATACCTGATGAGAAACGCCGGGCGGGTGGTTACCCACTCCGGACTGGCTGAGGCGGTGTGGGGTGTGGACTATCCTGATGCTGCCGATAGCCTCAGGGTGCATATACGCCGCCTGCGGACCAAGATTGAACCAGACCCGAGCGACCCGAAGATAGTCCTCACCAGGGCGGGTATTGGCTATATCTTAGCTAAGCCTGAGT
>CAZJGR010000009.1:0-19818 GCA_964545815.1 uncultured Dehalococcoidaceae bacterium | reverse complement strand
TGCAACCTATCCATCCCAGTATGAGACCGAGGTCCTGCTGAAAGACGGCTCACGGATACTGTTGAGGCCGATACGCCAGGACGATGCCGAGCGCTGGCTCGCCTTCTTCCAGAGACTCAGCCAGCAGACCAAGTACCTCCGCTTCCAGCGTGACCCGGGTGAGATGGGCCCTGAGGACGCGCTGAGATTCTGTACCGTGGACTACAAGAATACCTTTGCCCTGGTTGGTGAGGTGCAGAGGGAGCAGCGCCGGGAAATCATCGCCATCGGGCGCTATTACCGGCTGCCCGATAAGCGTTCAGCGAGGGTCGCCTTCGCCATCGAAGATGCCTACCATGGCAAGGGAATCGGCACCCGGCTTATCGAGTGGCTGGCGAACATCGCCCGGGACAATGGCATTGCCTTTTTTGAAGGCGACGTCCTCGCTGAAAACGAACGCATGATGTCCGTTCTCAAGGACTACGGATTCCATATTGACAGCGAATTGAGGGGAGGTGTCTACCACGTTACCATTCCCCTGGCCAGGAGCCGCCGGGTGGAGAAGAAAGAGGCGGAGAGGGAACGCCTGTCAACGGTGGCCTCAATACGCCATGTTCTGGCGCCGCGCTCAGTTGCGGTAATCGGGGCTTCAAGACAGCCGGGCAGCCTCGGGCAGCTTATTTTCCAGAATATTATGGAAGGCGGGTTTACCGGCGTCGTGTACCCGGTGAACCCGAAAGCAGATGCCATAATGGCGGTAAAAGCCTATCCCTCCGTACTTGATGTGCCGGGGGAGCTCGACCTGGCGATAATTATCGTGCCTACGCCATTTGTGGCCAGAGTGGCAGATGAGTGCGGGCGGAAGGGCGTTCGGGCCATCATTGTCATCACCGATGGCTTCAGGGAAAGAGGACCGGAGGGCGCCGCCCGCGAGGAGGAGCTGCGTGATATCGCGCTGGGCCACGGGATGCGGCTGGTGGGCCCGAACTGCATGGGAATCATCAATACCGACCCTGAAGTGCGACTGAATGCCTCATTTTCCCGCATCTATCCACCTCGCGGCAATATTGCCTTTCTCTCCCAGAGCGGTGCCATGGGGCTGGTCATTCTGGAGTACGCCCGCGACCTCAATATGGGTATCTCCGGCTTCGTCAGTGTGGGCAATCGCGCCGACATCTCTTCCAACGACCTGTTGCAGTACTGGGAAGATGACCCGGCAACCAAGGTCATCCTGCTCTATCTGGAGTCGTTCGGTAACCCCTGGAAATTCAGCCGTATCGCCAAGCGGGTTTCGGCCCGAAAGCCAATTGTCGTCGTCAAGAGCGGGACAACACTGGTCGGCTCACGTGCCGCCTCATCGCATACCGGTGCCCTGGCGACGCCTGAGGTGGTCTCGGATGCCCTCTTCCGCCAGGCGGGTATCATTCGCGTCAACAGCATTCAGGAACTGTTCGATGTGGCCACGCTGCTTTCCAACCAGCCGCTCCCCGGAGGTAAAAGACTGTTTATCGTGACCAACGGGGGCGGGCCGGGGATTCTGGCCGCTGACGCCTCGGCGCAGCAGGGGCTGCTCCTGCCCGAGCTTGCCTCGGAAACAGCCAATAAACTGAGTCCGCTCATCAAACGGGGTATCAGGACTGGCAACCCACTGGACCTCACCGGCAGTGTTACCCCGGAAGAGTTTGAAGGTTCGCTGAGGGTGCTGGCCGGGGATGACAACGTTGATGCGGTTCTGGCGGTATTTGTCCCGGCGGCAGTGGTCGACTCAACGCTGGTGGAAGATGCCATCCGCCGTGTCAGCCCATTGTTTCAGCGGCGGCGAAAACCGCTGCTTGCCTGTTTTATGGGGCAGCGGGGGTTCAAGGCCAGGCTGGGAAAGGCGGGCAGCTTTGTACCCTGCTATCCGTTTCCCGAAAATGCCGTCCTGGCACTGGCCAAAGCTATTGAGTACCGTGAGCTGATGAGTAAACCCAGAGGCTCTGTACCACGCATAAAGGGTATCCAGCGGGAAAAGGCACGCCGTATCATCGAGGCCGCGATGAGCCGGTATAAACAGAGGCCATTCTGGCTTTCCGCAGAGAAGATAGTGGAACTGCTCAACTGTTACGGCATACGTATTGTCGGCACAGCGGTGGCCGGTAGTGCCGACGAGGCCGCTTCTCTGGCAGCAAAGACAGGCTTCCCGGTGGTGGTCAAATTAAACTCGTCCACCATCACGCACAAGACCGATGTTGGAGGCGTGGTGCTGGACCTCAATTCAGAAGACGAAGTGAGGGCTGCATTCAAGGCTATCAGGGATAAGCTGGCGGCCCTGGGGCGTGCATCGGAAATGGAAGGTGTTACCATCCAGCGCATGATACCGGGCGGCATTGAAATCATTGCTGGTGTCACGCAGGACCCGACGTTCGGGCCACTCATCATGTTCGGTCTGGGCGGCATACAGGCTGAGCTGCTGAAGGATATCGTCCTTCGCCTGCATCCACTCACCGAACTGGATGCCAGAGAAATGGTCGCCTCAATCAAGATGGCCCGTCTCTTCGAAGGTTTCAGGGGGTCGCCTCCCAGCGATGTGCCGGCGGCGCAGGATTTGCTGCTCCGACTATCGGCCATGGTGGAGGATATTCCCCAGATTGCGGAGCTGGACTTCAACCCGGTAAAAGTAATGCCGCGAGGGGAGGGGTACTGGGTGGTGGATGCCAGAATCAGCCTGAGATAGTTTCAGAAGCCGTCGATAGGAAAGGGGAACGAAGATGCTTAAACGATTATTATTAATGCTTATGCCGATAATAGTCTTCGGGCTCTTGGCTGGTTGCACGGGGAAAGAGGAGGAAAAGGGTAAAGATTTTGGCCTCCTGCCGGTGACAAAAATGGACGTAAAGGTAGACGAGGAGTTTTCCATCTCCCGCCCAGTTGACCTGAATTCCGGATATATATGGCGAGAAAAATACGATGAGTCAATGATTGAGCTATTGGAGAACACGGTTGAAACGGAGACCAAGGAGAACGGAGCCATCGTTCTGTACCAGGTCTTCCACTTCAAGGCCAAGAAAAAAGGCAATACCCAGATATTCCTGGCTTCTACCAGGTCAACCCTGGAAGGCCCGATTGTCGCCAGCCAAGAGGTATTTGATATTTACATAAAGTAAATAACGTATTGAGATGTGGAATATTATTTGAGCTGGTCCTGCACCAGCTTCACCACATCCCGCGGGTACTCCGCCACTTTGACGCCCGCCTTTTGCAAAGCGCTCATCTTGCTTTTCGTTGTCCCCATGTTGCCCTGCACGATGGCACCGGCATGGCCCATGCGCTTTCCCTCCGGCACGCTGTGGCCGGCAACGTAGGCCACCACCGGCTTTTTCATCTGTCTGGCAATGAACTGTGCGGCATATTCTTCCTGCCTGCCCCCCACCTCGCCGACGATGACGACCAGGTCAGTGCCCGGGTCAGCATCGAAGAGGGCCAGCAGTTCGGACATGCTGGTGAACGGCACCGGGTCGGCACCCATGCCGACAGCTGTGCTCTGGCCCAGGCCGGCGGCGGCAAGGTCGACGCAGATCTCGTAGGCAAGGGTGCCACTCCGGGAAATGACGCCGATTCGTCCGGGCTGGAACATGTTTCCGGGCATAATGCCCATCTTGGCCTCTCCGGGGGTGATGATTCCCGGACTGGTTGGCCCCAGAAGTCGCACGCTGCGCTCTGAGGCATAAGCTTTTATCTCCATAGCATCGTGCACGGGGACATGTTCGGTGACCACCACAATAAGGCTGACACCGGCGTCAATGGTCTCGATGGCAGCGGCTTTAACCGCCGGCGGTGGCACAAAAAAGACCGAGGCCTCTGCGCCGCGTTCGGCAACGGCTTGAGCCACGCTGTTATAGACCGGCACACCCTCCACCTCCTCGCCCCATTTCCCCGGGGTGACGCCGGCCACAATATTGGTCCCGTACTCCAGCATCCATTTCGTCTGGGCTCGCCCCACCCGACCGGTGATGCCTTGCACCAGCACTCTGGTCTCGCCGTTTAACAGGATGCTCATCTTTTTCTTTCCAGTCGCCGGAAAAGCTGTTCCACACCCTTCTCCGTGGCCACGTCGTTGACCACCTCAACCCCTCCCTCTCTCAGTATCTGCCGTGTCTCTTCCTGGCGATTTCCCATCGCTCTGGCCACAATGGGGATATCTGTCGGGTGCTCCTGGAGAAAGCGGACGATTCCCCTGGCCCCTTCGTGGATGGGGTTGATGCCACCGAGGAGATTGATAAACACGGCTTTCAGGCCCTCCTTCTGCATGACCAGTTCCATAACGCGGTAGAGAAGTTCTTCCGAGATGCCTCCCCCCGTTTCCAGGAAGTTGGCCGGCCGGTAACGCTGGTTGACGATGTCCATGGTCGCCATGCCCAGCCCCGCCCCGGTAGAGATGATGCCGACCTCGCCATCAAGTTCCACATAGGTTACCCCCATCTGGCGGCCCTTCTTCTCCAGAGGGCTGGCAGTACGGTCCTCAGGCGATATGGGCAGGTCGGAATGACGGAACAGGGCGGAATCGTCAATCTCCATCTTGGCATCAAGGGCCAGGTATTCGCCTTTGGCGGTGCGTACCAGCGGATTGATTTCGGCAATGGTGGCGTCATAACGGCGAAAAACGCGGTAGAGTTTATGGAGAATTTCGGCTATCCGGGCTGATTCATCGCCGGTAAGGCCGGTTTCTTGGGCCATTTTGGCTGCCCCGGCCAGGCCTAGGCCAGACGAAATGGGAACCTGGGTTGAGACCACCATTTCGGGATGAGTTTTGGCCGTCTCCTCGATGGAAACACCACCAGCGGTGCTCAGAATAACCACCGGACAGCCGGCTAAACCATCTATGGTCACCCCGAGGTAGAACTCACGGGCCACCTCCGCCTTTTTCACCACCATTACCCCGTTTACCGGCAACCCTCTGATAGTGGATTTCAGCATCCGCCGGGCAATTTCCTCCGCCTGCTCCGGAGACTCGGCAGTCTGTACGCCCCCGGCCAGACCCCGGCCCCCGGTGAGGACCTGCGCCTTGATTACGACGGGGAAGCCAATTCTTAAGGCAGCCTCGCGCGCCTGTTTGGGGCTATCGGCGACCACGAAATCGGGGACGGGTATGCCTTCGTTTCGAAACAGGTCGCCAGCTTCAAACTCGTACAGCTTCATCTCTATTTGAAGAAGGCTGATGCTGGTTCTAAGTCAGGCTCAACGGGTACCTGCCGTACTCTTTGATGGCCCGTATCATCTCGGCATAGTTAGCCGGACTCACGGCGCCGTGGATTGAGTTGCCAGACATGCAGATGTAGCCTCCACCCTTGCCTGCCTTCCGGATGCAGTCTTTGACTGCTTCGCGGACCTCCTCTTTGCTTCCCCAGCTCAGCAGGTTGCCGCAGTCAACATTTCCCATAATACATAGTTTATCGCCGTATTTCTGTTTTGCCTCGCCAAGGTCCATACCGGCTACGGGGTCGATGGGATGGATGCCATCGAAGCCGGCTTCCACAATGAGGTCAAGGAGGGCCCAGATGTTGCCATCGGTGTGCTTGAGACAGGGAATTCCCCGGCGGTGGCAGTAATCGACCATCTCTTTTAGCGGGGGAAAGATGAACCTGGACTGGTGTTTGGGTGCCACCATTGGGCCATTGGTGAAAGCGATGTCTGCGGTCTCAAGGATGATATCGACGCCAGCGTCAATCAAATTCTTCACCAGCCTCCGGTAGTAATCACTCAGCAGTTGGTTCAGGCTGTCCACAAACTCGGGGTCTCTTATCATGTCCTTGAAAAGGTCATCCTGGCCGCGGAGGCTGTCCCTCATGGTGGCGAAGGGCCTGGTCGTGGCGATGATTGCCCTCTTGCCCTTAAAGCGTTTTACTGCTTCTTTTATCCGTTGGAATCTCCCTGGCCAGGCAGGGTCAGGCAGCTTATATTTTTTCAGGTCTGCCTTGGACTTTAGCGCCGGCTCCAGAAGCATGGGGATGCTGAGCGAAACCCCTGAATACTGCTTAATGGCACCCCACTGGTCGCGGACGATGCGTTTGGCTTTGTCCAGCACTTCATAGCTGTCCGTTCGTGTCTCGTGGTAACAGACGGCGTCTATATCCATGTACTCAATGAAATCCTCATAGGATGCGCCGGGCTTTAAGGCGTCAATGACCCGTTCATCAATGTCTATTTCAAAAGTGGGCACAACATCCGGTTCCTGGCGGTGAACCGCCTTCATCACACGCTCCAGATTGGTAAGCTTCTGCATCTTCATTACCCCCATTATTTATTCAGCAATTCCTTGGCTTTTACCACCGCTTCCACAGCGTCCCGGCCGTAGGCATCAGCCCCAATCTGGTTGGCAAAGGACTGATTCAACGGGACGCCCCCGACCATGACTTTGACCTTGTCTCTGAGGCCAGCTTTCTTGAGGATATTTATCGTTTCCGGCATCTTGGGCATGGTAAAGGTCAGCAGGGCAGACAGGCCCAGGACATCATAGCCACCCTTTTTGATTTCATCACAGAAACGCTGTGGCGGAACATCCGTGCCCAGGTCGGTGACTTCCCAGCCGTTCCCCTCAAGCATCAGGATGACGATATTCTTGCCGATGTCATGTAGGTCACCTTCAACCGTGCCAATGACATACCTTCCGGCATAGCCCGCCCCCTTGCGGGCAAGCTCAGGTCTCAGCAGTTCAATTGAAGCTTTCATGGCATCGCCGGCCATCAGCAGTTCGGGCAGGAAAATCTGGCCATCTTCAAAGTCTTTGCCCACCTGGTTCATTGCCGGCAATAGCCCTTCATCCAGTATTTTTTTGGCGAGCACCTTTGCCGCCAGGGCTTTTCGGGTTAGCTCGGCGGCTTTACCCACCTGCCCATCAACGACACTGTTGATAAGTTCATCTAATTTAAACATGGTCTGACATCTCACCTCCGGTAATTTTCAATGCTACTGTATTTGATATATTGTATCACAGTACGTCAAGTAAGTCGGCTTAGCTTCAACTCAGGCCCAGCAGCGCCAGCGCATCCCGATGAATTATCTGCTCCAGAAGCTCCTGAGGTATCTCTGGCAGGTGGTGCTTAGTGATAAAATCATTCAGGCTGCGCAGGGCATCTATCACCTCCTGCGGCATCGATATCGGGTAATCGGAACCCAGAAACAGCTTATCCATCACCGCCCATTCGTAGGCCAGGCGCAGACCGTTGTAGAATGACCAAGGCCGGTAGAACCGACCCGAGACGTCAGCGTAGACATGCGGATGCTTCCGTATGACCATGAGGCAGTCCTCAAGCCAGGGGTGGCCGATATGGGCCATGACGATGCGCAGCTCGGGAAAGCGGATGGCGATTTCGTCCATCACCAGTGGGTGGGCATAGCGGAGGGGTGCGTCACGTATCGGGGAGGTACCCTGATGAAACAGGACGGGCAGGTCCCATTCCTGGGCTTTAGCATAGACGCGGAGCGCGTTTTTCCCCAGAGGCTCAAAGTTCTGGTAATTCGGGCCCAGCTTGAGCCCGCGCAGCCCGAGGTCGTGGTAAGCCCTCTCCATTTCATCAATTGCGTCCGGCGCCTCCGGCCAGACAGACATGAAGCCGATGACTTTCTGCGGCGCCTGCGCTACCAGCGCGGCCGTGGCATCATTGACCTTCTTCGCGTCTCTCTCGCCGATGACGGCGGGGCGGTCCGGGGGCATGGCAATGCCGAAGGAGATAACCCGGTCCACCGCTTCCATTGCCTTGAAGAAATCGCGGTGGGTGGTGGTGATTCGGATTGGCCTGTCCGGCCTCATCTGCCGGTTCAGGATTTCTTCTCCCGGCGGTACCTCTGACACATGGGTCGGCACGTGGGTGTGCACATCAACTATCGTGGCGGTCGCTCCTCTGCCTGTAATCCGGTCAAGATTGACTTCGTGATACATTTTAGCATTAAGCGCCGTTTTCTGTCGCTTTATGGCCATAATGGTTTATAAAGACTACGGAAGCGTCATCATTGCAAATATCATCTTGCCAAGTTATTATTATTTGCGGAAAGATTATGGCGGAAGGAGGTGACAGAGGTAATGGCAGAAATGGAGGAGAGGAAAAAAGAATTCAGGACGACAGTTGACGGCACTGTGGTCGACAGAGTCTATACGCCAGATGATATATCGGAAAATGAAATAGATGCCAGCCATCCTGGAGAATACCCCTTTACCCGGAACATAATGCCCGCCGGCTATCGCACCAGGTTATGGACGATGCGCCAGTATGCCGGCTTTGCCACCGTGGAGGAAACCAACAAGCGTTACAAATACCTTTACCAGCAGGGGCAGACCGGCTTCAGCGTTGCTTTTCACCTGCCAACCCAGATGGGCTATGATTCCGACCACCCGCTGGCGCTTCCCGAAGTTGGCCGGGTGGGCGTGGCCATTGACTCGTTAAAGGACATGGAAGACCTCTGGGCTGGTATCCCGCTCGGCGAGGTAAGCACCTCAATGACCATCAACGCAACGGCACCCATTATACTGGCCATGTACATCGCCGCCGCCGAGAAGCAGGGCGCGGCACAGAGCCAGCTTATGGGGACCGTTCAGAATGACCTGCTGAAAGAATATGTGGCCAGGAATACGTATATCTTCGCCCCCGAGCCTTCGATGCGACTGACCACGGATATCTGCGGCTACTGCGCTCAGAATATGCCGAAGTGGAACTCGATTAGCATTAGCGGTTATCACATGCGTGAAGCTGGGGCGACCGCCATTCAGGAGGCCGCCTTTACTCTGGCCAACGGCATCGCTTATGTCCAGGCGATGATTGACCGGGGAATGGAAGTTGACTCATTTGCCCCGCGCTTCTCTTTTTTCTTCGCCGCTTTTACCAATCTCTTTGAAGAGGTGGCTAAATTCCGAGCGCTGCGTCGAGTCTGGGCAAAGATAATGAGGGAGCGATTTGGTGCCAAGAATGAACGGTCGATGATGCTTAAATTCCATGTTCAGACTGGAGGTTGTACCCTTGCCGAGCAGCAGCCATTGAACAATGTGGTCCGGGTAGCGATACAGGCGCTGGCGGCGGTTCTGGGCAGTTGCCAGTCCCTGCATACCAACTCGTATGATGAGGCACTGGCCTTGCCCAGCGAGGAAGCGGTGCAGCTTGCCCTGCGAACACAGCAGATAATTGCCTATGAGAGCGGCGTTGCCGACACCGTTGACCCGATGGGCGGCTCGTACTATCTGGAACGGCTGACCAATCAGATAGAGGCAGGCATAAATAAGTATATCGCTACCATCGACAAAATGGGCGGAGCGCTGGAAGCGATTAAAAGGGGCTACATCCAGAGGGAAATCAGGCGGTCCGCCTACAACCACCAGAGGGCGGTGGATGCCGGCGAACAGGTGGTGGTTGGCGTCAACAAATATACCTCGGACGAGCCGCTCGACCTGGAGTTGCTTGAGATTGATGAGAACGTTGCCCAGAAGCAGACCGCGCGGCTGAGCCAGTTAAAGAGCAGGCGGGATAACGAGCGGGTTCGCCAGATTCTGGACAAGGTGCGTCAGGTGGCCAGGAGCGAGGAAAATACCATGCCGGTTCTCATTGAAGCGGTGAAGGCCTGTGCGACGGTCGGAGAGATATCTGATGCCTTGCGAGACGTGTTCGGCGAGTACAAGGAACCGAGCGTGCTTTGATGCGCACTTTTGGTACATGGGGAGTATGTCATGGTAAGTAAGAAAATACGGGTACTGATAGCCAAACCAGGGCTTGACGGACATGACCGCGGCGTCATCGCCGTGGCGCAGGGATTGCGGGACGCCGGCATGGAGGTAATCTATCTGGGGTTGCGTTTAACTCCGGAGCAGATTGCCGAGGCGGCAATACAGGAGGACGTTGACGTTATCGGGCTGAGCTGCCTTTCCGGCGGACATCTGGCGCTCTTCTCGAAAACAATTGATAGCTTCAGAAAGAAAAGCCACAAAAAAGTTATCTTTATCGGCGGCGGCATCATTCCGAAGAAAGACATCCCGGCTTTGAAGGCAAGCGGAATTGCGGAAACATTTGGCCCGGGGACTCCGATTAATAAAATCGCCAGCTTTATCAAGGCGGAACTGGAGAAGGGAAGCGATGATAACGAGGATTAACCACGTTGGTATCGCCGTGAACAGCATTGACCAGGCTCTGAAACTCTATACTGAAACGCTGGGGCTGAGTGTCAAGGGGATAGAAGTTGTTGAGGAACAGCGCACCAGGACAGCCATCCTGCCGGTGGGCGAAAGCAAGATTGAGCTGCTTGAGTCAACCGACCCGGAAAGCCCGATTGCCAAATACATTGCCAAATTCGGCGAGGGGATGCACCATCTGGCGCTGGAGGTGGCCGATATTGAGGAGGCGCTGAGCAAACTGGCGCAGAGCGGCCTACCCTTAATCGATGAGCAGCCCCGGAAAGGCGTTGAAGACACCCGTATCGCCTTCCTGCATCCCAAGGGCACGGGCAGGGTGCTGCTGGAGCTGGTGCAGAGCTGATTGTCTGAAATAGCCTCGCGTGAGAATTGTAAACGCAATCGGGATGAGAAGAATATTACTCTTACTTGGTGTTCTGTTCATGGTATCTGTGGCAGTTATCCCTTCCTGCCAGCCAACCACGCCCATCGCCGAAGAGCAAAGGCTGCCGCTGATAGACGAGATAAAGGCGTTTGAAAAAGAGCTTGGCTTCGCTGAGACGGAGAATTTCAGGACGTACCGCCCGGAAGTAGGCGCGTACGACTACTTATTTTACACGTCCAGCACGGAATTGGCGTACTCGCTCGACGACCCTGCCCTGATAGCCGCCGTGGGCACACGGGACAGCGTCTCTATCGATACCAGAAAATATGATGCCTATTTTTATGCCATTCCCTCTGTCGCCGGCAGGGGAACCCCGGTGACTGAATCTCTTATGCAGGCGCCGCTCTACCGCTTCATCCAGATTATTTTTCATGAGGACTGGCACGCACAGATAGATTTGCCTCTGGGATTGGAAGAGCCCTCCGCGGAAATAATCGGCTATGCCGCCGCCATGCTTTTTACCCGGGACAGGTTCGGTCAGGATTCATCGGTATACCGAACCTTGACGAAACACCTGGATAACCGGCTCCGGGAAAGCGAGGTTTACCGGGAATATTACGCCAAGCTCGAAGCCCTCTATGCGCAATATCATGAGGGTAAGCTCTCTGAGCTGGACGCGTTAATCAGGAAAGCCCGCTTGCTGGAAGCAATGGGCAGCGAGCTCCAGGACATCTGGGGCGGAAAACCAGACCAGCTAAACAACGCCTTCATCGCTTTCCAGATGACCTACCTGCGGCACCTGACATTGCTGTACGAGGTTTTTAAGGCAACCGGCTTCGACCTCACCGGGACAATCAGGATATTTCTGGCCATGCCAGAACAGGGGAAGAGCTTTAACACCCTGGAGCAGGTGAAAGGTATAGAAGCAAGCGTTGTCGCCTATTTATCCAGCAAGCTGTAGAAATCCTGTGTTTCCGCTTCTGTGCCGAGATACATCGTTAGATATTAAGCACTTCGGACAGTCGCAGGAGGTCCAGGTCCAGCGGTTTCTTATTGGCCACGACCTCTGCCAGCGGCGTTGGCGTAATCTGGCCCTTGTTTAAACCAGCCAGCACGCCAAACTTGCCCTCGGCGATGTATTCGGTGGCGGCGGCACCGAGCCGGGTCGCCAGCAGTCGGTCAAAGGCGCCGGGACTGCCCCCGCGCTGTACATAACCCAGGGTGGTTATTCTCAGTTCAAAGCCCAGTCTTTCTTGGTGTTCTGAAAAGTAGTGAGACAGACCGCGGGCGTTGTACTTGGCACCTTCGGCCACGACGATGAGGGCATGAGCCTTGCCCCGTTCATAGGCCTTGCGGATGGCGCTGACCACCTCTTCGGCATCGGTCTCGAACTCGGGGATGACTATGTATTCTGCGCCGCCGGTGATGCCCGTCACCAGGGCCAGGTAACCGCAGTCGCGCCCCATCACCTCCACGATGAAGGCGCGGTGGTGAGAGGAGGCCGTCACTTTGAGCTGGTCAATCGCCCGCAGTGCCACGTCCAGGGCGGTGTCAACCCCGATGGTGATTTCGGAGCCATACAGGTCGTTGTCTATCGTTGAGGCCACGCCAACCACCGGGAAGCCCATCTGGGACAGCTCATGGGCGCCGGCCTGCGAGCCATTGCCACCGATAATCACCAGCGCCTCAACTGCATTTTCCTCAAGGGTGCGCAGCGCCTTCCGGCGGCCGGCTTTGGTCATGAATTCGGGACAGCGGGAACTGCCCAGAACGGTGCCACCCTGCTGAATGATGCCGCCCACATCACGAGCCCCCATTGAAACCATGCTGTGGCTAAAGAGGCCGGCATAGCCGTTCCGAATCCCCATAACCTCCCAGCCCCGGCTGAGCCCGGTACGTACCACGGCGCGGATGGCGGCATTCATGCCGGGGGCATCACCGCCGCTGGTCAAAACGCCAATCCGTTTCATTTCTCCTCCTCAGCCGCTGGTAATACCCTAAAGCAGTCCCAGGAGCGCCTCAATTCTGGGGTCGTATTTCCACACGGCGAAATTATCCAAGCCGAGCTGTTCACTGATGGTAAGCTTGCCCGAGGCAACTGCCACCACTTCGTCAAGTATCCGTTGGCCCACGCTCTCGATTGACTCTTTTCCTTCCATGATGGTGCTGGCATTTACGTCCATATCTTCCTTCATTCTGGCCCAGGTTTCCGGGTTCCCGGTTACCCTGACCACAGGGCAAATGGCATGCCCGAAAACGCCGCCACGACCGGTGGCGAAAACGATGATGTTAACGCCCGCCGCCGCCATATAAGTTATGGCCGGTATTTCCTCGTGGGTGCCCTCCTGCAGGTAGAAGCCACCGCCCTGAGGCACCATTTCCAGGCAGCCTTGCCTGTTTTTCAGCACGCCCTGTATCGGACTGCGGCCGCCCTTGTGAATCGCGCCGAGCGCCTTTTCTTCTACGGTGGTAAGCCCGCCATCGATGTTGCCCCGGCACATGAAATCAAGGCTGGCACCGGGAACCGTCCAGCGTTTCTCCTCGTCGCTTATCCATTTCAGTATTTGTTTTTTCACCGATGCACTGGCGGCGCGGCTGGCCATGAATTCCTCAGCGCCGACCGCCTCTATGGGCTCAATCATCACCACCGAAGCACCCGCATCAACCAGCATATCCGCCATGACCCCTATGGCCGGATTGGCGGCGATGCCGCTGGTGGTATCAGAGCCGCCGCACTTCAGGCCAACGGTCAATTGACTCACCGCGAAAGCCTTTCTTTTCTGCTTACGAGCCTCGGCCGCCATTTGCTGCACTATCTCGCGTCCCCGGGCGATGGTCCGGCGGGTGCTGCCGAGCTTCTGTATCTGGACGAGTTCCACCGGTTTGCCGGTCTGGCTGATTTCTGACATCATCGGTGCCGGCTCAATGCCCTCGCAGCCCATGGAGACGAGCAGTGTGGCGCAGATATTGGGGTTCTTGGCCGCACCAGTAAGGGTGGTGGCGGTCTCTATGGCAATGCATCCCTGGTGCTGGGTAACGGATACGACGCCGTCAATACCCTGGGCAATCATTCGGGCTGTTGGCTCGGCGCAGTCCGAGGTCGCCACCACCAGAACCCGGTTGCGCACACCGATGCGGCCATCCGGCCGTGCAAATCCCTGGAACTCCATCTCTCTACCCTCCGTCCTGCTTAAAGCTATCGGTAGCCAAGCATGTGCTCGGTCAGGGGCATCCGGTTGCTCTCCACATTGTGAATATGGACATACTCGCCCGCCGTGATGTCTTTCGAGGCTTTGCCAATGACCGCGCCGTATTTTTTGATTTCATTGCCTCGTTTTATATCCGTGAGCGCAATCTTGTGCCCCAGAGGCAGCGCCTCTTTAGCCCTGATACGCTGTACGACCTCCTGCTTCGTGGAAAGCACTGCCACTTCCTCTCCCGCCGCAACGGCGCTGATGACCGTGGCCACATTGTCCTTCGCGTCCATCCTGATTGCTTTTTTCATTGTTCTTCATCCCTCGGCGCTTTGAGTCTGGCTTTTCATATTACCGCACGCCGATGCCCGGACTTAAAATATTATTGGGGTCGAAGACGCGCTTGATGCCGCGCATCAGTTCCCAGGTTTTGCCGTCGGGGCAGAGGTCCAGGTCCGCCAGCCTGATAACCCCCAGGCCGTGCTCGCCGGTGATGACGCCCCCCAGCTTTATCGCTTCCTGGTATATCGCTCTTTTCACCTCGCGCAGTATGCCTTTCTCGACCAGTTCCATCATGAGGTGAGGGTGAAGGTTGCCGTCGGCGGCGTGCCCGTAGGTGGGGATTTTCACGTCGTAGCGCTTGGCAATCTCATCTACCCGGTCCATCATCACCCCGATGCTTGCCGGCGGTACGGTTATATCCAGAGCGTCAGCCACTTTTGGTTTTAGCGAGCTGTATGTCTCGCTTCTTATTTTGAGGATATTGGCCTGTTCCTCTCGCCTTTCCGCAATCAGGATATCAACCGCGCCGTTCCGTTCACAGATATCTGATACCCGCTCGCCCTGCGAGTAAACCTCGTCCTCACTGTCGCCGGTGAGAATCACCATCAGGTACGCCTGTCCTTTGGTGGCCGGCCACGTCAGGCTCAGCCTTTTCGCCGATATCTCGATGACATCGCGCTCGATATACTCTATCGCCAGCGGGGTGATGCCGCTCTGCAGAATCTGGGGAACGGTGTCAATAGCTTTATGACGGCTGTCGTAGGAAATAACCAGTGTGCCGCTGCTGCTGAACTTGGGGCACAGGCGGAAGATGACCTTGGTTATCACGCCCAGCGCACCGCCACTGCTGATAAGCAGGTGCATCAGGTCAAACCCCTGGTTGTTTTTCAGCAACTTGCCTCCCATGGTGACTATTTCACCGGTCGGCAGCACCACCTCCAGCCCCCGGACAAAGTTGCGTACGACACCATATTTGACGGCCCTGGTTCCTCCCGCGTTGCAGGCAACCAGCCCCCCGACGTGTGCTCCCTCGTCTCCGGGGTGGGGGGGAAAGAACAGGCCGGTTCCTTCCACCGCCTTCAGCATGTTGCCGAAGGGCACGCCAGCTTCCGCCACGACCATTAAGTTGTTCCGGTCCACCTCAATAACCCGGTCCAGCCTTTCCATGGAGAGAAGAATGCCATCGGCGATGGGCACGGCGCCACCGCATATTCCGGTACCGCCGCCCCTGACGAAGACCGGCGTCTTTTCTTGATTGGCCAGCTTCAATAAGGCGGATATTTCTTGGGCACTCGCTGGCTTGACCAGAACCACGTTATTGGCTGGTTTTGGCCTTATGGCATCGGAGGTTTCATCAGCCAGATATCTCTCCATCTGCTTCCGGTTCGTGACCACCCAGTCCTGGCCCACAATCTTCTGCAGCTTCTCGACAATACTCATGCACGGCACCTCTTTATTCTTGTTATTAGTTTCGGGACGACTTCATAAAGGTCACCCACAATTCCGTAGTCGGCAACCTTGAATATCGGCGCGGAAGGGTCAGTGTTGATGGCGATGATGACATCTGATTCTCTCATGCCGGCCAGGTGCTGGGAGCTGCCCGAAATCCCGCAGGCAAGATAAATCTTGGGTTTGACGGTGTTGCCGCTGAATCCGACCTGGTGTTCTCTGCCTATCCAGCCGCTGTCCACCGGGGGTCGGCTGGAGCCGACAGTTGCGCCCAGAAGTCCGGCCAGGTCTGCCAGCAGGGAGAAGTCTTCCGCCTTCTTCAGCCCGGCACCACCGGAGACTATCACTTCCGCCTCCGCGATGTTGACCTCGTCCCGCTTCTCCTGGTGGGCTATTGTCAGCAGGGGAGGAATTACTTCTGTTTTTTTCTCAATTATCTCTCCCTTGCGGTTCACATCCCGCGGCCGGCTTCTCATGACCTTGTACCGGACCGTGGCCATCTGCGGCCTGGTTTTGGTTCTGATATGGGCCAGCACGTTGCCGCTGAAGGCCGGCCGAATCTGGATGAAATTTCCCTGCCGGTCGATTTCCAGGCCCGTGCAGTCTGCGGTCAGCCCCGTGCCCAGCGCCACTGCCACCCTGGCACCCAGCGACCTGCCCCAGTGTGTTGCCCCCAGCAGAAATATCTCCGGCTTGGTTTCCCGGGCCAGACGGACCAGGTTATGCTTGTAGTTTAACAGGTCCAGGTCATGGAAGATGGCATGGTCGTACAGATAGACTCTGTCCGCACCGTGATAGATGAGTTCGGCGGCCACGCCCGCTATTTTATCGCCCAGCAGGGCGCTGGAGAGAACCCCTCCCAGCTTATCTGCCAGTTCTCTCCCTTTCCCCAGCAGTTCAAAGGCAATGGGGTGTATTTCACCACCATTCTGTTCTGCGAAGACCAGGACTTCTTTCGTTGAATTCACGATGTGTCTCCCGCGCCGGGTTTCTCAATTCAGGTGACTGAGCAGACCGGCGGCGATTTCATCGATGGCTTCATCAACGGTATTGCGGAAAATTTTGCCCTTTCTGTTTTCCTCGGTAGGGATAATCACCCTGTGCACTCTGGTCGGTGACCCGCGCACTCCGCACCGGTTGATATCGGCATAGCCAGCAAGCTCTCTGGCTCCCCATACTGCCACGGCAACCTGGCGTGCCTTGGCTTTATCCCGGAAGCTGGGCAACCTCGGGGTGTTCACGTCCTTGGTCAGGGTGAGCAGCACCGGAACCGGGGACTCCACGGTGCAGGCGCGTCCGCCTATTTCGCACTGGGCAGCTATCTTTTTAGCGCTTAATTCAAACCATGATACGTGGGCGATATGCGGTATGTTCAGGTGTTCGGCAATCTCGGGGCCAACCTGACCGGTATCACCATCAACCGTCTTCTCGCCACAGATGATGAGGTCAAATGCCCCCAGTTTCCTGATGGCGCCGGCAATGGTATATGAAGTCGCCAGCGTATCGGCGCCGGCGAATTTTCGGTCTTCAAGCAGCACCGCATCGTCCGCGCCTCTGGCCAGCGCGTCTCTCAATGACGCCACCGCCCGGCGCGGCCCCATGCTGATAACGGTAACGGTGCCGCCCACGTTTTCCTTTATCTGAACCGCTGCCTCCAGAGCATTGAGGTCAAAGGGGTTTATCTCAACACCGGCGGAACTGCGGTCAACCCTGCCTCCTGCCACATCAAATTTCACCTGGTTCATGTCCGGCACCTGCTTGATGGGCACGATTATTCTCAAGCTGTTGCCTCCATCCGATTACCGCTCTCTCCAGCTCTGGTGTAACGGAATAGCGATAATCTTATTTAAGCGATATATGTTTTTTGAGCAGTTCGATATTAGCCGGGTCAGGGTTGACTTTACCACTTTCTACCCTGAGAGTTAGGTCAAGAATCGCCTGGTTCATGGGGGTGGGCACACCAGCTACCCTGCCTTTTCTGACGACCTCTCCATTGAGATACTCTACTTCCGTTCGCCTCTTCTTTATTATGTCCTGCAAAAGTGACGGGCGTTGCGGCGCGCCCACTTTCTTTTGTAGCTGGTCAGCCGGGAGGAATTGCTTGCGCCAGATTTCAGCCATCTTTTCCTTCAGTTTCTGCGCAGCTCCCATGGTTGTCGCTTTGGCGAACTCCACCGCCGGGACGCCCCATACGGGCTCGATGCTCACGCCTAGGGCAAGGCCGACCCGGGTGACCTCACCGCCGATAATGACTCTGAGCAGGTTTGCCGTATCCCTCTGCGCTTCGTTCAGGGAGACGATTGATGGGCCGATAACACCAGCCATGGCATTAGATGTGGAATTGACCGCCAGCTTCGCCCAGCGCGCTCCCCAGATATTGGTGGTTGCCTCGCTTGGGCCCAACGCGTTAAGCGATGCCACCACTTCCTTGACCCGATTGGATATCAGGCCGGAAAGCTCGCCAACGGTAAAGCAGTGTCTGTCTAAAGGGTCGTGGCGGAGGACATGACCTGGCTCATAAACGCCAACGCTGATGGTGGGCACGCAGCCCACGGTGCGGTTGAAGCCAATCACGCTGGCCACTACTTCGTCATTCAAGGCGTTCTGGGCGGCTATAATGAAACCGGTTGGCTTGAGGTATGGCTCAATTAGGTATGTGGACCAGCGTGTGTCATAGGACTTGACCGACAGATAGACGATGTCCAGCGGCTCCCTCAGCCCGCTCACGTCGCTCAGGTGAATGGCCTTGGCCGGCACGGTGAACTCACCTTTGAGGTCAGTCACTTTCAGACCATCTTTGCGGATTTTTTCTATGTGCGCCGCCCACTGGTCTATCAGGGTGACATCGTGGCCATCTCTTATGAGGTAGGCGCCTATGGCACCACCTATGGCCCCCGCTCCCAGAACCGCGATTTTTTTGCTCATTCCTTTACCTCCATACTTTTCATTTCAATTTTCTGTACGTTTAGTCTGATGAGAAAAGGTTAAATTATAGCGCTATATGTTTTTTGAGCAGTTCGATATTAGACGGGTCAGGGTTGGCTTTCCCGTTCTCTATCCTGAGGGTAAGGTCAAGAACCGCCTGGTTCAATGGTGTGGGCACGCCCGCTACTTTGCCCCTTCTGACCACCTCTCCATTGAGATACTCTACTTCCGTTCGCCTCTTCTTTATTATGTCCTGCAGAAGTGATGGGCGGTCCGGTGCCCCCAGTCTCTTTTGCAGCTCGTCGGCCGGGAGGTATCTTTTGGCCCAGATTGCGGCCATCTTTTCCTTCAGTTTCTGAACGCTCCCCATGGTTGTCGCTTCGGCGAACTCCACCGCCGGTACTCCCAAGATTGGCTCGATGTTCACACCCAGAGCCTGGCCAACCCGCGCCGTCTCACTGCCGGTAACAACCCGGATCAGGTTTGTCAAATCCTTCTGTGCTTCGTTCAGAGAGGAAATGGCTGGGCCAATGATGCCGGACAGGGCGTTGAACATGGAGTTGATAACCAGCTTTGACCAGCGCACCCCCCAGATATTGGTGGCGGCATCGCTGTTCCCGACCACTTGAAGTGACGCTACCACCTCCTTGACCCGATTGGATATCAGTCCGGAAAGCTCGCCAACGGTAAAGCAGTGTATGTCTATGGGGTCAGTGCGGACGACATGGCCCGGTTCATAAACGCCAACGCTGATGGTGGGCACGCAGCCCACGGTGCGGTTAAAGCCGACCACGCTGGCGACAACTTCATCATTCAAGGCGTTCTGGGCGGGCAGAATGAAGCCTGTTTTCTTGAGATAGGGCTCAATCAGATAAGTGGACCAGCGTGTGTCATAGGACTTGACCGACAGGTAGACGATGTCAAACGGCTCCCTCAGGCCGCTCACATCGCTCAAATGAAGGGCCTTGGCCGGCACGGTGAACTCACCTTTGAGGTCAGTCACTTTCAGACCATCGCGGCGGATTTTTTCTATGTGCGCCGCCCACTGGTCTATCAGGGTGACATCATGGCCATCTCTTATCAGGTAGGCGCCTATGGCGCCGCCTATGGCCCCCGCTCCCAGAACCGCGATTCTTTTCTTCATCCATTTACCTCCTGGATAAAAATAGTTTATATTAATTAGTAAGCAAATTATTCAAGCAGTACCATAGTATAGCGCAAAGAAATAATAGGAAACAAATTGTGAAATAGCGGCGAAAATAAAATATGTCAGGGAGGCATCTTGAAAATGGGAGAACCGAAATTGCTTTATCCGTCCTTAAATACGCCGGCGGTGCTGGTTAACCTGGAGACGCTTGAGGCGAATATCAAGAAGATGTCCCGGCTGGCAAAAGGGGCCGGGTTAAAGCTCAGGCCGCACGTCAAGTTCATGTAAGCGTCCATAGCATATTGGACTTTTGAGGGGCGAGGAAGTT
>CAZJGR010000008.1:0-36921 GCA_964545815.1 uncultured Dehalococcoidaceae bacterium | reverse complement strand
AATTACCATGACCGACCTGCCCATTACGGCGACGAGCGCCAATGCCAGCGGACAGGCAACGCCGTACTCCGTGCCGGAGGTGCTTCACCAGCTCGGGGAGGCGGCGGAATGGGTTTCCCTGATTCTGGACCAGGGCTTGATACCGTCACGCGGGCTTTCCACCATTGTTGACCTGACGGTCAGTCCCCCCCAGCTTCTGAGGCAGGGACTGGTGAGCTGGCTGGAGATACGGCAGGTTCTGCAGGTGCTCTAGTATTCCGGTTCAGGGTAGGGCTGACAACTATACGTGTGCCAAGTTTGACAATTTAATTTATTCTGTGCTATTTTGTGATACGGGCTGCTGCGGTTTTTCCGTGTATTTAGTCCGTACCTATGTAGCCGTTATTTTTTTTAACCAACTTTGAATGGGGAGAACCGGTCTTGAGAAGTGATGTTGTCAAGAAAGGGATAGAGAGGGCGCCACACCGCTCTCTGCTGTATGCGCTGGGCTGCAATCGCTCGGAAATGGACAGGCCGTTTGTGGGCATTATTAACAGCTATAGCGAGATTGTTCCCGGGCACATCCATCTGCGTGATATTGCGCAGGCGGCAAAGGCAGGGGTCAGAGAAGGGGGCGGCGTCCCCTTTGAGGTCAATACCATTGCCGTGTGTGACGGCATCGTTATGAACCACCCGGGGATGAAATACAGCCTGCCCAGCCGGGAACTAATTGCCGATTCCGTGGAGACGGTAGCTGAGGCGCATGCTTTTGATGCGCTCGTTCTCATTCCGAACTGTGACAAGATTGTTCCCGGGATGCTTATGGCGGCAGCGAGGTTGAACATCCCGTCCATCTTCATCAGCGGCGGCCCCATGCTGGCCAGTCGCTTTGGCGATGATGGCCGAAAGGTTGACCTCATCTCGGTCTTCGAAGGGGTGGGCGAAGTTCTCAGCGGCAAGATGAGCCAGGAGGAGCTGGAACAGCTGGAGCAAATCGCCTGTCCCGGCTGTGGGAGCTGTTCTGGCATGTTTACCGCCAACACCATGAACTGCCTGATTGAGGTTATGGGGATAGGGCTGCCGGGCAATGGCACCATTCCGGCGGTAGATGGTCGGCGGCTAGCTCTGGCTAGGGATGCCGGGCGGGCGGTGATGAGGCTGCTGGCGGATGACGTCCGACCCCGTGATTTTATCAATAAGGAGTCCATTTACAATGCCCTGACCGTCGATGTGGCGCTTGGTGCCAGCACCAACTCGGTGCTGCACCTGATGGCCATTGCCCACGAGGCGGGCGTTGCCTTTCCGCTGACGCTGGTCAATGAGATAAGCCAGAAGACGCCCTGTCTCTGCAAGCTGTCACCGGCCTATATTGACGGGAAGACCAAATACCATATTGAGGACCTGGACCGCGCTGGTGGCATATCCGCGGTGATGAAGGAAATAAAGGGACTGTTGAAACTGGATTTGAAAACGGCGACCGGTAAGACACTGGCCGATAATATTGCAGGCAGCCGGGTTCTGGATAAAGATGTAATTCGCCCGGTGGGCAGGGCATTCGCCACCACCGGTGGTCTGGCCATACTGTTTGGCAACTTGGCACCGGATGGTGCCGTGGTACGCCGGTCGGCGGTGGCGCCGGAAATGATGTCGCATCGCGGGCCGGCCAGGGTATTTGACTCGGAAGAAGAAGCAACCAAAGCTATTATGGGTGGCGCCATCAAGGGGGGCGATGTGATTGTTATCCGCTATGAAGGGCCAAAAGGTGGCCCTGGAATGAGAGAAATGCTCACTCCCACCTCTCTTTTGAACGGTCTGGGGCTAGATAACAGTGTCGCTCTCATCACCGACGGGCGCTTTTCCGGCGGCTCTCGCGGTGCCGCCATCGGTCACGTTTCCCCCGAGGCGGCCAGCCGGGGCCCGATTGCGGCTTTAAAGGAAGGCGACATGATTGTTATCGATATTCCGCATTACAAGCTGGCAGTAGAGCTGACCGATAAAGAAATCGAGCGCCGGGTGGCCCAGCTACCAGCGTTTGAACCGAAGGTGAAGTCCGGTTATCTCAGGTATTATGCGGAGAAGGTATGCTCGGCGAGTACCGGGGCTGTATTCGGAGGCTAGAGGAGGCTTACCATGAAGCTGACAGGGGCACAGATTTTATGTGAGAGCTTGATTAAAGAAGGGGTGGAGGTTATTTTTGGTTTTCCCGGCGGGGCGGTCATTCCCCTCTATGATACCCTGCCACAGTATCCGCAGCTCCGGCATATTCTGGTACGCCATGAACAGGGGGCAGCCCACGCCGCTGACGGCTATGCGCGGGCAACAGGAAAGGTGGGGGTATGCTTCGCCACGTCCGGCCCCGGAGCCACCAATCTGGTTACCGGCATCGCCAATGCTTTTCTTGATTCCGTCCCGGTAATCGCGGTAACCGGCCAAGTGCGGAGGGACTTCATTGGCCGTGATGCCTTTCAGGAAACAGACATCACCGGTATCACGTTGCCCATTACCAAACATAACTATCTGGTCATGGATGTCAATCACCTGGCGACGGTAATCAAAGAGTCCTTTCATCTGGCGCACACCGGGCGCCCCGGGCCCATATTAATCGATATCCCCCGTGACGTATTTATGGAGCAGACTGAATTCAACTATCCGGACAAAGTAGACTTACCCGGCTACAAACCCACGCTACAGGGCCATCCGGCACAAATCAAAAAGGCGGCCAAAATGATTAACGAGGCCAAGCGCCCCGTTATCATTGCCGGCCGGGGGGTCAATGTTTCCAGGGCATACCAGGAACTGAAAAGCCTGGCGGAAACGGCACAGATACCGGTGTTGACCACTTTGCTGGGTGTTGGCTGCTTCCCGGAGAACCATGCCCTCAGCTATGGTATGGCGGGCATGCACGGCATGGTCTACGCCAATTATGCCATTGAGAAATCTGATGTGCTTATCGCCATCGGTATGAGGTTTGATGATAGGGTAACGGGAAAGGTAAGCGCATTTGCCCCACATGCCCACATCATTCACATCGATATTGACCCGGCGGAAATTGGCAAGAACGTCCGCGTGGACGTACCCATTGTGGGCGATGTTAAGATGGTTTTGCAGGCACTTAACAGACAGCTGGTCCCGGTTGACCATCTTGGCTGGGTCAATCAGCTTGATGAATGGCGGAAGGAACACCCATCAATCGATATCAGAGATGACGATGGTCTTCTGCCACAGTATGTGGTGCGTCAGATATATGAAATAACCAAAGGCGAGGCCATCATTGTCACCGGGGTCGGGCAGCACCAGATGTGGGCGGCGCAGCACTACTTTTTTGATAAACCAAACCGGCTCATTTCTTCCGGGGGTCTTGGTGCCATGGGGTTTGGTCTGCCGGCGTCTCTGGGGGCTCAGATTGGCTGCCCTGATACTGTGGTCTGGTGCATTGATGGCGATGGCGGTTTCCAGATGACCCTTCAGGAGCTGGCCGTCATCGTTCAGGAACAGGCCCCGGTCAAGATAGCCATTATCAATAACGGATTTCTGGGGATGGTAAGGCAGTGGCAGCAACTGTTCTACAAAGGGCGGTATGTGGCCACGCCGATATCCTGCCCTGACTTTGTCAAAGTTGCGGAGGGCTACGGTATACCCGCGTTGCGGGTTAAGCGGCGGGAAGAAGTGGCCCCGGCACTGGAACAGGCAATGGCGCACCATGGTCCATTCCTGATTGATTTCATGGTGGAGCCGGAAGAAAACGTTTACCCGATGATTCCGCCCGGAGCAACCGTTGCCGAGATTATTGAAGAGCCTAAACAGCCGGTAAAGGCCATTTCAGATTCGAAGAGACTGAAAGTGAGCAATATTTAGGCCCGGAAAAGGTGGCAAAATGACACCGACGAAACATATATTGCTGGCACTGGTAGAGGATAAACCCGGCGTCTTGAACCGGATGTCGAACGTCTTCCGAAGGCGAGGTTTCAATATTCACAGCGTGAATGTGCTGGAGACCATTGAAATTGAGGGCAGTGACCGACCCGGTCTGACCAGGGTGGCTATTGTGGTCTCCGGCTCGGCCGTGATGTTAGGCCAGGTACGAAAGCAGCTGGAAAAGATAATCGATGTGGTGAAAGTACTGGATATCACCACGGAAGATGTGAAGTAAGGCGAGGAGACATTCATTCACAGTATTAGTTTCGGAGATAGAGTTTATCAAAAATGAGGCATACTCTGGTGGCGCTGGTTGAGGACAAGCCCGGGGTGCTGACCCGGATGGCCAGCCTTTTTCGAAGGCGGGGCTTCAATATTGAAAGCATCGCCGTGGGGCACAGTGAATTGCCCCATTTATCCCGTATGACCATTGTGGTTGACGGCACCGCCGGCATTTTGGAGCAGGTGAGAAAGCAATTGAGCAAGGTGGTTGATGTGGTCAAGGTTACTGACGTTACGGCCGACAATATTACGGTGCGGGAGCTGGCATTGATAAAGGTAAGGGCCACTTCCTCAACCCGCAGTGAAATAATCGAGATTGCCGATATTTTCCGGGCCAATATCGTCGATGTGGCGGCTGATTCTCTGACCATCGAGATTACCGGAGATGAGGATAAGGTTGATTCCCTGGTGAATTTAGTGCGCGGCTTTGGCATCAAGGAAGTGGCCAGGACGGGTTGCATTGCCATGCTGCGGGGCGGCACCGGGCCGATGCGTGTTGAAGAAAAAGCATTGAAAGCGAGAAAGGAAAGATAAAAACTCATTGTAATTACGCTCTTCGTCTCAATTGGCGCGGACTAAATAGACGCCAAAAATAATAAAGGAGGTAGAGTTAAAAGGGACATGGCTAAGGTGTATTACGACAAGGACGCGAATCTGAGTTTGTTGAAAGGCAAGGTGATTGCCGTTATCGGCTATGGCAATCAGGGGCGTGGCCAGTCACTGAACCTTAAGGATAGCGGCTGTGAGGTGATTGTAGGACTTTATGAAGGCAGTAAAAGCAAAGCCAGGGCCGAGGCTGATGGGTTAAAAGTGGCCTCGGTTGCCCAGGCGGCCAAAGCGGCTGATATTGTCATGTTGCTGGCGCCGGATAATCTGCATCAGGAAATCTACAATAAGCATATTGCGCCGGGACTATCCAAGGGCGATATGCTCATGGTTTCTCATGGCTTCACCATCCATTACAGTCAGGTCATACCAGCGCCCAATATCGATGTAGCGATGATTGCACCCAAGAGTCCAGGCAACCTGCTCCGTGAGTTCTTCACCCAGGGGCAGGGTGTGCCCGCGCTGCTGGCCGTCTATCAGGATGCTTCCGGACAGGCGAAAGGAAAGGCGCTTGCCTATTCGGCGGCGATTGGCTGTGCCCGTGCCGGGGTCCTGGAGACAACCTTCGCTGAGGAAACGGAGACCGACCTTTTCGGTGAGCAGACAATACTCTGCGGCGGCATTACCGCGCTGCTCAAGGCCACTTTCGAAACGCTCGTCGAGGCCGGCTATCAGCCGGAGCTGGCCTACTTTGAGTGCCTTAATGAGCTCAAGCTCATTGTTGACCTGATTTACAAGGGCGGCATAAGCTTCATGCGCGACTCGGTGAGCTATACCGCCCAGTACGGCGATGTGACCCGGGGCCCCAGAGTGATTGATGAAGGCGTCAGGGAGAATCTGTGGGAGATTCTGGGCGAAATTCAGGACGGCACCTTTGCCCGGGAGTGGATTCTGGAGAACCAGGCCGGCCGTCCGGTATTCAATGCGCTCAAGCGCAAGGACCGGGAACATCCGATTGAGCTCGTCGGTGCCGAGCTGCGCAAGATGATGCCCTGGCTTTCCAAATAGGCAAAACCTTACCGATAATTTAATAACGCAATAGAAACGGGGGAGCAAGATGGACAAGGTGATTGTCTTTGACACCACACTGCGCGATGGCGAACAGGCCGCCGGCGGCAGCCTGAATCTTAATGAGAAGCTTGAAATCGCCAGGCAGCTGGAGAAGCTCGGTGTGGATGTCATTGAAGCTGGCTTCCCCATCAGTTCCCCGGGCGATTTTGAGTCGGTAAAGCTCATTGCCGGGGAGGTGCGTGGCAGCATCATCTGTGGATTGGCGCGGGCGAATCCGGGTGACGTTGACCGCGCCTGGGAGGCAATTAAAAACGCGGCACAGCCCCGCATCCATGTCTTCGTGTCATCATCGGATATTCACCTCATGCACGGCATGAAGAAGACCCGTGAAGAAATTCTGCATTTGGCCCGTGATATGGTGGCCCGGGCGAAAAGTTACACCGGTGACATTGAGTTTTCGCCGATGGATGCCAGCCGGACCGAACCGGCCTATCTTTACCAGATTCTTCAGGCGACCATTGAGGCCGGTGCCACCACGCTCAATATCCCGGATACCGTGGGCTATGCCATTCCTGAAGAATTCGGCAGGCTCATCGACGGCATTTTCCAGAACGTGCCCAATATCGATAAAACAGTAATCAGTGTGCACTGCCATAATGACCTCGGCCTGGCGGTGGCGAACAGCCTGGAGGCCATCAGGCGGGGTGCCCGACAGGTGGAGTGCACCATCAACGGCATCGGGGAGCGTGCGGGTAATGCTTCACTTGAGGAAATCGTGATGGCAATCAAGACCCGCAGCGACCTCTTCAACCTCAATACCGGTATTGATACCAGGCAAATCTACAAAACGAGCCGGATGGTAAGCGAGTTGACCGGTTTCGCCGTGCAGCCGAATAAGGCCATTGTTGGCGCCAATGCCTTCCGGCATGAGTCCGGCATACACCAGGACGGCGTTATCAAAATGCCCATCACCTTCGAAATCATTGACCCCAAAACTGTGGGCATACCATCGAGCAGTCTGGTGCTGGGTAAATTGAGCGGTCGTCACGCCCTGCGTGAGCGACTGGCCGAGCTGGGCTATAGCCTAGAAGACGAGGACTTCACTCGCGTCTTTCGCGCTTTCAAGGAACTGGCGGATAAGAAGAAAGAGGTGGCCGACCGGGATGTCGAATCGCTGGTTGCCGAGGAGCAGCGCACGGTCTCCGAAGTGTATCATCTGGACCGTATCCAGGTATCCTGCGGCGACCGTGGTATTCCAACGGCGTCGGTGGTGATAATTGGCCCGGAAGGGAAAGTGCTGTCTGATGCAGCGCTGGGTACAGGGCCGGTTGACGCTGCCTTCAAGGCAATTGATAAAATCGTCAGGGTGCCCAACACGCTTACCGAATTCAGCATCAAATCAATAACCGAGGGCATTGACGCCATTGGTGAGGTGCTGTGTCGGATTGAGAGCAAAAGCGTTACTTACACCGGTCGGGGAGCGGACACGGACATTATCGTAGCCAGCGCCAAAGCATATATGAATGCCCTTAACCGGCTGCTGGCCACAAAGAAAAAAGCTGAGTAGAAGCTGAGATGTCTATCGCGCTGGAACTGGTGCTGTGTCTCCCGCTGGTTGCCGTCCTCATTTCCATAAAGACCGAAGTAAGGAAATTGGAATGAATCTGGCGGAGAAGATACTGTCGGCACACGCGGACCGGAGAAAGGTGAGTCCCGGGGAATTCGTTAATGCCAGGGTGGATGTAGTTCTGGCCAATGATATCACGGCGCCCATCGCCATCAAGGAGTTCCAGAAAATCGGGTTAAGCCGTGTCTTTGACCCCAGGAAAATCGTGATGGTGCTCGACCATTTCATGCCCAACCGGGACATCGCCTCTGCGGAGATTGCCAAGATGATGCGTGAGTTTTGTGGCGAGCAGAAAGCGGTGTTCTTTGAAGTGGGCAAGGCGGGCATTGAGCATGTCCTGCTGCCGGAGCAGGGCATTGTGCTCCCCGGCCAGGTGGTCATAGGTGGCGATTCTCATACCTGCACCTACGGGGCGGTGGGCGCCTTTGCCACCGGTGTCGGCTCAACTGACCTGGCAGCGGCCATGGCCACCGGTGACCTCTGGATGAAAGTCCCCCCGACCATCAAATTTGTGTATCATGGAACACTGGGGAGGTGGGTGGGGGGAAAAGACCTGATTCTCCACACCATCGGCGACATCGGCGTTGACGGCGCGCTCTATTCCGCGATGGAGTTCACCGGCGAGGCCATCGATGCTCTGTCCATGGACGGGCGTTTCACCATGGCCAATATGGCCATTGAGGCCGGGGGCAAAGCCGGGCTTTTCCGGGTAGATAACAAAACACAACTTTACATAAAATCAAGAGCGCGGCAGCCTTATAATGTGTATGAGCCTGACCCCGATGCGGAATATGCCAGGGTTATCGAGTATGATGTCACGGGACTGGAGCCGCAGGTGGCATTTCCCCATTCGCCAGCCAATGCCAGGCCGGTCAGTAAGGCAGGGAACATCGAAATCAACCAGGCGATTATCGGCAGCTGCACCAATGGCCGAATTGATGACCTGCGGCTTGCCGCCCAGATATTGAAAGGGAAGAAGGTGCATCCCAGTGTACGCTGCATCGTCATTCCGGGGTCGCAGCAGGTATATGCGGATGCATTGAAGGAAAGGCTTATTGATATATTTATTGAGGCCGGCGTGGCGGTGAGCACACCTACCTGCGGACCATGCTTCGGAGGCCACACGGGTGTGCTGGCAGAAGGAGAGCGATGTATCTCCACCACCAATCGCAACTTTGTCGGCAGGATGGGGCATACCAAATCGGAAGTATATCTCGCCAACCCGGCGGTGGCCGCGGCCAGTGCCGTGGCGGGCAGAATCACGCATCCGGATAGAGTTGGGAAATAGAAGGGGCACATGCGGCGAAAAGAGAAGGAAATCACCAGCCTCGAAGAGATTGAGGAGATAGTAAAGAAGGCAAAGGTGTGCCGGATTGGGCTGGTCGATGGTGATGAACCTTATATCGTGCCGGTCTGTTTTGGTTATGAAGGAAACGCGCTGTACTTCCACAGCGCGCCGGAAGGTCGTAAAATTGACCTCATCAGGAGAAACAGCCGTGTCTGCTTTGAAATTGACATCGATGTCGAAATTGTCAGCGGGGAAAAGCCCTGCGGCTGGAAGACAAAATACCGGAGTGTTATGGGGACGGGCCGGGCAATTATCCTGAAGAAAGATGAAGATAAGGTGCAAGGATTAAGTGCGATTATGAGGCACTACTTGCCGGATATCTCCGGGCTGGAATTTGAAAAGCTCGATGCGGCTGCCGTCGTTAAAGTTGAAATTGACCGTATTGCCGGCAAGAAGTCGGGATACGGAAGAGGAAGGTGAGCGATGGCCAAGATGCGAAAAAGCTGGCGTGAGAAACTGCACGATAGTAAAGACCTGCCCAGGGTGGTGGGAATCACTGACAAGATGAGCCAGCGGTGGGGAACGGGGACGTTGGTGATTCCAGCGCCCGTAGAGGTGGACGCAATCATGCGGAAGGTGCCGTCGGGCAAACTGATAACTATTAACCAAATCCGCGAGTTCCTGGCGCGGAAGCACAGTGCCAGCATCGGCTGCCCTATTACCACCGGTATCTTCTGCAATATTGCCGCCCGGGCCGCTGAAGAAGATGCCAGCGAAGGCAAGAAAGAGGTTACCCCCTACTGGCGGACTTTAAAATCGAAGGGTGAGCTGAACGAGAAGTATCCGGGCGGGGTGGCGGCACAGGCGGTGCGCCTGCGGGCCGAGGGGCACACCATCGAGGCGGGCCGGGGGAAACAGCCGCCCACGGTGAAGGACTTTGAGAAAGCGCTGGTGGAGATTTGTGATGATTCATTCAAATGAAATTTGGGACATAATTCAATCCAAAATGCCCAGAGGGCAATGGATATCACTGGAGCAAATATACGATATGGTTAGAAAATTCGGAACTTTGGATGACGAAGATTTTGAATGGCAATCTCCTACATCGGATGTTCCAAAGTGGAAAAGAAATGTACGTAATGTACTCCAACATAAAAAGCTAAGAAGTGAAATTGAGTGGAATAAAAAAGCCGAATATAGACTGTCTTAGTCATACTAGTATCTGATTATGGAGGTTGTCGCTCATGCTCAAAGGTAAGGTTCATAAGTACGGCGCCGATGTGAACACCGATGTCATCATCCCGGCGCGTTATCTGAATATCTATGACCCCGTGGCGCTGGCCCAGCACTGCATGGAGGATATTGATGAGGAGTTCTTGAAAAGGGTGGCGCCGGGCGACATCATAATGGCGACCACCAACTTCGGCTGTGGCTCCTCGCGGGAGCACGCCCCCATGGCCATCAAGGCGTCCGGGATTTCCTGCGTTATTGCCAAGAGCTTCGCCCGCATTTTTTTCCGCAATGCCATCAATATCGGCCTGCCGTTGCTCGAGAGTGAGGAGGCGGTGGCTAACACCGAATCCGGCGATGTCCTTGAGGTTGACCTCGCCAAGGGAAAGATAAAAAACCTGACCCGCAGGCTGACCTTTACCGCCAGTCCCTATCCTGACTTCATGACCGAGATTATTGCCTCGGGCGGGTTAATCGAATATACCAAAAAGCGTTTAGCGAGCAGGAGGGCTTGAGATGAGGTTTCACATCGTGGTTTTGCCGGGCGACGGCATTGGTCCGGAAGTAACCGGGGCCGCCGTGGATGTACTTCAGGTGGTGGGCAAGAAATTCGGGCACATGTTTGACCTGTACCACGGACTTCTTGGTGGGGTGGCCATTGATGCCACCGGGGTGCCGCTGCCACCGGAGGTGCTGAAGATGAGCCGGAAATCTGATGCTGTGCTGATGGGTGCGGTCGGTGACCCCAGATTTGATGCCCCCGGGACTAAGGTTCGTCCTGAAGACGGTATGCTGGCATTGCGCAAGAAGCTGGGGGTCTTCGCTAACCTGCGCCCGGTCAAAGCCCTGCCCATGCTGGTCAGTGCTACCAACCTGAAACCCGAGGTGGTTGAGGGAGTTGATTTCATCTTTATCCGCGAGCTGACGGGCGGGCTCTACTTCGGCCGGCCGAAAAAACGCTGGCAGACGCCCAAAGGATGGCGGGCAGTGGACACCATGACCTATTCCGAGCCAGAGGTTGAGCGCATTGTCAGGGTCGGCTTTGAGCTTGCCCGGAGAAGGCAGAAAAAGCTGGTCTCCGTGGACAAGGCCAATGTGCTGGAGTGTTCGCGGCTGTGGCGGCAGGTGGCATCAGGCCTGGCGGCACAATACCCGGACGTAGCACTGGAACACATGCTGGTGGATGCCTGCTCCATGCGCCTGATACAGAACCCGAAGCATTTTGATGTCATTGTCTCCGAGAACACGTTTGGCGATATCCTGACTGATGAGGCCTCGATGCTGGCCGGCTCCATGGGAATGCTGCCTTCCGCCAGCCTGGCAGCTGTGCCGCAGGCAGGAGTGAAAACGTTCGGCCTTTACGAGCCAATTCACGGTAGTGCCCCCCGCCGCGCCGGCCTGAACATGGCCAACCCCATCGCCACCATACTCAGTGTGGCGATGATGCTCCGTTATTCCTGTGGCCTGGAACGGGAAGCACAGGCGGTTGAGACGGCCGTAATTGACGTGTTGAACGAAGGCTACCGCACCTACGATATCATGAAAGAAGGCATGAAGAAGGTCGGCACCAAGGAGATGGGCACATTAATCGCCGGGAAGGTACGGTAAAAGATAGCCTTATTTCTTCTGCATAAGTTCAATGGAGAAGCCGCCAACAGCATCGGTGCCGAAGTAAGCCCATTTCACCGTCGGTGTCTCTGCGCTCTGGGTAATCTTGAATCCCTTGGCGGCCATTTTGGCCGTTTCCGCTTCAATATCGTCGACGAAGAAGCCGATGTGCTGGATGCCCTCCCCCTTCTTATCCAGGAACTCCTTGACCGGCGTATTGCCCTTCAGCGGCTGTATCAACTCGAAGGTCATATTGCCCAGGCCACCCTCGGCGTGTCGCAAGTCCAGTTCCCAATCGGCCGATTTGCCATGCAGTGTTTTGTCCGATAGCGGGACTTTTCCCTGCGGTCCCAGCAGGGGAGGAAAAGGACCCATTCCCAGCGATTGGTAGAACTTGATTGCCTTGGCCATGTCCCTGACCGCTACCGAGATGTGGTGGAACTTCCAGTTCTGGTGCATGATAAATACCTCCTTTGCGATGGTACGCTGCTTTAATTATATATAATATAGTAGAGTATTTATCAAATAATAAAGCTCTGGTGGCTGTTTCATACGCAGGTTTTATCAATCTTTAAGCTTTGGTGCGCATTTAGTATAATACTTAAAAAAGGTAGAACTGGCAAGGCAAATCGATACGAAAAATTAATCGGGGCGTATGATGGGAGAGGAAATAAAGAGCGCTCTGGAAATAGCCCGGGAGAAGGTGGAGAAGCTGGGGGAGGTAACGGAGGAGGAACGCCGGAAATGGAAATACGTTCCGGAGGGGGAGAAGCTGGCCGCCCGGTATTTGAAGCAGAACCTGAATCTGCTGTCTGAGCTAAGCAAGTTTGACGAGGCGGCCAAAAGATATGTCATTGAGGGGGCTCAGGGCGTGCTGATAAGGAACATTGAATTGCCCAGGAACGATTTTTTGCGCAAGAGAAACAAGCGGGTGATGGAAGGGATAAAGCTGCTGAAAAATGACAAGGTAAGCGCGGAGAATGTGTTCAGCCGGATGAGGCGTATTTTTGAGCACTATGTGGAGCAGGGTGAACAGCAGCGCCGGCAGGCGTATGAGTCATTGAAAGTTGAGGTTGAGGCGAGGATACAGCAGGCGGTAAAGCAGCAGATGGGGCCTCTGGCCAATATCAGAATTAACGTGGAAAGTCAGCCCCAGTTCCAGGAGGAATGGCGCCGTATGCGGGCACAGCTGGATGTGCAGTATATCAGGCTTCTTGATGAGTACAAGCAGGAGCTGGCCGCCAGACCGTAGAGGAAGCAGATGTCCGGTAACGATGAACGAATTGAAAATGCCGTCTGGCACACCGAGGTGATAAGGCCACCGAAGCAAAGACTGGCGACCTTCGGCACGACCAATATCCACTACTACCTGCTTACCGAGCCGGCATATGCGGAGCTGACCAAGGAGGTCAATGAGACGGTGGTGAGGGAGGGAAGGGTAATTGCGGAAAGGCCGAGAATCGTCACTCCGTACTATCTTTCCCGACTGGAAGGTTTCAGCCATGAAGCCCGCCGCTATCTTGATGCGCTCATCAAGACCTATGGCCACGATGCCCCCGGACTCTTTTACACCTACCGCAATGAGCCCAAAGGTCTCACCATTGTCTCCGAGCGCTGGAGAACGGTGGTCGATAGACTGAATGATGCGATTGATAAACACGGTGACCCCCTAGCGGCAATCATCAAGGGTGAGGACGAGCTCTGGGATGTATCTTTGCTTAAATTCATCTATGAAGTGGCCCGAGGGGCGTTCCCGCATCACATTTCACAGATGGGCGCGAGGGGGCTGCTGGACATAGATGCCAGCGGCGTACCCATGGATGCCCGCCTGAGAATCGAAGAGATGTTCCGCCGCGTAATGAAGGGCGATTTTGACCCGGGTGAGCTGAAGAAGGAACTCGACCGCTGGAACCTCTTTGCCGAATACGAGGACCGGTTTTTCGCCATCTTCAGGAAGAAGTAGGCGAACATTATAATTAGAAAGGACCTGCGGGTGGATATTGCTTTCATTGAAGCGCGCGACCTCTCCGAAGCTTGGTTCCGGTGCGTCTGTAAAACGCTAACCGATGGTTACGAGTACAAAATTGACCGGGGAAGCTATGCCGGTCAGAGGCGGAAGGAACTCGACTTCGTCGTCATTCAGGTTCGATATCCCGGAACAAGGCCGCTGGTACCGGACGTGCCTCAGGGAGTGCCCCCGCCGAGCACCATGGCTTACGTGGAGGAGTACCTGCCCTACCTGATGACGGCCCACCGGAAGGAGGGAGAGCAGTACACCTACGGCCAGTACCTGGAAAAGCAGATTGCCGAGGTAATCAAGATGTACCGGGAAGATGGCTTCAACACCAATCAGGCTTTTATGGCGGTGGGTGATACGCAGTCCATCTTTCTCTCCGACCCCCCCTGCCTGAGGGCCATAGACACCCGCATCAGACATAATAAACTCAACTTTGTGGTCTATTTCCGCTCCTGGGACCTCTGGGCAGGCTTTCCCTCAAACCTGGCCGCAATTCAGCTGCTCAAGGAGTATATGGCCAGCGAGGTCGGGGTTGGGGACGGGGAGATTATTGCCCTGAGCAAGGGTTTGCACCTCTATGAATATTCCTGGGAACTGGCCAGGATAGCGGTGAGAATGGACTGATTGGTTCCTCATTAACGCCGTCGTAGCAAAGGCAAATCTGAATTGAAGATAGGGTTCGCAGTAATGGCAGGTTTAATCTCTTTTTGCTTGCTCGGTGCCGGATGTGCCGTCACTAAGGACTTCAACCACCGGTTGGGCCAGATTGTCAGGCCTTATCGCTTTCACATTGCCCAATGGGAGGCCAGCACCATTGTCAAGGAGGCCAAGCAGGCAATCTGTGGCCGGGAAAATGTCGCTGGCGATGAACTGGAAGAGGTAAAAGATTACTTTGATACCGTGGAGCGGATAAAAGCCCTGACATCTGAGATAGAGGCGATAAAAGCCGGCAACAGGACAGGTGAGCTGGCTCCCCTTGAGGCGGAGTTAAGCGAGCTGCAGCCGAAAAGGAGTTCTCTGGCGGATATAGCGGAAAGGGTCGTTGCCGGGCAGATAAAAGAGGTCCTTGTTCAGCAGGGTATCTACCACCCGGCGGATAAGTACTTAAGGTTAAAAATAACTTTTCCCCCAATAGATTTCAAGCTGGAGAGGCCACCCCATTTGCTAGTCATTTCCCCCCGGGACAGGATTGAAAGCATGCGGGAAATTGTGCTCCGGCAGGAAGTTGGGGTGACAGAAATGGAGCAGATTGAGGGGGAGGTTGATGAGCTGGGTGTGTCGTCAATAGTGGTGGGGCTTGGCGGGTTCGGCGGGGCTTACCCGGTTTTTGTGACCAATGAGGCGAGCCTGCGTTTTACTGTTGATTCGGCGGCAGAAGAGTGGCTGCACCAATACCTGTTCTTCAGGCCTCTGGGCTTTCGCTACGTGCTGGACCTGATTGGTGCCGCCCGCAACTATGAAATTGCTACCATGAATGAAACTGTGGCCAGTATGGTTAGCAAGGAGATCGGTGGCATGGTTGTGGACAGTTACTACCCCGATTTGAAGGGAGATGAAGACGAGTCGGGTAAAAAATCGGGGTTTGATTTTGACCGTGAGATGCGTGACATACGCAGGGCGGTGGATGAATACCTGGCGCGGGGCGAAATTAAACAAGCCGAACAATTCATGGAGGAGAAGCGGCAGTATCTCGAGTCAAAAGGATACCATATCCGGAAGCTGAACCAGGCCTATTTCGCCTTTTATGGGGCCTATGCTGACAGTCCGACTTCCATCAGTCCGCTCGGAGATGAGCTAAAGAGGTTGCGGGAACAGAGCGCATCATTGAAAGATTTTCTGGCGACGGTATCGTCCATGACCAGCCGCAAGGACCTGCTGGAAAGTCTGAAATAGGGCGTTTATGCTATACTGAAAGGACAAAATATTGAAGCTTGGTTCAGGGACTGGCGTAAGTATGTTAGAAACATTTTACCTAAAGCGCTATGATAGCCCGCTTGGGACCTATATCATTGGCTGCTCCTCTCGCGGTGTCGTCTGTGTCGAGAGCAAATCCCATATGGCATCACTGATAGCGCGATGGCGTAAGAAAGGCATCGAAGTCAAAGAGGCAGCCGGTCAGAATGATGGGGTAATCGCTGAACTTGATGCTTACTTTGCCGGTGAATTACATGGGTTCACCGTTCCCCTCGACCTTCGTGGCACCGAGTTCCAGCGTCGGGTCTGGGAGCTCCTTTTAAATATACCCTATGGCGAGACCAGGACATACGGGCAGATAGCCAGTGCCCTGGGTCGACCCCAGGCCAGCCGCGCTGTCGGGCAGGCCATCGGCACCAATCCGGTGGCGATTATCGTGCCCTGCCATCGCGTTATCGGGGCCAGCGGCGGGTTGGTCGGCTATGGTGGCGGGCTGCACCGGAAGCGGGCGCTTCTTAAGCTGGAAGCCAAGACCTCCCGGTAAACACTGGCTTTTCCTTTAAGACACGGAGAAATTTATCTCCTCGCTGGTGATGAATTCAAGCAGCGCCGGACGTCTTTCCTCATGATTGGCCCGGATCGCCCGCTTTAAGGCCGGTACGATTTCAGAGGGCTTTTCTATTCTTTCACCATAGCCACCCATGGCGCGCCCCATATCAGCGTAGTTGCCACCGAGGTCGCGGGCGCGATAGAGCTCGTGGGAAACGGTCATGTGATGTGTCTCTATCGCCATGGTGAAGTTATTCAGCACGATGGTGATAATGGGTATCTTGTTCCGTACCGCAGTTTCAAAGTCAAGCCCCACCATGCCGAAGGCAGCATCACCCATGAAGTTGATGGCCAGCTTCTCGGGCCGGGCCAGTTTGGCACCTATGGTAAGGCCAAGGCCAGTGCCCAGTCCGTGAGACTTGCCCCAGCCGATGTAAGAGCGCGGCGCTGTTGCCAGATAGAAAGGCACCAGTTGGTCTCGCGGGCTGCCGGCGTCATGGGTAACGATGGCATCTTTCGGGTCAATGGTATGCATTAAATCCCAGATTACGCGGTAGGCGTTAATCGGCACTTCATCTGAAGTGAGCTTGGGCATCCACTCCGCCATCCATTCGTCTTTTATCTTCTTTATCTCTCCGGCCGCGTCACTCTTGACGCGTCTTCCCGGCTTGCCGAGAAGGTCCTTAACGGCGTCAATAAACTGGCGCAACACCAGCTTGGCATCGCCGATGATGGGGTAGTCGGCGAAATAGTATTTATTGATGTCTCCAGCATCGACGGTGGCATGGATGAGTGTCTTTCCCGATGGTATCTTGGTATTCATGGTGTGGCGGGAAAAGCTGCAGCCAATGCCGAAGATGACATCGGCCTTGTTCAGAAAATGCTGCACTGGTTTGGTCATAACGCGGGCACCTGTTCCCAGGGAGAGGGGGTGGTTTTCCGGGAAGGCACTCTTTCCCAGCAGAGTGGTCATCACTGGCGCCGGCAATAGCTCGGCAAGCTCTATGAGCTCGTCCCATGCTTCGGCGTAGAGCACACCCTGGCCGGCGTGGATAATGGGACTTTTCGCCTTGACCAGTACCTGTGCTGCCCTGGCAATGTCCTGAGGGTCACCAGCAGCCCGGGATGATATGACCGGACGATAATCGAAGGGCTCTATTTCCTGGGCGGCAATATCGGCAGGTATTTCCAGCATTACCGGGCCCGGCTTGCCCATGCGCAGCAGAGAAATGGCACGGCGCATGACATCCGGTACCTGTTGCGCCAGATTGATTCGCTCTATCCACTTGGTTACTGACTCGTAGCTGCGCACCGAGCTGAAATACGGTTTGATGCCGGAGCGTTCGCTGGAGTGACCCAGGGGGAGCAGGAGCACCGGCACGGAATCGGAATAAGCGGTGGCGACGCCAGAGAATGCGTTCTCCGCGCCCGGTCCATATTGCATGGCAAAGACGCCAAGGCGTTTCCCATTCGTAATACGGCTGTACCCGTCAGCGATGCCTACGCCAGCACGCTCCTGTCGGCAGACGATGGGTCGCAACCCGGCTCTAGCAGCGGCATCTATGATGGTCGTAGTGGGGTAGCAGCTGAGAAACTCTGCCCCCTCACGTTTGAGAACTTCGGCGATGGCGTCACTGACTTTCATGATAAAATACCTCCATTAAAATTTTCCTCCAAGCATTATCCCACATTAGCCTGTTGAATTGCCAACGGCACTGGTAACCTGAGCCGGGCTGGGGCAAACCATGGCGAGCCTTAAATCTCATTCCAGTACCGCTTCAGTGCCATACTGGGGCACAATCACATCCCAGCCCGTTTTTTCTTTTACCAAGCGGCCAAAGCTTAGCGCTGACTTGTCTTCACCGTGGACCACAAATACCCGCCGGGGGGCTTTTTTGAGGCTGAACAGCCAGTGGCAAAGCTCGTTTCGGTCAGCGTGTGAGGAGAGGCCGTGAATTTGTTCTATCCTTGCCTTTACCGGATAGTAATCGCCCAGTATCCTTACTTTTTTAGCCCCGTCGGTAATCTGCCGGCCAAGTGTGCCCACCGCCTGGTAGCCCACAAAGAGTATCGTGCTCTCTTTCCTGGAGATGTTCTTTACCAAGTGATGTTTTATCCTGCCTCCAGTACACATCCCGGAGCCAGCTATTATCATGACGGTACCTTTTATATGATTAATCGCTTTTGATTCTTCTGTGGTCTGGGTCATAATTAAGCTTGGAAAGTCGAAAGGTGACTTTTTCTCCATAACCAGTGCTCGCATCTCCTGGTCATACAATTCAAAATGGCGTTTGAATACCTCAGTTATGCTTATGGCCATAGGGCTATCGAGAAAAACCATCAGGTGCGGGATACGATTTTCCATCAGTAACCGGTTCATGTAATATAGCATCTCCTGACTCCGCTCCAGGGCAAAGCTGGGGACAACGATATTGCCGCCGGCACGATGGGTTTTATTTATTATTTCGGCAAGTCGCTGGCCAATATCGGCGATATCTTCGTGTACCCTATCACCATAGGTGGACTCGATTAAGACATAATCCGTCTCCTCAATAGTGGCCGGGTCCTGCAATATTGGTCTGTTCCACCGGCCGACATCTCCGGAAAACACAATGGTTCTTTTCTCTCCGTTTTGGCTTACCTCAACCTTAATCATTGAGGAGCCGAGAACATGCCCGGCATCCCGGAAAATGGCTTTTATTCCGTTATCAATGGCGATTGGTTCTTTGTATTTCACCGGTGAGAATAAAGGAAACGATGCCTTCGCATCGTCCACGGTGTAGAGTGGAACCTCGGGGAATGGGCCTTTCCTGCCCTCCCGCTCATGTCTCTTCTTTTTCAGCTCAGCGTCTTCTTCCTGCAGGTGGGCTGAATCCAGGAGTATGATTTGGGCGATCTCGGCAGTTGCCTCGGTGCAGTGAATCTTGCCGCGGAACCCCTCACGAACGAGCTTTGGCAAGAGCCCGCAGTGGTCAAGGTGTGCGTGGGTTAACAAAACTGCGTCAATAGATGCTGGCTCAACGGGGAATGGTTCCCAGTTTCGGTTTCTAAATTCCCTTTCCTGATAGAGCCCGCAGTCCACCAGGATTCTGGCATGGTCGGTTTCCAGAAGAAAGCAGGAACCGGTCACGTTCTGGGCTGCTCCTAGGAAGCGGAGCCTGATTTTCAATTGGGCACCTCACCTTTATAATTCGCTAAATAACCATAATAGTTTATTATAATAAGGTGTTAAAATAAAACTCTTGCTAATGAAACCATGAAAATCTGTCAGGGAAAATAACCGTGCCTGATGAAGAGATGGGCCAGATATTTCAGAAAAAGTCAAAATTGTAATAGAATAGAAGCAGCATGATTTCTAACACAGGTTGGTCATGATGGATAAAGAGGCAGGAAGAACAAGGGCTGTAATTGAGGGTGTCAAGCCGGAAATTGACGGTGGACGGTTCCCCATAAAACGTGTCATCGGGGAGAAGGTTACGGTTGAGGCCGATATCTTTGCTGACGGATACGAGGCGCTTTCGGCCCTGCTGTTATACCGTCGAGAGGGCGCATCTGATTGGACGGAGACACCCATGGAATTCCTGGTAAATGACCGCTGGCGGGGCTCTTTCGCGGTCACTGAACTTGGCCACTACTATTACACTATCACCGCCTGGGTTGACAGCTTCAAATCATGGCGTCAGGACCTGAAAAAAAGAGTTGACGCGGGCCAGGAAGACGTTTCGGCCAATCTTCTGGCAGGTTCCAGTCTTATCTCAGAAGCAAGCCAGCGTGCTTCCGGCACAGACCGCCAGGCAATGCAAAAATGGGCAGATATATTGCCATCGTCAAAGACCAGGCAGAAAGAAAAGTTAAAGCTGGCGCTGAGCGATGCGGTGGCTGCGCTCATGAATAAGTATTCTGAGCGGCAGTGCGCCGTTACCTACGCCAAGGAACTGGTGGTATCGGTCGACCCGGAGAAAGCCCGCTTCAGCACCTGGTATGAGATGTTTCCGCGCTCTTCTTTCTCGGTGCCGGGCCGCCACGGTACCTTTAAGGACTGTGAAGCTCGTCTTCCCTATGTTGCCGAGATGGGCTTTGACGTGCTCTATTTCCCACCCATCCACCCCATCGGCCACACCAATCGAAAGGGAAAAAACAATGCCATTACCTGTGGCCCTAATGACCCGGGCACCCCCTGGGCTATCGGCGCCGAAGAGGGTGGGCACAAAGCCATCCATCCCCAACTGGGCACGTTTGATGACTTCAGGCGTCTGGTCAAGAAGGCCCGTGAAAAGGGCATGGAAATTGCGCTGGACCTTGCTTTTCAATGTTCCTCTGACCACCCCTACGTCAAGGAGCACCCCGAGTGGTTCCGCTGGCGGCCGGATGGCACCGTGCAGTATGCCGAAAACCCGCCCAAAAAATATCAGGACATTTACCCCATTAACTTTGAAAACGAGCAATGGCCTGAACTCTGGGAAGAATTGAAGAGCGTGGTGCTCTTCTGGATTGAACAGGGAGTGCACATTTTCCGTGTTGATAATCCTCACACCAAGCCCTTCCGTTTCTGGGAGTGGTTGATAAGTGAGGTCAAAGAAGCCTATCCCGATGTCATCTTCCTTTCCGAGGCGTTCACGCGGCCCAAGGTGATGTACCAGCTGGCGAAACTGGGCTTCACCCAGTCTTACACTTACTTTGCCTGGCGCAACACGAAGTGGGAACTGACCCAGTATTTCACCGAACTCACGCAGACCGACGTTCGCGGGTATTTCCACCCCAACCTCTGGCCAAATACTCCCGATATCCTGACGGAAAACCTGCAGTCTGGTGGTCGGCCGGCCTTTATGGCACGGCTGGTACTGGCCGCGACGCTGAGTCCCAGCTATGGAATTTACGGGCCTGCCTTCGAGCTCGGTGTCAATATTCCCCGAGAGCGGGGAAGCGAGGAGTATCTGGATTCAGAAAAGTACGAAATTAAATGCTGGGATATCAATAGCCCCCATAGCCTGAAGGATTTTATGGCGCGGGTGAACCGAATCCGACGTGAGAACCCCGCACTCCAGACCAACGCCAATTTGATGTTCCACAGGCTGGATAACGAAGCTTTAATCTGTTACAGCAGGTATACCGAAGACCTGTCCAACGTCATACTGGTGGTGGTGAACCTGCATCATCAGTACAAGCATTCGGGCTGGGTAGAGCTTCCTCTTGAGGCGCTGGGGCTTGACCCGCAGCAGCCCTATCAGGTGCATGACCTTTTAAGCGATTCACGATATATCTGGCAGGGCACCAGAAATTACGTCGAGCTTGACCCCATTACCTGTCCCGCGCACATATTCCGCGTCCATCGACGGCTGCGCACGGAACAAAATTTGGTCTAATATAGCAATTTATTGGGAAGGTATTAACATTGACACAGATGAAACGTGAGAAACCGAAGCCGAGCGCTGAGAAAGCACCGGAATTGAAGCCGGTACGCTATGATGTAACCCTGCTCTCGGCTGATGACCTTTACCTTTTCAATGAGGGTTCGCATTACCGTCTGTATGAAAAGCTGGGCGCTCACCCGGTAACGGTGGAGGCCACGGAAGGAACGTATTTTGCGGTCTGGGCACCCAATGCCGAGCAGGTCGCTGTTATCGGTGACTTCAATGGCTGGAGCAAGTCAAGTCATAACCTCCGCCAGAAAGGGCAGTCGGGGATATGGGAGGGCTTTATCGAGGGAGTTGGCCAGGGTCTTATCTATAAATATTACATCGTCTCCCGGCACAAAGGCTATCGTGTGGAAAAGGCCGACCCGATTTCTTTCAGCAACGAGACTCCGCCCAAGACCGCCTCCATTGTCTGGGACCTGGATTACAGGTGGAACGATGAGCACTGGATGGCACAGAGGCGTCAGAAAAACGCCCTCGATGCGCCCATTTCCATCTACGAGGTACATCTCGGCTCCTGGCGGAGAATTCCCGAGGAAGGAAATCGCTTTCTTACTTACCGGGAGCTGGCTTCCAGTCTCACTGAGTATGTTGAGAAGATGGGCTTCACCCATGTTGAATTTATGCCGGTCATGGAGCATCCCTTCTATGGCTCCTGGGGCTACCAGATTACCGGATATTTCGCCGCTACCAGCCGTTACGGCACACCTCAAGATTTTATGTACCTCGTTGACTATCTTCACCAGCATGATATTGGCGTGATTCTGGACTGGGTGCCATCCCACTTCCCCAATGATGAGCACGGCCTGGGCTATTTCGACGGGACACACCTTTACGAGCACAGAGACCCAAGACAGGGAATTCACCCTGACTGGAACAGCTACATATTCAATTATGGACGCGATGAGGTGAGGGGTTTTCTGATATCCAGCGCCATGTTCTGGCTGGACAAGTACCATGTGGACGGGCTGCGTGTTGATGCCGTGGCCTCGATGCTTTATCGGGACTACGGACGCAAAAAGGGTGAATGGATACCGAACAAATATGGCGGACATGAAAATCTGGAGGCCATTGCTTTCCTGAAGAGCTTCAATGAAGCGGTCTACAGGGAATATCCTGATGTGCAGACGATTGCTGAGGAGTCCACGGCCTGGCCCATGGTGTCAAGGCCGGTCCACATCGGAGGTCTCGGCTTTGGGCTGAAGTGGGATATGGGCTGGATGCATGACACTCTGGAATACATGAGTCATGACCCGATTTTCCGGAAATACCATCACAATAACCTCACCTTTCGCCTGGTGTACGCTTTCTTTGAGAACTTTATCCTGCCGCTCTCTCACGATGAGGTGGTACACGGCAAAGCCTCGCTGCTGGGCAAGATGCCTGGCGATGACTGGCAGAAGTTCGCCAACCTGAGGCTGCTTCTGGGCTATATGTACGCCCAGCCGGGGAAAAACTTGCTGTTCATGGGCGGTGAAATCGGCCAGTGGCGGGAATGGGTGCATGAGGAGAGCCTCGACTGGCACCTGCTTCAGTATGAGCCGCACTCCGGTCTCCAGCGGTGGGTCAGCGCTCTAAATCACCTGTACCGGCGAGAGCCGGCATTCTATCAAAGGGATTTTGAACGGGATGGCTTTGAATGGGTTGACTTTTCCGATGTTGGCCAGAGCGTCATCAGCTTCCTGCGCAAAGGGCGTGCCGCGGATGACACAGTGCTGGTCATCTGTAACTTTACTCCGGAGACCCATTTCAACTACAGCCTTGGCGTGCCGCAGCCTGGCATCTGGAGTGAGATACTGAACAGCGATGCCCGAGAGTATGGAGGCAGTGGTCAGGGCAATACGGGTGGCGTGGAGGCGAAGCCGATACCCAGGCACGGTCGCCCCTGCTCCCTGACTTTCACCCTCCCACCCCTGGCGGTGCTATTTTTCAAGAAAAGGGGGTGAAACGATAGTATGGTTGGCCTCTTACTTCAACAGGTATTCGCAAGGCGGTCATGGTGTCACCCTTATGGACAGCTTTTCCCCCATCGCCGCGAAGCTGGCCACCCACTTCCCGGCCGCCTGGTCACCCTGGCCGGCCCGGCTCTGGAACTCCGCGTACGAGGTCTGCAGCATTTGCCAGTAAAGGTTCTGGACAGTCCAGAGGTCGACGGTAAACGGCACAGACCGTGCCAGCGATATCACGTCCAGAAGATTTTTGAGCAGGGCGTTGTCTTCCGGGGTATCGACCAGCCGTGACATCATCCGTTCTAGGTTTTCTTTAAACTCATAGCCGATGCCTTCAGTATCAAGGTCAACCTGCCATGACCTGGCCGTTTCGATGAGATTTTTTACGCCTTCCGTATCAAGTTTGTCACCGCTCACTGCCCGGTGCAGGTCTATGTTCAAAATGAGCTCCGCCGCCGAATGAAATGTTTTTGGCACCGTTCCCCCCATCTCGGCCAGGAAGCGCATGGGCGCGTAGTGGTACTCATAAAGCTGACGATAGGCGGTTTCAATCTCAGAAAGGGTGGTCTCCAGAATATAGCCCAGCACCTTGCGTTGCTCGTCACGGAACAGTGACCGGAGAGAGTAGGTGGAACTGCCAAAATGCTTATCCAGCAGCCTGATAACATTGGCGAAGTCCGCCGTAGCGCAGGCCTGTGTGGTCTCCCGAACCATCGTCTGGTATGGCTCTTCACCCTGGTACTCCCTTACGCCAGCATTTATATTATAGTCGCCAAAGTGGAGCACCCCGAAGCTAAGCACTTTAGACTCCCGGGTAGCCTCAGAAGTTACTCTGGCACGGCCCACCGCCAGCCTCGTTTTGCCACATTCTGAAATCTGGTAGTCTTCACGCTCTACAATGTAATCATAGATGCTGGCGACTGCCTCGTATTTTTCAAAGAGAGAATTGACGACATAATGTGCCGTCACCCTATTCAGGTCAACCATGGCCGGTTTAACGAACTTTTCGTAGATTTGACGTCCATCGCCGTTTTCGGGGATATTGCTTTTCGCCTGGGCAAGAAGTTCCAGGAAGTGGCCTTCGGTGTCATCTCCGAAGACTTCCCGTGCCAGCTGGACTACCCGCCCGGCATACTGAATGACCTGGACCGTTTCTATGCGGGAAATCTCATCGAAGAACCAGCCGCAGCTGGTGTACATCAGCATGGCGTGGCGCTGAAGCTCCAGAAGCTTGAGCACCGTTGTCTTTTCCGCTTCCTTCAGTTTGCGGCCAGCCTGCTGTTCTAGAAACTGTTCGATGTTCTCTGGCGAGCGGTCAAGGATAACCCCGATGTATTCATTGCGAGCCTGCCAGGGGTCTTTCAGGAATTGTCGCGCTTTTTCCTTATACTGCGGCGCCACGGCATCACGCAGCCAGTCCAGGGCCTGACGTAATGGTGCTCTCCAGGCCTGATTCCACTTTGGATGCCGGCCCGTGTTACAGCCACAGTGGCTGCGCCAGCGCTCAATGCCATGGGAGCAGCTCCAGGAAGTATTCTCAATGATTTCCACCTCATGTGCGGGCGGGTTTTTCTCCAGGTACTCCCCGTAATTGGTGATTCTGGCCAGTTTATTTTTTTCAATGTAATCAAGGGCAAAAGCCAGTGCCATATCGCCAAAGCGATGGTGGTGTCCATACGTCTCGCCATCGTTAGCGATGTTAACCAGTTGAGGCCACTCGCTCTTCTCGGAGAAGGCGCTGATAAGGCGTTTGGCAAAGTTCTCGCCGCTGTTGAGGGTATCCTCAAAAGCAACGGAACGGGAGATAGGCCCATCATAGAAGAAAATGTTGAGCTTCCGCCCTGAGGCCAGATTCAGCAGATAGGCCCGGGTCGGGTCAATTTTGGCTCCGCTCACATCGGCCCAGGCATCGGTGCCAATCGGTCGCACTCGGCCTGCCTGGTGCGGCGCCAGAATGGTGAACTGGAGCCCCAGTTCCGCCAGAATATCCAGCGTCTCCAGGTCCACCGCCGTTTCCGGAAGCCACATGCCCCGCGGTTCTCGCCCGAAGCGGTGCTCAAAATCCCTTATCCCCCATAAGACCTGACTGTACTTGTCGCGGCGGTTAGCCAGGGGCATGATTATATGGTTGTATGCCTGGGCCAGAGCCGAGCCATGCCCGGAAAAATTTTGCTGACTGAGCTTGTCGGCCTCAATGATGGCCTGATAAGTATGGGGAGCATTCCTCTCCATCCAGGCAAGGAGGGTAGGCCCGAAGTTGAAGCTGATCTTCGCGTAGTTGCTCACGATATGGGTGATGTAATTTTCATTGTCCAGAATGTGTGATGCAGCGTTCGGGGCATAACATTCCGCGGTGACCCGTTCGTTCCAGTCGTGAAAGGGATAGGCAGAGTCCTGTAACTCAATATGTTCCAGCCAGGCGTTTTCCCTCGGCGGCTGATAGAAGTGACCGTGAATACATATGTAGCGTTCCATCTATGTCTCCATAATAATATCACTTTCCCCGCCTTCGGAAATAGTTTACTGCCCGCAGTGTATCTTGGACTTCGGGCATTTGGCAAAACTCCTCCAGACGGTAGCGCGCTTTTCGGCGCCAATTTGGATATTCGACTCTGGTACTGGGCACATTCTGCGGCTGCGTTTCCCGCCAAAGGTCCTCCAGATTAATCAGGACAATGCGGGCCTGACTTGTGCTCAGGAACGCTAAACATCCCCGGAAAATAGAGAATAAATCTGCCCCCACCTTCTTAACCAGGCCTTTTCCCCATAAAAGAGCCATGAGGGTTTCCTTGATGTGGCGACGGTTTCTCCTCTCGGCCTGTGCCTGGGCTCTGTCCAGCAGCCCCAGGTTGCGCCGTTCGGCGATGTCCAGGGCCTGCCAGAGAGATGCAAACGGGGGCATATCGTGGGTGTTAAGGCTGGCTACCATATTTCGCGAGATCTCCTTGGGCAGCTTTGGCACACTGGAGGCGAGTTCGTAATGCAACACATACATGCGATGAAGACCGTGACGGCGCATCGCCGGTCTGACATAAGGAGGCACCGTGCCCAGGTCTTCACCGACAATTATCGTCTGGCTCCGCTGGGACTCAAGGGCCAGAATCGCGTAGAACTCTTCGGCCCGATAGCGCACGTAGACCCCCTGGCTGGTATCCAGTCCGCTTGGAATCCAGAATAGACGGTGAAAACCCATCACATGGTCAACCCGGAGAATGCCTGCATACTGAAGGTGGTGTCTGAGATAAGCGATGGTGTATCGGTACCTCTGCTCCCTGATATTTTCCGGGTGCAGGGGAGGGAATTGCCAGTCCTGTCCTTTGGTGAAGACGGTATCCGGCGGTGCCCCCGTTGAGGCATCCAGGCCGAAGACACTGCGCTCACGCCAGGCGTCATAGCCATCAGGATGGACTCCCAGGGGTAAATCCAGGTACAACATCAGGCCATTCCGGCGAGATTTTTCGTAAAGCGCCTGGACCTGTCCGTGTGCCAGCCACTGGGCATAAATATGATAGCGCTTTGCCTCTTCATCGTAATCTCCGCTATTGATAACGCCGTCACGAAGGGGCTGCGGCCACTGGCGCCACGGGAGCTGCTGTTTTTCCCGCACCGCTCTAAAACGAGCATAGTCCTCAACTACTGGCTTGCTTTTCACAAAACGTTGCAGGGCCTCAAGACGGTCAGATTTATCGGCAAACAGGCAACGACATAATTCTTCCAGTACATGTCTTTTCAGTGCCATCTGGCGGGGATAATCTATCAGTGGTGAGCGACGCAGAGCATTGATTTCTTCCTGGAAAGACTGGGATGCCAGCATCGTCTGCGCCGGCGCACAGCCACCTAAATCAGGGATTTTGTTTATATTCAGATAGAATTCATTCCACAGCCGTCGGCTTACCGGGATATAAGGGCTTGGCTCAAAGGGATGGTCAAGATAAGCGGGCAATAACGGGAGTGTTGTCACTATATTTCCGCCCGCTGAGGCGACCCATTCCATTAACGCCTCTAAGTCGGTGAATTCACCGCTTCCCCAGCTCTCTCCGGTGTTCAGGGCATATAGTGGCAGGAAAACACCCCACAGGCGACCTGCCCGTTCATTTGGTGGGCTATAGGCTTGGCTCGGGGCGGCGATGATAAGTGTCTCTCCGGTCCTGTCCCTCGCTTCCAGTCTGAAGCGGTGATACCCTGGAGCAAGCCCTTCCGGAAAAAGGATATTTTTCGTTACGTAGGCTGTTCCCTCTATATTTAGGCTCTGCAGGGCGGGCAGTGCCGCTCCGGACCATCTCCATACCCGGCGCTCACCGCTCTCCATCTCCAGATAACCGACCAGAGCCGCTTCAGCCACGCTTTGGGGAAGCTGTACCTTAACCGCGGGACGTTCTCTCGTCCAGAGAACGGTTACCGGTTCCAGTATTCGCCGGCAAAGGGCCTGTCTTCGCTCCCGTAACGCTGCGGGAAGGTCGAGCGGGGAGGCAATGGGAGCTCCCAGCGCTTTCAGCACCGCGAGCAGGCTTTCTTCTGATGCCCGGTGACGTAAGCCGGCGACATCGCGATAGGATGTCTGTACACCATACAGGTTGGCCAGCTCGTAGATTTGTTTTTTCAAGAGGAGTAACTACTCTTCAGAGCTGCTACCCCATTTTTTGGGGTAGCGTTTAAGCAATTCGTCAAAGGCTATAAACCACTTTACTTTGACCTCGTCATTCCAGTTCGGGTCAAAGGTGGGGAATTTATCCAGCAGCATTGTGTGCCAAGACATATCTTCTGGAATTTTCTCCAGGTTATGTGGAATTATTACGTTCTGATTTATCCTGCGCCCGGCTCTTTTGGTGACGTTTCTGACTCCGGCACTTCCAGCGCTGACGTGGGCCCGCCTGAACCGTTTGGTCATAAATGGTGACAGCGGCATTTTGGCGTCATTGGCCAGCGAAATAAAGAACTTGATGCACTTGCGGCAAACATCGGGCGTCAACTGAAAGTTGCCGTGGAAGACTTCTTCAAGCTGGGCGTAAGTGGCATTTTGCAGGTCCAGTGAGCTCTGCAACACAAATCTATAAGCCTCAGAAGTTAGTTCCCTGAGCGACTCTGCCTGTTGCTCACCTTTAGTCGACGCAAGCAGCCTTAGCTCGTTTGTCGGTTTACCACTGTTGTCTATGAGGTCGAGAAAGCGCAACGCGGCCATCAGCTGAGTGCCAGTGCTGCCGGATAACATCCCCCCCCAGTAACTGCGGTCAATCCGGGCTGGAACCTGCTGTTGTAATCGGATAATAAAATTCTGGAAAGTTCGATATGAAATGTAAGGCGGCAAACGCTTTCGGCTTTTTTCACCGGTCATGGTACTGTCACCGTTATTTACCCTAATTATATGGGAAACATTCCTCAACATCAAGAGCATTTCCACAGTTCTTCATTAGGTGGAAATAATAATTTGGAATAGTTATGGAATTAACCATCAGCGACTGGAACCATAAAGGACAAAAATTGACGGAGGTTTCTGGCACGGATTAGGATTTATGGCAGCGGTAATAATTTTTGGAGGTATTGGTCATGGGAACATCAATAGAGTATCAAAAACTGATGACGGAGATAGTTTACATCAACCTGCCCGGACCACAGGAGTTTTCTCCTGGGATGAGCGGTAGTGAACTACTCCACGGCTTTCTGGCCGAGCTTCATCAGGCACCGAACCCTGAGGTGCGGGACTACGTTAATGCTATGGCCAGCAAGTGGAATATTCATTATCGTAATAAAGTTAAGTGACGCCTTTGGCGTTGCTTGGAGGAAAGAAAAGAATATGAAAAGGACCAAATTTGGTGCCATTGACGTTGGCACGACTAAGGTATGCACCATCATGGCCGATAGCGGTGGTATTGACGGGCTTCGTATCTTGGGGGTTGGCATTGCTCCATCACAGGGGATACACAAAGGACTGGTAGTCAATGTTAACGAAGCTAGAGAGTCAATCCGCAAATCGGTGCGGAAGGCGGAGCAAATCGCCGGTTACCGGTTAGAATCAGCCTGTGTTGGCATCACTGGTCGGCACATTACCTCGTCAAATAGCCAGGGAGCCATTGCCATCACCCGACAAGACCAGTTGGTGCGCACTGAAGACTTAAAGCGAGTCCTGGAGGTCGCTCGTAGTGTCAGAATTCCCAGCGAAAGCAAGCTGCTTCACATCATCCCCAGAACTTATAAGATCGATGGCCAGGAAGGAGTCAAAAACCCCGTTGGCATGCATGGCTTCCGCCTGGATGTGGAGACACACGTCATAACCGCGGCGATAACCTCCATCCAGAACCTGACCAAGTGCATACGAAGCGTTGGCATTGACGTTGAAGACTTGGTTCTAGAGCCGTTAGCCAGTGGTGAAGCCGTTCTTACCCCGGAGGAGGAACAGGATGGTGTTATGCTGGCTGACATCGGCGGCGGCACTACCGACATCGCCGTTTTTAAAGACAGTACCATTTATTATACTTCTGTCCTGCCGGTGGCGGGATATCAGGTTACACGGGATATTTCTATTGGCCTGGGGCTTTCCTATGAGTTAGCTGAGGAAATGAAGAAGAGGTATGGCAATGTAGCCACACCTGACAACGGTAGTAACGAGGATGATAGAACCCTGACCCAGGACGGTCATAGTATATCCTATAATGAGCTGTCGGAAATCATTCGGGTGCGTGTTGAGGAACTGTTGCGGCTCATAGTAATGGAGCTGCCACTAACGGACTATCCCAAGCTCATTCCTTCAGGCCTGGTGCTCACCGGTGGTGGCGCCAATCTTCCCGGCATTGCTGAACTTGCCGAAACGGTAACTCATCTTCCGGTGAGAATTGGCGTCCCGGTCAGACTTGACGGCGTCTCGGATGCTTTGCAGGACCCAGCTTATGCTACTGGCACTGGCCTGCTTCTGTGGCAACTGAAGAATAAGACCAGACAAACCCCGCGGATAAGAGAAAGCGGGTTGCGGCGTTTTGTCGCCAGAATTTTCGGGCTCTTTCGTTAAGAGATTGGAAAAGGAGGAAATAGATGTCTAAAACAGGTTTTGTGCCTAGTCCGGCAAAGATTAAGGTTATTGGTCTGGGGGGGTCAGGCAGCAACGCCATCACCCGGATGGTTCGTGAGCAAATCAGAGGTGTTGAATTCATTGCTATGAACACTGATGCCCAGCACCTGGAGATTACCGAAGCGTCAATCCGTATCCAGCTCGGTGAGCGGCTTACCCGCGGTCTCGGTGCTGGTGGTGACCATAACATAGGTCGGAAGGCGGCTGAAGAGAGCCGTGATGAGATTAAAAAAGTTGTCAGCGGTGCTGATATGGTGTTCGTCACCGCTGGCATGGGTGGTGGTACAGGCACTGGGGCAGCACCCTTGGTGGCTGAGATTGCCAAACAAAGCGGTGCTCTTACCATAGCTGTGGTCACCAAGCCTTTCTACTTTGAGGGCACTCACCGCAGTAAAGTTGCTGAGGAGGGGATTAACGGTCTCATTGGCGCGGTAGATACCCTGATTATCATCCCTAATGACCGCTTGCTTGAGCTCTGCGACCATAAGACGAGCGTTGATAACGCTTTCCGGCTGGCTGATGAGGCACTTCATCAGGGCGTAATGGCAATTTCCGAGGTGATTACCGTGCCCGGACTCATTAACCTAGACTTTGCGGATATTAAAGCGATAATGAAGGACGCCGGCCCAGCGTGGATGTCCATCGGCCGGGGGACTGGGCAAAATCGTGCTACTGATGCTGCCAAACAGGCCTTAGCCAGCCCGCTGTTAGATGTCTCTGTGCAAGGGGCGAAAGGGGTGGTGTTCAACGTTTCCGGCAGTGACCTTACCTTGTTTGAGGTTAATGCTGCGGCTGATGTTATTAAACAGGCGGTTGACCCTGAGGCAAACGTTATCTTCGGCGTCGTCCTTGACCCCAATATGGGCCAAGACGTACGCTTAACCCTCATCGCTACTGGCTTTGCGGCTGGAGAAACGATGGCTGGCATAGCCCGGGAGAAGGAAACGGTGCGGCTTCTTAAGGGTTTGCAGGAGGGTGAGCTTGATATCCCTTCCTTCACGCGGCAGCGACATGTTATTTCGGGGCAATTCCATCGTCCGGCGAGCCCGGCGCGTAACTAAGAGGCTGATGTTTGCTAAAAAAAACATCACCTCAGGGAGGGAAATATGGTGTCAACCGGTGTAATATCGCGGTTAGTGAAAAGCCGGGGGTTTGGATTTATTAAGTGCTCCGGTGGGCACGAGGTGTTCTTTCACCGAAGCTATGTTTACGGTGATGCCTTTGAATTGCTGGCGCAGGGGCAGAACGCCCGGTTTAAGGTTGGTATAGGCACCAAGGGACTACAGGCCATTGACATAAGACCGATAACGGAAGTCTCGACGAGCGGAGTTAAGAAGCCGAGCAAGCCAACCAAGAAATAAAAGTCGCATAGGCGGCCTTGAAATTTTCCAGCGAAGAGGCGGGAGGGTTACTCCTCATTCAAAGGGTAACTCTCCCGTTTTTTACAAAGCAGCCGGTCTTTCAAGCAAAAACAAGATATTTCAGCATCGGCCATACTACCAGGAAGTTAATAGCTAAAATGTATGGTGAAATAGTAGACAAAGCGAGTCATCAGTCAGTTTTCGTGCCCGTCGATGACATCTCAAGGATGCCAAAATCATCACTGCATTGTTATCTGGGCTGTACCTAAATATGTCACTCAGTGTTATGATTAGAGCAGCGGGTGGATGAAAATACAAATAGGAGATATAAAATGGTTGGCGAGAACAAACAGGGGAAAAAGCAAAAACTTATTAACAAGATGAAGAAAGAAAGGGGTTACATGCACCCAACATGGGTTTACATGGTCGATAAAGACGTCGATTTCATGGAATCTTATAACAATCTATATGAGAGGGGGCTAACCAATGGGAAAGCTCTGGCAGCAAAGACGAGGGAGTTAATTGCCATAGCTATTCTTGCATTCAGGGGGCAAGAAAACGCCGTGTATTTGCACGCCAAGAGGGCATTGATACTCGGAGCCACAAAACAAGAGCTCCTTGAAGCGATTGAAACGACGATAATACCAGGTGGGGCACCAACCTTCGGAACAGGGTTGTCAGCTTTAATGAGAATTGAGGAAGAGGAGAAAAAGCTGATGCCTCTTATGCCGGAAACATAACAATCTGGACAAAAGCGACTACGGCACAATCTCGCGACGCATGCACAGTCTGACTTCTGTCTCTCACGAAAGGGAGACTTTATGCGTGCTCCCTTGTTGGGATTGGTGGTCGTTAACTCAGCCGATATTGATTGCGCCACCGCCGTCGACGGGGAGGGCCACGCCGGTGATAAAATTAGCTTCATCGGAGGCGAGGAAAAGGGCAGCATTGGCTACGTCCCAGGCGGTGCCCATCTTGTGGCGCAGCGGCACGCGGGCATCACGCTCCGCTACAACCTGGGCGCGGCTCTTGCCACTCACCCGGACGCGCGGTTCGATAGCCATCGGGGTGTTCATCAGACCGGGCAGGATTACGTTGGCACGAATGCCGTACTCTGCGTTCTGGATCGCCACCTGTTTGGTGAATGCAATCATGGCTGCCTTCGTCGCCTTGTACGCGACGTATGGATATTTCTCCAGTGCCGCAAGGGATGAAATCATGATGATTGCGCCAGCGCGCTGCTGTCGCATAATGGGGATGACGTGCTTGCAAGCCATGATGGCGCCACGGAGGTTGATTGCGCTGATGCGGTCGAAAGCCTCTTCGGTAAAGTCGAGCAGCATCGTATCGCCGCCAGCAATGCTGACCCCGACATTGTAGTGCAGGATGTCGATGCGGCCCCAGCGCTTATGTGCCGCCGCTATTGCCGCGGCAAGCGTGGCTTCTTTAGTGACGTCAGCTTCGAAGGCGAAGCATTCACCGCCCTCCTTCTTGACCATCAGCACCGTCTCCTCAGCCGAGTTGAGGTCACGGTCGACGGCCATGACCTTGGCACCCTCCTGCGCGAAACGCAGTGCCGTGGCACGGCCATTGCCCATCCCTTCACCCGGGCTCTGGCCGGCGCCCACGATAATCGCAGTTTTCCCTTCCAGACGCATTGCGGTCCTCCTTACAGGCAGTTCTTGTGCCGCACCCAGGCTTGAAAACGTGTGCTCAGCCCTTCGCGGCATTGTGTTTCATATCGCGGTGTAGGGTCTCGGTTTTTCCAGCCCTAGAAAGCCCGGCTGCCCAACAGTGTCTTTTTGTACGGGTTGTGTGTAGGCAGAATACTACCACCTGCTTTAGGATGCGTCAAGGGCGGGTAAGCACCCATAACATGTTGGACAATTGTTACCCGTGAGCGTCCTCGCGAAAAAGGCTTTCCCTCACAGAGCGCTAAACTTAAGGGGAATCATCGGCTGATGTTAGTTCTCGGCCTTTCCGAAGCCCGTGTTAGCCAGCCTCAAGAGCAAGGTGGCAAATGCTTGACCCGCGTGTTATAATGTTTGCATAAAGTAGAAGCTAAAAGGAGGGAGAAAATGCCGGATATATTCAAAGCTCTAGCAACAATAATGGTATGGATTCTGTGGATTTGTGCATTAGTAATGGGGTTCGGTAGCCTTGCGATGGGTATTGTACGTGGAGCACTGTTTGGTGCTCAGACACCGCCTATGGCATACCCTGCCATGTTTGCCGTTGCCGGCTTTTATGCCATTTTGGCAGCAGTTATCATGATACTAAGGAAAAAGATGGAATAAACTAGCTCCTTCTTTTCCTCATCTGACTACCAGTCGTGCTCTTAGGCTGTGCTGCCGCTAGGGGATACTCAAAAGCGAGAGCTCTCGCCATACTTCGCACCCGTCATTGAAGCTGGCTGTGAAAATAAGGCCTGGGTCGTCAGTCTCTTCAACGTTGGGAATGTTCTTGTCTCTGGCTTTTCCGTATGCGGGAGGCACATACAGGGTAAAGGGCAATAGGCTGGCTCCATGTTCCACATCTCTGTGGTATCGGCTGAGCTCATCGGCGCCACCGGAACCTGTTCTCGCTCCAATATATGTTCCTTGGTTCCACTTCAGGTCGGCATACTGAAAGGCAAGTCCGTATGGTGACATCATGACATCAAAACTATTGGGGAACTCACCGCCATAGAGCTGAGTGCATATATGCCAGTGCTGGGCAAATTGGATACTCGGCCACTTACCCTTTCCCCAGACCATGCCAGGCACGAAAGGGTCGGCCCTCTCAAGCGGCGTCCGTGCCATTTCCATGCCGGCGGTTACCGCCGAATAAAACACGGTCCAACGGTTAAAATAATACCCCATGGTATTCCATTCCTTGTTCGTGCACCGGAGCGGTACCGTGGCCAATAGAAACCTTATCCGCAAGCGCTCCAAATTGTCGACATTGGCCGCTGGCAAACGCAAGCTATGCGCTATAAAAATAAGATTACGACCCCTTTCTTTTTCGTCAAAGTCAATGATGCCATCGCCATTCTCGTCAAACTCATGTAGTATTGCCGGTTTATAGCTAGAACCAGTGACCGTATCGTTTGCCTCAGCATAAGCTAACGTTGTTGCCTGCAGGTCCCAAAGGGGCATTAACGCGCTGAAGTACATCTCTTTGGTAAGCAACTCGGAGAATTTGCCCGCCTTCACCCGCCCCAAGTGGCCTCCCACAGAAGCAAGAGAGCCACCCTGCCACTCGTCACGGCCCACCACATGGTAGTCCTGTTGACCCAGGCCTCTTTCCTGGCAGTGCTTGAATCCCATATATCGCGAGATGGGAGAATCAAATCCCTCCTCCGTAACAATGTTACGTCTGTCAGCCCTGGGTATGGGTACCCTTTGCAGGAAGCTGGTGGGCAGGTTTTTCTTCTTCTGTATTGCTTTCGCCTCCGCCATAGGTACCGTGGTGAAGAGATAGCGGGCGCACAGCAGGTCCAGCGCTACCGGGTCCTGGGCAGCAAAGGCATAGCCTTCAGGTATCGGAACAACCATGGGCCCAGTGTGAAAGCGGTTCGCGGGCTCGATGGCGTCAACCACGTGGAACATCAAGACGTCTTGGCCTTTTACGGCTTCAAGCATATCCGCCATCGTGACTGACAGACCTCCGGTCTTTTTAAGCCGCAATTCTCCATTCTTATCCTGGCGGGGCATACCTGTCTCCTCATCTATTTCGGCCTCCCACCCCGTATGTGGAATACCTGATTTCAGGCTGGGAATTGGCTTGTAAGGGTGAGCGTACTTCCACCGAGTTCCGCCTTGATGGTCACTGACTTTTGCCTCCATAGGATAGAGACCGATGCCAAGGTTCTTGAGGGCGCTGGTAAGCAATTCCAGGTTGTGAATCTTGAGTTTGGGCACGTTTACCAGCACGCAACCAGGCCAGGCCTTCAAGTCCTCGGGATTACCGGGGTCACCGCCAATAACCGCCTTATGAAGGGCAATCGATTTGAAGTTGATGCCGTGAGCTACCGGCACATCGCGCCCATTTGAACCGTCGTCCGCAATCCGGTTTATATCGTATACCATGAGTTTTTCCCTAGCCCTGCCAGGTGGTAGACAGACACCCATGATGCTCTCCTCATACCCCTTCATCGGGTCATCCCTGTGGTCTGAGGCATGGGTATCCGCAAGGTATCTTCTTACGAAATAGAACCCCCACCCTCCGTAGGCAGCTCCCCACTTCCCTTCCAGCACCGCTTCGGTGGTAACAACCTGTTTTCCGGCGAGGGCCAGTGTGTAAGCAGCGGCAGTGGCTGACATGGTGGTACCTGCCTCTCCAAGTGACATCTGGTGGTAGGTTATGCCCAGCTTATCATGGAACCATCGCATCAGCGCGGCAACGAATGACCAGGGAGTGCAAACGGCTACGGTTCCTGGGCCATGGGTAACATAATCAATGCAGCCGGGGTGTATAATGTTTGGTTTAAACAGCAGCTTCTGGCCTCTTTTCACTCTCACCACTACATCTCGGGAAAACGCAACCTCATTGTCCAGCGCGCTGAGGGCATAGGTCAAACAGGAATACATATAATCAATCTTTGTCCGAATCTCATCCCACGCTGCTTCACTCTCCTGGTCAATGACCTTTTTGAGCAACGCGGGAATGCCCGAATAGGCCAGTTCTGGATTCATTCTGACGGCGCCTATTGCTGAACCACGGGAATCCAGCTGAAATTTACCCACTGGAGAGCTAACAACCGACTGTCTACTCATTCTCGTTCCTTGATGCTATCCGCAAAAGCGATTTAACTAACCTCTTGACTTCCCCAACAAAAATGAATAATAGCACTTATCCCTTAATTAGTAAAGTCTGAATTTGAGTTGCAAACTGTATGTAGTCAACGAAGGCAATGGGCACTATAATGGGTCAGTGTAAAAGGGATCTCTACCCTAGCTGGCTGGAGGCGAGCAGTGGTGAGACATTATAAAACTGTAGGAACTCGCTGAAGTAGGTGACACTTGACATAATCCAAAGGACGGTTTTTGGGCGATTTTGAAGCTAAATTTGGGTTTATGGCGTCCCTGGTGAGATTCGAACTCACGACCCGCTGCTTAGAAGGCAGCCGC
>CAZJGR010000007.1:0-46678 GCA_964545815.1 uncultured Dehalococcoidaceae bacterium | reverse complement strand
CGCTTGGTGTACTGCGGTGCTTTGCGTGCCCGCCTGAGACCGGGTTTCTTTCGCTCTTTCACCCGCGGGTCGCGGGTAAGCAATCCATTCTGGCGCAGGACGGGCTTGAGGCTCTCATCCGCCTCCACCAGAGCGCGTGCAATGCCGAGTGAGATAGCTCCGCTCTGTCCGGTGACGCCGCCGCCATTTACCTTGACCATGGCATTGAACTTGTCCAGGCTTTCTGTGACCAGAAGCGGCTGCAGTATGGCGCGGCGGTGTTCCAGACTGGGGAACAGTTCCTCATAGGGCACACCATTGATGATTATGGCGCCGTTACCGGGCATAATTCTTACCTGAGCGACTGATGTCTTTCTCCGTCCCGTACCGTGAAAATAGGATTGTTTTGCTGGCATTTAGCTTACCCTCTGTTTTTCTGTCTTGGATTCGGTGCTTGTTGATTGGGTTAACTGCGCGAAGTGCGGGTGCGAATCACCATCATAAACCCGGAGTTTCTTCAGCATCTGCGCCCCAAGTCTGGTATGTGGCAGCATACCCTTGATGGCGTGCTCAACGACCCGCTCGGGGTTGTCCTGCATCATTTTTTCCAGGGATACGCTCCTGAATCCCCCGGGATAGCCGGAATGCCGGTAGTAATGCTTCTGCTGCAGCTTATTGCCGGTAACCTGTACTTTTTTGGCATTGACCACGATAACGTAGTCGCCGGTATCAAGGGTGGGGCTGAAAGTTGGCTTGTGTTTGCCCATGAGCAGACCGGCGGCTTCCGTGGCCAGCTTGCCCAGCGTCTTGCCGGAAGCATCAATCAAGTGCCACTTGCGTTCCACCTCTTTGATTTTGGTGCTGTAGGTTTTCAATTACGCAGTTCCTCCCAGGAATGTGAGTAATTCACCCGCATCAGACACAAGCCGTGGGCTGGGGCCGTTGGCCCGGCCAGACCGGGCGTCCTCGCTTCTAATATACTACGAAATTCGTCGGCTGTCATCTTTCCCAGCCCAACCCTGATGAGTGCTCCGACCGTATTCCGTACCTGGTGGGGCAGAAATGAATTGGCAATGATGCGGAAAGTAATCAGGTCGCCCTCCTTTATCACATCAGCCTGGTATACATGGCGCACGGTGCTCTTTATCCGGCTTTCCAGGGCCGTGGCGAATGAAGCAAAATCATGCTCGCCGATGAGGTGCTGACAGGCTTCGTTCATCGCCGTCATGTCCAGCCGGCCCGGAACATGATGGGCAAAGCGATGCTGGATGGGGGAGCGGACGGCCCGATTTAATATCAGATAGTGGTACTCCCGGCTCACCGCCTTGCGGCGGACGTTGAAAGCATCGCTTACCCGGAAGGCGTCTCTCACGGCAATATCGCTGGGAAGGTAGTGGTTCAGGCCACCAGTAAAGGCATGTTCTGACAGCGATGAGGTGGTGCGGAAGCTCACCACCTGCTCCTGGGCGTGAACGCCGGTGTCAGTGCGGCTGGCCGCCAGCACGCGGACCTTTTCTCCGGTCAGCTTAAATAAAGCTGACTCAACCTCGCCCTGAACGGTGGGCTGGCTGGCCTGCAACTGAAAACCGTAGTAGTTTGTGCCGTCATATTCCATAATCAATACCATCTTGGTGCGCTCTGCCAAGCTGAAAACCCCTTATTGCTATAATAATGACGGTGGTTACTCGACCAGTGAAAGCTGCACCATGGGAGCGTTGTCTCCCAGTCTGGGGCCAAGCTTGACAATGCGAGTGTAACCACCGCGTCGCTCGGCGTATCGTTTGGCCAGTTCGGAAAAAACCTTATCGGCCACGTCCTTGTCATAAATGAATGACAGCGCCCGACGAAATGAGTTCAGGTCGCTTTCCTTGCCCAGAGTAATCATCTTCTCGGCAAGGCTGCGTACTTCCTTCGCCTTGGTCTCGGTGGTAACGATTTTCTCGTATCGGAGCAGGTCGGTCACCAGATTGCGGTACAGTGCTCGGCGGTGACCGGTCGGCCGACTTAACTTCTTTCCCGCGACACTATGCCTCATCTTTTGCTTCTCCAGATTGTGGTTCGCTTTCTTTTGACGTGTCTATTGCCTTGCCTGTCTCTTCTGGTGACGCTGCTTCTGGCGTTGCTTCTTCTGTAAGTCCGGGCTGTGGTGAGAGGGATAGCCCCAGTTCCTTCAGTTTATCCTCTATTTCGCGAAACGATTTCTGGCCGAAGTTGCGCAGCTGGAGAAGTTCCTTCGGTTTTTTGCTGATGAGTTCGCCAACTGTGACTATACCGCCGCGTCGGAGACAGTTCATTGTCCGCACCGAGAGGTCCAGCTGCTCCACGGGCATATTATACTTTTCATCGGGTATGGAGAGGCGGATGAGTTGCTCTTCAGCTTTCATTTTAGATACCTTGACATACTCGACGAATGGGCTGAGCTGCTCGACCAGGATACCAGCGGCGCGGCTGATGGCATCAACCGGAGTCGTCGTGCCATCGGTCCATACTTCCATAACCAGTCGCTCGTGGCTGGCCTCACTGCCCACATGAACCGGCTCGGTGGTGAAATTTACCTTGCGCATCGGGGAGAAGATGGCGTCAACGGGTATTGTCCCCACCGGCATGTTATCAGTTGACTCGGCGGTCCGATAACCCTCGCCCAGTTCGATGTCAAACTCCACATAGAGTTTGGCTTCCGGTGAATCAAGAGTAATCAGTTTAATCTCTGGATTGGCGATTTCAAAGTCGGTTGATGGCCTGATATCCGCGGCGCAAACTTGGCCCTCTCCCTGTACATCCAGGACCATTTTCCCGGGCTGACCGGAAAGCGGCTTTATCCGTATCGCCTTCACGTTGAGTAAAAATTCGGTGACATCTTCCTTGGCGTGAGGGATGGTGGTGAATTCATGCCTGATGCCTTCAATCCTGACCTGCGCCACCGCCGCACCAGGGAGATAGCCCAGTAAGACACGGCGCAGGGCATTACCAAGCGTAATGCCAAAGCCACGTTGCAGCGGCTCAACGGTGAACCGGCCGAAGTTCTCCGCACTCTCGGTACAATCGATTCTCGGAATTATCAGACGAGACAAAAGCCTCTACCTCCTTACTCTTTATCGCGAGTAGTATTCCACTATCGTCTTGCCGTCAAACGTGGCCTCGATGGCTTCAGGTGTGGGCAAAGAAACCACCTGCCCCACCATTTTTTTCTTATCCAGACTCAACCAGTCCGGCACGGTCTTGGATTCAATCGTCTGGGCGAGCTGTTTGTAATACTCTGATGTGGTGCTTTCTTTCCGCCAGCCAATGGTATCTCCTTCTTTGACCAGTGCTGAAGGGGCATCAGTCCGGTGGTCATTGAGCGTAATATGGCCATGGCTAACCAGCTGGCGCGCCTGGCTGCGTGAGTCAGAGAAGCCAAGGCGATACACGATGTTGTCCAGCCGCCTCTCCAGCAGGATGAGCAGATTATCGCCGGTTACCCCCGCTTGCCTTGTCGCCCTGGCAAACAGCCTGTGGAACTGCCGCTCCAGTATGCCGTAGCTATAGCGGGCTTTTTGTTTCTCGCGCAGCTGCATGCCTCGGTCGGATATTCTCGGCCGCCGGCGGAGTGGCTGTCCCGGTGGCCTGGGGCGCTTCTCCACGCTGCACTTGGGGGTAAAGCACCGGTCGCCCTTCAGGAAGAGCTTTTCGCCGCTGCGGCGGCAAATCCGACATACTGCGCCAGTGTATCTTGCCATTTTTCCTCTCTTCTACACTCGTCTTCTTTTGGGCGGGCGGCAGCCGTTATGGGGAATGGGGGTGACATCTTTGATACCCGTAATGTACAGGCCGGAACTCTGCAGGGAACGAATGGCGGCCTCACGGCCACTGCCCGGGCCTTTCACGTAGACCTCCACCTGGCGCAGGCCGTGCATCATTGCCTTGCGTACCGCTTCGCGGGCTGCCATCTGGGCGGCATAGGGGGTACCCTTGCGAGAGCCCTTGAAACCGGAAGTCCCGGAACTGCCCCAGGCAATCACGTTGCCCTCGGGGTCAGTAAGGGTGACGATGGTATTGTTAAAGGTGGACTGAATATAGGCTCTCCCTACCGGGACACTCTTCCGTTCCCGACGCCTTGTCCTCGCTCGCTTCTTCGGTTGTTGTTGTTCTGCCATAGGCTGCTCCTCATGTATTATTTCTTAGCCACGCTTCTTCTCTGGCCTCTGCCAGCTACCGTCTTGCGTGCACCACGCCGGACACGGGCATTGGTGCGGGTACGCTGTCCCCGCGACGGCAAATTAAAGCGATGCCGGCTGCCACGGTAGCTGCCGATTTCAATGAGGCGTTTGATGTTCATCTGAACCTCGCGCCTGAGTTCACCTTCCACTTTATATTGCTTATCAATAGCTTCGCGGAGACGATTGACCTCATCTTCGGTGAGTTCGCTCACCTTGGTGTCCGGGTTGATTTTGGTCTGGGCCAGAATCCGGCGGCTCAGGTGAGGGCCAATGCCATAAATATACTGCAGAGATACCCAGGCGTGCTTATCTCTCGGTATGTCCACTCCAGCAATTCGTGCCATCCTGCTGCCTCCTTACCTCATTTTATCCCTGGCGCTGTTTATGCTTCGGGTTGGAACAGATGACCCTGACCACCCCCTGCCGTCTCACCACCTTGCACTTTTCACAGCGTACTTTCACTGATGCTTTTACTTTCATGATGCTGTTCCCTAACCTTACTTAAAGCGATAGACTATCCGCCCCCGATTGAGGTCGTATGGGGATAGCTCAACCAGCACCTTGTCCCCGGGCAGGACCCGAATGTAGTGCATTCGTATCTTGCCGGAAATATGGGCCAGCACGACGTGCCCATTGGCGAGCTCGACACGAAACATGGCATTCGGTAACGCTTCCAATACTGCTCCTTCAACCTCAATCGTCTCTTTCTTAGGCATATACTTCTTTGGTTAGCACCTCCGGTTCACCGTCGGTAATGGCAATGGTGTGCTCGAAGTGTGCCGAAAGGCTGCCATCAGCCGTCAGTACCGTCCACTGGTCGTCACCAACACGGGTGCGCCAGTCGCCCATACTCACCATCGGTTCGAGGGCAAGGGTCATTCCCTTTTTCAGTATCGGCCCCGAATCGGGCAGGCCGAAATTGGGTATTAGTGGCTCTTCATGCATATCGCGGCCAATGCCATGACCTGTATATTCACGAATTACCTTGTAACCCTGTCTCTGTAGCTCGACATAATATTGAATAGCATATGAAATAGCGCCAAGCCTTGCTCCCGCATAAGCGGCTTTTATTCCTGCCTCTAAAGCACCCCTGGTGACATCAATAAGCTCTTTAGCTTTTTTGCTTATCCGGCCCACGCCAACGGTGACCGCAGCATCACCCTGGAAGCCATCGTAAATAGCGCCGAAGTCAAGGGAAACGATGTCACCCTCGCGGAGCACTCGTTTTCCCGGTATGCCGTGCACGATTTCTTCGTTTACGGAAACGCAGAGATTGGCCGGGAAGCCGCGGTAGCCCTTGAATGATGACCTGGCACCGCATTTCCCCAGCTCTTTCTCGGCTATGATATCCAGCTCTTTCGTTTCCATCCCCGGTCTGATTTGTGCCACCATTTTTTTTAATATCATCGCTACGATTCTGCCCGCCTGGCGCATGGCTGCGATTTCCTCTTCAGTCTTAATAATAATCGTCATCTAGTGGCCAGTTTCTCCTCAGGAAGGGCCGACACAATTTTTCGTGTCACCTCTGCCACGCTGCCTTCTCCTTCAATTTCCAGCAGCTTGCCCTGGCGGCGATAATAGTCAATGAGCGGTGCCGTCTCGGCGAAATATACGCCAAGCCGCTTCTTCACCGTTTCCGGCTTATCATCGGGGCGCTGGTAGAGCGCACCCCCGCACTTGTCGCATCTCCCCTTCACTCTGGGAGGGGAGTTAGCCGTATTGTACACTGCCTGGCACTGCCGGCAAAGCCAGCGACGGCTCAGTCTGCTGACCAGTTCATCTTCCGATACCCTGATGTAAATAACTTTAGAAATGGTTTTTCCCTGCTCGCCCAGGGCACTGTCCAGCGCTTCCGCCTGCGGCAGGTTGCGGGGGAAGCCATCCAGAATGAATCCGTTCTCACTGTCAGGTGCGGACAGCCGTTCCATGACCATCTGTATGGTTATCTCGTCAGGAACCAGAATCCCCCTTTCCATATAGCTCTTCGCCTGCATTCCCAGTTCTGTTCCCTGCTCCAGCGCCTGGCGGAACAGGTCGCCGGAGGAAATATGGGCCAGATTCAATTTTTCCGCAACCATCGAGGCCTGCGTTCCCTTGCCGGCCCCTGGTGCCCCCACAAAAATAATATTATACAACGTTTACCCCTACCTGATAAAGCCCTCATAGCGCCGCATTACGAGCTGCGCTTCAAGCTGTTTCATCGTGTCCAGTACCACGCCCACCATGATGAGCAGGCCCAGGCTGGAAAGCTGTATCACTTGGATATTGGTTATCTGCTGGGCGACGAAAGGCATGACCGCCACACAGGCAAGGAACAGGGCCCCACCCCAGGTGATGCGGTTGATAACGCCATTGAGGTAGCTCGAGGTGTTTTTTCCCGGTCGGATACCCGGAATGAACCCCCCCTGACGCTGCAGGATTCCGGGCAGGTCCTGCTGCTGAAAAATAACCATGGTGTAAAAGAAAGTGAAGGCAACCGACATGGCGAAGTAAAGCCCCCAGTAGAACAGCCCCATGGGCAGGGCAGTGTTTGGGCTAAATAATTTCATAACCCAGTCGGCAAAGTTTGGCTCGTTCGGGTTGACAAAGTAACTGGCCACGATTCCCGGGAACAGGACAAGGGACATGGCGAAGATGAGCGGAATCATGCCGGCGGCGTTCACCCGGAGCGGAATATGGGTGGCCCCGGACTGGCGGTACATGCGCCCGCTGCGGAAGACGCTCTTGGCGTATTGTACCGGGATGCGGCGGTGTGCCTCGGTGAAGATGACAATAACCATAATGGTGAGAACCGTGATAAGCGCATAGGCGGACAGACCAACAAAGTTCTCCTTGGCCAGGAAACCCTGCCCAATTATCTCCGGCAGGCGGGAAACGATGCCGCCGAAAATGATGATTGATATGCCGTTGCCGATGCCGTATTCCGTAATCAGTTCGCCGAGCCATACCAGGAACATGGTGCCGGCCACCATGGACAGCACCATCGCCGACATTGACAGGGAGTCGGTGCTGGCAAGCACCCCCTGGCGCTGCAGGTAGACGAGCTGGCCGTAGCCCTGAATGGCGGCCAGTGGCACCACCATCCAGTGGGTGATGAGGTTTATCTTGTTTCTCCCCGCTTCACCCTCACGCGAGAGGGCGTTGAGGCGTGGTATTACCGGTACGAGCAGCATCATGATAATTGAGGCAGTAATGTACGGATAAACACCCATCGCTGCCACGCTGAGCCGTCGCATGGCGCCGCCGCTGAACATATCCAGCATACCGAGCAGGGCATTGCGTTCAAACAGTGTCTGCAAAGCGTTCTGGTCCACACCCGGAACGGGCACGTGGGCAACAAAGCGGAAGATGACCAGAATGCCGACGGTGATGAGGATACGGCGTCTCAGGTCAGGCAGGCTGAAAGCATCCAGCATTGCCTGGAGCAGGCGCGGCTTACTTGTTCTGGACCGCATACTCCACCTCCTCGACCTTGCCTCCGGCAGCCTCTATCTTGGCCTTCGCCGCCGCGGAAAACTTGTTTGCCTTAACGGTAACCGCGTGGCCGACCTCGCCATTGGCCAGAATTTTCACCGGATGCTGCAAATTTTTCACCAGACCGGCCGCGTGCAGCTTTTCGGGAGTGACCTCGCTGCCCTCCTCGAATATATTCAGCTTATCCACATTGACGACGCTGTACTCTTTGCGGAAGATATTGGTAAAGCCGCGCTTCTGGGGCAGGCGTTTGATCAGCGGCAGTTGCCCGCCTTCAAAGTACAGGTGTATATGGCTGCCACTGCGTGACTTCTGACCGCTTCGGCCACGCCCGGAAGAGTTGCCGTGGCCACTGGCGTCACCACGTCCCACTCTCTTTCGTGCTTTCTTGGCCCCCGCTGGTGGCGCGATGTTATCCTGTCTCACTTGCTTCCTCCACCCTGACGAGATGTCTTACTTTATTTATCATGCCCCGCAGGGACATGGAGTCATCATGAACGACGCTCTGGTTCAGCCGGTGAAAACCGAGTGCTGCCAGCGTGCGCTTCTGCGATTTATTATAGCCAATACCGCTTTTCACCCAGGTAATGCGCAGTTTAGCCACCTGATTCCGCCTCACCTTCACTGACCTTTGTTTTGCGCCGGGCAATTTCTTCTTTCGGGTTCCTTAGCTGGCTGAGGCCAAGCAGCGTTGCCTTGGCCACGTTGATATGGCTGTCGCTGCCCAGGGACTTGGTCAGAATGTCCTTGATGCCGCAGGCCTCGAGCACGGCACGAACGCTGCCGCCGGCAATGACACCGGTGCCGGGCGCGGCTGGTTTGAGCATCACCTTGGCGGCGCCATACTCAGCGATGATTTCATGCGGTATGGTGCTCCCGTCCATGGACACACTGATCAGGTTCTTCTTCGCGGCGGCACCGCCCTTGCTTATCGCCACCGGAACCTCATTGGCTTTGCCGATCCCCAGTCCAACGTGACCCTTACCGTCACCGGTGACCACCAGTGCACTGAACCTGAGGCGTTTCCCGCCTTTCATAACCTTGGCCACCCGGTTGATATACATGAGGCGGTCATTCAGGACCAGGTCAGCAGCGTCTATTCGGCTAGTTTTTTGCTCAAATTGTTCGGCCATTTCGACATTCCTTTAAAATTTCAAACCGATTTGCCGGGCGGCTTCAGCCAGGGCCTTGACCCTTCCGTGGTACTTATAGCCACCCCGGTCGAAGGCAACCTCTTTAATACCCTGGCTCAAAGCTTTTTTAGCGATGGCATTGCCAACCAGCTCCGCTTGGCCGGCTCTCGTTTTGCCATTCGTCTGAGCTCTGGTTTCCGGGTCAAGGGAAGAGGCAGCCACCAGGGTATGCCCCTTTGTGTCATCAATGATCTGTGCGTAAATATGGTTCAGGCTGCGGAAGACACAAAATCGGGGCTTGCTCGGTGTGCCCTTTATCTTCATCCTTACTCTCTGGTGTCTTCCTTGCCGTGCGGCTCTCGTTGTTTTTTTAGCCATGGCTATTTCTTTCCGATTACCTTGCCGGCCTTGCCCGGCTTGAGGTGTACTATTTCTCCGGCATATCTGATGCCTTTGCCTTTATAGGCGTCCGGAGGGTGAATTTTCCTGATTCTGGCTGCCATCTCACCCACTGCTTCTTTATCTATTCCGGCAACCCGGATACGGTTGTTTCCCTCAACCGAGAAGGTGATGCCGGGCAGCGGCACCATCTCCACGGGGTGTGAATAGCCAACGCGGAGCACCAGCTTTTCCCCGGCTTTCTCCGCCCGGTAGCCCACCCCTACGATTTCCAGGTGTTTTTCAAAGCCTTTGCTCACGCCGGCCACCATATTATTGATGAGACTCCGTGTCAGCCCGTGCTGGGAACGATATTCCGGGTCGTCACCGGGGCGGCCGACTATCAGCTTATTATCCTGCTGGGCGACGGACATCTCCGGGTTGATGGTTCGGCTGAGCTCGCCTTTCGGGCCGGTCACTTTCACCCGGTTTTCGGCAATGGTTACCGTTACCCCTGAGGGTATGGCGATTGGCATCCGTCCTATTCTTGACATGCGATGTCGCTCCGTTTTCTGATTACCAGACAAAGCAAAGCAGTTCCCCCCCGATTCCCTGTCGCCAGGCCTGATGGCCGGTTCTCACCCCTTTAGGTGTGGAGACGATGGCAATGCCCAGTCCGCCAAAGACGCGGGGTATCTCCTTTCCCTTCACATAGACCTTCAGACCGGGTTTGCTCACCCGCTTCATTCCGGTGATCGCCGGCTGGTTATGGTCATGGTATTTCAGCTGGATTTTAATCACCCGCTGCGGCTTGCCCCGCACCACCTCATAATCGATGATGAAACCCTCTTCCTTCAGGATGCGGGCGATAGAGAGTTTCAGCCGTGACGATGGCACCAGCACCTGCTCATGCTTGGCCATGATGGCGTTCCGTATTCTGGTTAACATATCGGCAATTGGGTCAGAAACAGTCATCTTATCCTCTCGGTTTCTTTACCAGCTTGATTTTCTCACTCCCGGAAGCTGACCGGCCAGCGCCAGCCGGCGAAAACAGATTCGGCACAGGCCAAACTGGCGGATATAGGCCCGTGGCCTCCCGCACAGATGGCAGCGGTTGTGCTGCTGCACCTTGAATTTGGCCGGCCTACTAGCTTTAATTATCTTTGCTTTCTTTGCCATTCCTACTCCGTTCCGTCCTTGGCAAAAGGCATGCCGAGCAGCTCGAGAAGATGTCTGCCTTCCTCATCCGTTTTTGCCGTGGTGTTGATTCCTATTTCCAGACCACGCAGCTTTTCTATCTTATCGTAGTCTATTTCCGGAAATGCAATTTGCTCTTTGAGGCCAAGGGTATAATTGCCCCGGCCGTCAAATGCCTTTGGCGACACTCCAGAGAACTCCCGCACCCGAGGCAGAACCGCGTTTATCAGCTTGTCCAGGAATTGATACATCCGTTCACCACGCAGGGTTACCTTTATACCGATGGGCATCCCGGCCCGCAGCCGGAAGGCGGCGATTGACCTCCGGGCACGGGTGATTACCGGATGCTGCCCGGTAATGGCGGCTAGGTCAGATTCGGCCGATTCCAGGGCTTTGGCATTCTGAATCGCCTCACCGAGGCCGATATTGAGCACCACTTTTATCAGGCGTGGTATTTCCATGATGTTATGGTAGCTGTAGCGCTCCATCAGGGCAGGTACCACTTCTTTCTGGTATCTCTCCTTCAGCCGTACCATTTAATCAATCACCTCTTTGCACTTGCGGCAAATTCTTACCTTTCTTCCATCCTCGAGGGAGGTGAAGCCCACACGGGTAGGGCGATTGCACTTTGCACACAGCAACATGACGTTGGAGACATCGAGCGGTGCCTCCAGGTCAATGATGCCGGCCTGCCTGACCTGTCCCCGTGCCCGGGAGTGTTTCTTGATGAAGTTAATCCCTTCCACGAGGATACGGTTCTTCTTGGGATAGGCAAAGCGCACCTTCCCTTTTTTCCCTCTATCCTTGCCGGCGATTACCAGCACGGTGTCATTCTTCCTTATTTTCATTATCGCTCGCCTTCAAAGGACTTCCGGCGCCAGAGAAATTATCTTGGTAAAATCCTTGTCCCTCAGTTCTCGGGCTACCGGTCCGAAGATTCGGGTTCCCTTGGGGTTGTTTTTATCGGTCAGGATTACCGCTGCGTTTTCGTCAAACCTGATGTAGGAGCCATCGAGGCGCCGGTAGGACTGGGTGGTGCGCACCACCACCGCCCGCACCACGTCGCCCTTTTTCGTGGCGGCACCCGGAATGGCCTTTTTCACCGAGGCGACGATGACATCACCGACCCGAGCATACCTCCTCCTCGAGCCACCAAGCACGTTGATGCACATGATTTCCCGGGCTCCGGTGTTGTCTGCGGCTCTTAATCTGGTGTACTGCTGAATCATGGTCTTAAATCCTAGCGGTTACGATATTTCCTGCGGTTTAACCTCGATGGCCTCTCCTTTGGTGATTATCTCGGCAACACGCCAGTGCTTGTTTCGGGAAAGCGGCCGGGTCTCCACAATCCTGACCACATCTCCTATCCGGCACTCCTTTTTTTCATCATGAGCCATATATTTGGTCTCCAAGGTGATGGTCTTGCGGTACTTCGGAAAGCGTTTTAGCGTATTGACGACGACTATCACCGTCTTGTCCATGTGGTTATTAACCACACGTCCAGTTCTGGTTTTGCGTTTCTCTTCCATGACGCTACCTTATCTCCAGTTCTCTTTCTCTCAGTATGGTTCTGATACGGGCAATCCTTTTTTTCACCATGGGCAGCTCGCGATGGTTCACCAGCTGCCTTGTGGCCAGCCGGAAGCGCAGGTTAAACAGTTCCTGCTTTGAATCTTCCAGTTGCTTTTTCAGGTCTTCCGTGCTCAGTGCCCTGAATTCATCAACCCTAACCATCGGTCATTTCCTTTAAATATTCATCATTAAGGAGCAGCACTCGTCTCCCGTGTCACGAACCTGGTGGCAAGCGGGAGCTTGTACGAGGCTAGGCGTATCGCTTCCTTGGCGGTTTTTTCACCAACGCCTGCCAGTTCAAATAACATTCTCCCCGGTTTAACCACGGCTACCCAGTGGTCGGGATTGCCCTTGCCGCTTCCCATACGGGTCTCCGCCGGCTTCTTGGTGACTGGCTTATCCGGGAAAACGCGTATCCAGACTTTACCGCCACGGCGGATATAACGGGTAATGGCACGCCTCGCCGCCTCAATCTGTGCTGCCGTGACCCAGGCCGACTCCAGTGCCTGCAGGCCGTAATCACCGAAGGTCGTGGTATTGCCTGCCTGGGCACTCCCTCGGCGGTGTCCTTTATGGCTTTTACGAAATTTAACCCGTTTTGGTTGCAGCATCTTTCTCCTTGTCGGTTACGCTGGCCGCTTCTGCCTTAGCGACAGTGCCGCTGGCTTTTTTCGTCTTGCGACTTCGTTTCGCGGTCGCCTTCGCCGGTTTTTTCTCAGTCTTCTTTTTGGCAACCGCCTCGGTGGTTTCCGTGGCGACAGCCTCTTCCGTTTTGGCGGGCTTAGCGGCTCTGGCTCTTCGTCTGGTTGCCGGTTTCTCTTCAGCAGTAACCGCAACCGCCTCCGCCACTTTGGTCTCAGCCGGTTTCTCCACAGCGGTCGCGACTGCTTTTCTCCTTCGGGCCGGTTTAGCCGGTGCCTCTACCGCTTTTTCTTCGATAACGGCTTCCGCTTTCACCGGGGTTTCCTCTACGGCTTCAGCGGTTACCTTGGCGGCGGGCTCGGCCATCTCCGCCTCCGGTTGGGCGACAGCAGGCGGTTCGGCAACAGCGCCAGCGCTGACCGCTATTTCTGCAGGCATGGCTTCAACGGCCAGTTCTTTTAGCTCAGGAAGGACTTCACCTTTGAATATCCATACCTTAACGCCAGTCCTTCCCATGGTGGTGTGTGCTTCGGTAAAACCGTAATCGATATCGGCCCGCAGCGTATGCAGGGGGACCCGCCCCTCGTGCATTGTCAGGCGGCGTGCGATTTCAGCATCACCCAGCCGACCGGAGCAGCTGACCCTTATTCCCTTGGCGCCCGCCTGCATGGTGCGGAAAATCGCCTGTTTCATCGCCCTCCGGTAGGCGATGCGGCGCTGAATTTGCTCGGCAATCGTTCGGGCAACGAGCAGGGCATCCAGTTCCGGCTGGCGGATTTCCTGGATATTCAGGCGGACCCTCTTGCCGACGAGTTTTTCCAGGTAAGCGCTCAGCTCATCAACGCGCTGTCCACCCCGCCCGATGACGATACCGGGACGGGCGGTATGGATGGTCATCGACACCTCTTTCGCCTGACGGTCAATTTCCACAAGGGAGATTGCAGCGTCCGCATACTTGGACTGGATTGCCTGCCGCAGCTTCAGGTCTTCCTGCAGCGATTCAGCGTAATGCGTATCGGCGTACCATTTGGCCTGCCAGTCCTGTGTGATGCCAATTCTAAAGCCTATCGGATGAACCTTGCGTCCCAATTATGCCTCCTCATCGGCAACAATAACCGTTATGTGGCTGGAGTCCTTCCGCACGGGGCTGATTCGACCGCGCGACCGGGGGTGGAACCGTTTTAACCTCGGTGCCTCATTAGCATAAATGGTGATGATTTTTAAATCTGACGGTGTCAGCTGGTAGTTATTCTCCGCATTGGCCGCAGCTGACTTCACCACCTTGGCCACCGCCCGGGCATTTGGTGAAGGAGCAAACCTGAGCAATGTCAGCGCTTCGTCCACCTTCTTGCCCCGTACCATATCAATTAACGGGCGTACCTTGCGCGCTGATATCCCCGTGTCTTTGACAAAAGCTCGTACCTGCATTTTTTATACCTTACCCGTAACTAGCCTGCACTTTTTACCTGGCTCGTCCTCTCTGATTTGGAGGTGTGGCCGCGGAAAGTCCGGGTCAGGGCAAACTCGCCAAGCTTGTGCCCCACCATATTCTCGGTGATGAAGATGGGCACATGCCTTCGGCCATCATGCACGCCGACGGTCAGCCCCACCATCTGTGGCAGTATGGTGGAGGAACGTGACCAGGTTTTGATGACCGCTTTCTGGCCTGACCTGATAACGGCCTCTACCTTCTTCATCAATTTTTTATCAATATATGGTCCCTTTTTTATCGACCGTGACATTGATTACCTCTACTTGCCTTTTCTCCGTTTTACAATCAACCTATCGGACGCCTTTGGCTTACGGGAGCGGGTGCGGTAGCCGAGTGCCGGTTTGCCCCATGGTGTCTTCGGCCCAGGCATCCCTATCGGGCATCTGCCTTCACCACCGCCATGAGGGTGGTCTCGTGGCGTCATAGCTGAGCCTCTCACATCGGGCCGCCAGCCCATCAGACGTTTGCGCCCCGCCTTACCAAGCGCGATGCCCTGGTGGTCAGCATTGCCCACCTGCCCGATAGTCGCCATGCAGTCGCCGCGGACTCGTCGCATTTCACCGGAGGGCATGCGTATCAGGGCATAATCGCCTTCCCTGACTATCAACTGCGCCGCCGTGCCGGCACTGCGCACCATCTGTCCGCCCTTTCCCTTTTCCATCTCGATATTATGGATGAATGTGCCGCTTGGGATGGATTTCAGCGGCAGCGCATTGCCCGGTTTGACTTCGGCATCCGGACCCGACACGACCGTATCACCGATGTTCAGCCCAATCGGGGCGAGGATATACCGCTTATCGCCGTCAGCGTAGTAGATGAGCGCAATTCGTGCGGAGCGGTTCGGGTCATACTCAATCGCCGCCACTCTGCCCGGCACATCGGCTTTATCCCGCTTGAAGTCGAGCACGCGGAGTTTACGTTTGGCACCACCACCCCGGTGGCGAACGGTGATTATACCCCGGTTGTTGCGCCCAGCTTGCTTCTTCAGCGACACGACCAGCGATTTTTCCGGCTTATCCTTGGTTATCTCTTCAAATGTGTGGCCGCTCATTCCCCGCCTGCCGGGCGAGGTTGGACGAAATACCTTGATGCCCACTTAATATCCCCCTTTTTCCGTTCTAAACACCTTCAAAGAATTCTATTTTATCACCGGCTCTTAAGGTGACAAGCGCTTTTTTCCAGGGTGGGGTGTTATACAAGCGTCGGCCTACCTTTTTTGTTTTCCCGGCGACCTTTACCACATTCACATCAACCACTTTCACTCGAAACGCTTTTTCCACAGCCTGCTTTATCTGAGGCTTGGTCGCCTCTTTGACCACTTCAAAAGCGTATTTATTCTGCGCCTGCAGTATGGTATTTTTCTCCGTCACCAGTGGACGTTTTAAAACGTCAAACAGATGCATCTTCAGCCTCTTCCGCCGCTTTTCCGCCCCAGAGTTCTTCGGCATGGCGAACTGCGGACACCGTCATCAATAGCATCTTGTGGGAGAGGATGTCAAGCACATTGAGCATATTGACCGGCATGGTCTTGATTCCCTGAATATTACGCGCGGCTTTTATCACATGCTCCTCCGGCCCGGAAGTCACCACCAGTGCTGAGGAGTCGGCACCGAGGGCATTGAGAATCTGTGCCATGTACTTCGTCTTTGGTTCAACTTTCAATTCCTGTACCACTTTTAACGCTTCGTCCTTGGCCTTGGCTGAGAGGACGCACTTCAGGGCCAGACGGCGCATCTTCTTTGGCGTGTCCTGACGATAGTCCCGCGGCTTCGGCCCGAAAATAATACCTCCCCCACGTCTGGTTGGCGACCGGCGGCTTCCCGCCCGCGCCTCGCCGGTGCCTTTCTGGCGGTACAGCTTCCGGCCGCTTCCCTGGACCTCGCCTCTGGTCTTGGTTGAAGCGGTACCCTGACGGGAATTCGCCAGCTGCCCGACCATGACCTGATGCACCACGCCTTCGTTGAAAGGCACGGCAAAGACCTGGTCGCTGATTTCAATATGGTCAATCACTTCGCCGGTAAGACTGTAGACTGGGATCTGCACTTCCTTATTTCCCCCTCCTCGACTTCTTTATCAGCAGCAGGCCATTCCGGCCTCCCGGTACGGCCCCATTGACCAGCAGGAGATTGCGTCCCGGGTCAGCCTGAAACACCTCGATATTCCGCGCCGTAATACGCTTGTTCCCCATGTGGCCAGCCATGCGCGTTCCTTTGAAGACGTGTCCGGGCGAGGTACCGGCGCCAATGGCACCCGGGGCACGGTGCCGGTCTGACTGGCCATGTGTCTTGGGCCCGCCGGCAAAATGATGCCTTTTGACCACGCCGGCAAAGCCCTTGCCTTTGGAAATACCGGTGATATCAACCAGGTCACCGGACTTAAAAAGGCTGACGTCTATCTTCTGACCCGGCTCAATGTCCTTGATATCATCCAGCCTGAATTCGCGGAGATACTTAAAATGGCCAAGTTCCCTGAGCTGCCCGCGCTGCGATGAGCTGAGCCGCTTGGCTTCACCGAAGCCGAGCTGAACGGCATTATAGCCGTCTTTTTCCGCCGTTTTAACGCGGGTGACGGTGCAGGGTCCGGCCTCAATGGCCGTTACCGCTGCCAGCGTGCCGTCGTCACGGAACGCCTGGGACATACCCAGTTTTTTACCGATAATTTCCTGTGCCATCTTTTTAACTCGACTATAGCTTGATATCTATCTCCACGCCGGAGGGTATGTTCAGTTTGGTTAAAGCATCAATGGTCTTGGAAGTGGTCTCCACAATGTCAATGATGCGCTTGTGCGTCCGTATCTCAAACTGCTCCTGTGAATCTTTATCAATAAACGTGGAGCGGATAACACTGTACTTCTTGATGTGTGTGGGCAGCGGCACCGGTCCGACGACCACCGCGCCGGTACGCTCCACAGCATCGACGATCTGGGCCGCCGACTGGTCAATTAGCCGGTGGTCAAATGCTTTCAGCTTGATGCGTATTTTTTGTTTAGGCATGTCCTCTCCCTACTGCTTGTTCCGTTATCTCTCCGGTCAAATCCGCCGGCAACTCTCGGTATTTATGAAATTCAAGCGAGTGCGTTGCCCGACCCTGGGTGAGTGACCTCAACCTGGTGGCATAGCCGAAGGTCTCGGCCAGCGGTATCAGGCAGCGGATAATATACATGTCACCCTGGGCGTCAATATGCTCGATGTGTCCGCGCTTGGCATTAAGGTCACCGATGATATCTCCCAGGAACTGTTCTGGGGTGACCACTTCCAGTTTCATAATCGGCTCAAGGAGAACGGGTTTGGCTTTCTTTACCCCGTTTCTGAGTGCCAGGGAGCCGGCCATTTTGAAAGCAAGGTCGGAGGAGTCAACATCGTGGTAACTGCCATCATAGATGCTGGCTTTGATATCGACCACGGGATAACCAGCGAGAACCCCGGTCTCCATGGCTTCCTTTATACCTGCCTGGACCGCCGGGATGTACTGCCTGGGAATAACGCCACCCTTGAGGGCGTCAACAAACTGGAAGCCGCCGCCCCGCTCCCGTGGCTCGAGTTCCAGCCAGATGTGACCGTACTGGCCGTGCCCTCCGGTCTGCCGTACAAATCTGCCCTCAACCTGAACCGGTGCGGTAATCGTCTCTTTGTAGGCGACCCGTGGTTGGCCCACCTTGGCACCAACGCCGAATTCGCTTATCATCCGGTTGACGATGACCTCAAGGTGAAGTTCGCCCATACCGGAGATGATGGTCTGCCCTGTTTCCTCATTGTAGGCAACTTTGAAAGTGGGGTCCTCTTCGGTCAGCTTCTGCAGGGCATCGTTCATTTTGTCCTGGTCAGCCCTGGTCTTGGGCTCAATGGAAATGGAGACCACCGGCTCGGGGAACCGGATTGATTCCAGCAGCACCGGCTGTGCCACATCACAGAGGGTATCACCGGTGAAAGTATTCTTCAAACCCAGGGCAGCGACGATGGTTCCGGTGTCAGCCTCATCCACCTCCTCGCGGTGGTTGGCATGCATCAGAAGCAGGCGGCCGATGCGTTCCCGCTTGCCCGTGGTTGAATTCAGGAGCTGGCTCCCCGCTTTTATAATACCGGAGTAGACCCTGAGGTAGACCAGCCTACCGACAAACGGGTCGGACACCACTTTGAAAGCCAGGGCGGAGAACGGGGCTTCGTCGCTGGCCAGCCGGGTGACCGCGGCTCCCGAGCTGGGCTCGACTGCCGGCACCGGTGGCACGTCGAGCGGGGAGGGGAGGTAATTGACAACAGCGTCAAGGAGCGGCGGTATACCTTTGTTCCGAAGGGCGCTCCCGCAGAGAATGGGCACGCCCTTGTTGGCCAGGGTAACGTTGCGTACCGCCCGTCTCATTTCCTCGGGCGTAATCTGCCGGCCCTCGAGGTATGCTTCCAGGATATGGTCATCGTGCTCGGCCAGCTTTTCGGTCAGGGCGTGACGGTATTCATGACAGCGTTTCCGTTCCGATTCCGGAATGGTGACTTCTTCTGGTTCTGAATCAGGGTCACCATCATAATGCCAGGCCTTGTCCTCGATGAGGTCGATGACACCGGCAAATGACTCACCACTGCCCAGAGGAAGCTGGATGGGCAGCGGTTTGGCCTTCAAGCGCTTTTCAATCATGGAGATGGTGCGTTTGAAATTGGCGCCGACGCGGTCCATCTTATTGATAAAGCAGATTCTGGGCACATGGTAACGGTCAGCCTGACGCCAGACCGTCTCTGACTGCGCCTCAACTCCGGCCACTCCGTCAAAGACCACCACGCCACCGTCCAGCACCCTGAGGCTGCGCTCCACCTCGGCGGTGAAGTCCACGTGACCCGGCGTGTCGATGATGTTAATGCGGTGTTCCTGCCAGTAGCAGGTGGTCGCGGCCGCAGTTATGGTAATGCCACGTTCACGCTCCTGCTCCATCCAGTCCATTACCGCGGTACCGCTATCCACCTCTCCAATCTTGTAGGTGCGGCCGGTGTAGTACAGTATCCGCTCGGTAACGGTGGTCTTGCCGGCGTCAATGTGGGCAATAATCCCTATATTTCTGATTTTTTCTAAAGGAAAGCTTCTCGGCATTGCTTTGGCCTTTACTGGAATTGGATTCTTCGTCATAATCTTCGCGCTAATGATTATTCACCTTTTACCATCGGTAGTGGGCAAAGGCGCGGTTCGCCTCGGCCATCTTGTGGGTATCTTCGCGCTTCTTAATCGTGACACCTTCACCACGCAGCGCATCAGATAGCTCCTCTGCCAGTCTTTCTGTCATTGACTTGCCTTTTCGCGCCCGGGCTGATTTCAACAGCCAGCTCAGTGCCAGAAAGAGGCCGCGGTCAGGGCGCACTTCCACCGGCACCTGATAGGTGGCACCGCCCACGCGGCGGGGCTTAACCTCGAGCAGAGGCGTGGCGTTTTTTACCGCCTGTTCCAGCGCCGTCACCGGGTCTTTGCTTGACCGCTCTTCCAGAATATCAAGGGCACCGTACACAATTGTTTCCGCGGTTCTTTTCTTACCGCACGTCATTACCTTGTTTATCAATGTGGCGACGGTTACATTATGATATTTGGGGTCCGGTGTCATCTCTCTTGTTTCTGTCTGGGCACGCCTGGGCATTCTTCAACTCCTATTTTCAGGCTGTTTTTGCCTTCTCTTTTGCTATCTTGCTGCCGTATTTGCTGCGACCCTGCTGGCGATTGGTGACGCCGCTGGTGTCAAGCGCACCGCGCACGATGTGATAGCGCACGCCGGGCAGGTCCTTCACCCGCCCGCCACGAATCAGCACTACCGAGTGTTCCTGCAGTTCATGGCCTTCCCCCGGGATATAGGCAGTCACTTCCATCCCGTTGGTCAGCCTGACTCTGGCTATCTTGCGCAGCGCCGAATTGGGCTTCTTGGGTGTCATGGTCCTGACCTGGGTACAGACGCCCCGCTTCTGCGGCGAGCCTTTGCCCTCAATCATCCGGTTTTTCAATGCGTTGAAGGTAAAACGCAGCGCCGGCGATTTGGTCTTCTTGATATTCTTCCTTCGCCCTTTATGTATCAGCTGGTTAATGGTCGGCAATCTTTCTCCTCCTGCCCTACAATTTTAATGGATGAGCCTTGGCTCATCCACCAAATTTAAATGACAGACTGAACTGTCTAGTTCAATCCATCAGCTATGGCTGATTACCAAATTCCAAAATTAAAGTCTACCACAAGCAAGAATTAATTGTCAATAGCTACAAACAAGCTCGTTTAAGCTTATGCCTCACCGAGCAACCGGCGCAGTCCTTTTCGGCTATTTCATTAATTTTAAAATGTGGCCTGTTACTAGGCTTTTGCCTTAGCGTAGAGTTCAACGGCTCGATATGAGCTTCGAACCAGAGGTGACGAGGCCACCTCGGCGAACCCCATCTCCCGGCCGGTGGCTTCATACCCGGCAAATTCCTGCGGAGGGATGAAGCGGGCCACCGGATGATGTTGTGCGGAGGGCCGGAGGTACTGCCCGATGGTCAGCAGGTCGCACCCTGCCTCTCGAAGGTCGCTCATCACCTCGATGACTTCCTCTCTGCTCTCGCCCAGCCCGAGCATGAGGCCGGACTTGGTGACGATTGCCGGGTTCAGCTTTTTCACCGTATAGAGAAGTTGCAGTGAGCGGGCGTAATCTGCTCCCGGCCTCACTTCGGGGTAGAGGCGGGGCACCGTTTCCGCGTTGTGGTTGATGACCTGCGGGCCGGCGTCAACCACCGCCTGGATGGCCTCCTCTGAACCACGAAAATCGGGGACAAGTACCTCAACCATGATATCGGCCATATTTTCCCGGAGCAGGGTGACCGTCCGGGCAAACTGAGAAGCGCCGCCATCAGGCAGGTCATCTCGGGTAACGGAAGTGGTGACAACGTAGCTCAGCCCCATTTTCCCCACCGCCTCAAGGAGGTGTTCCGGCTCTTTTTCATCAACAGGGCTGGGGTGCCCTTTCTTTACTGCGCAGAAAGTGCAGCGCCTGGTGCACACGTCTCCCAGGATGAGAAAGGTGGCCGTGCCTGCGGTAAAGCACCTGCCAATGTTGGGGCAGAGGGCGCTCTGGCAGATGGTGTGCAGGCTTAACCCGTCCAGCAGGCCATGCATGGAGGACATGGCGCCGGGGTCGGCGAGCCTCTGCTTAAACCAGGGTGGCAGTCTTCCTCTCATAATAAGTCTCCGCGGCTGAGTCATCCGTGAATTTCAGTTCCACCTCAAAGACCTCGGCGAAGTGGGCCAGCAGACGTTCGGTTACCTTGTCTATCGGCAGCTCATGTCTAATGAGACGGGCCATTGAGGTTGCCGTTTTATTGGCGAAGCCACAGGGGTTTATCAGCGTAAAATGTTTCAGGTCGGTGTTCACATTGAGGGCAAAGCCGTGCATGGTTATCCACCTGCGGATGCTGAGCCCGAGGGCGGCAATCTCCTCATCATTCACCCAGACGCCGGCATGGTTGTGGTCGCGTCCCGACCTGATACCATAGTCGGCCAGCGTCCTGATGAGCACTTCTTCCAGGTTGTGGACATACCGGTGGGCGTCGCGGTCCCGCTCTCGCAAATCAAGGATGGGATAGCCGACAATCTGGCCCGGGCCGTGATAGGTAACGTCGCCGCCGCGGTCGGTGAAGATTAAAGACACGCCGGCGCTGGCCAGTTCTGCCGGTGAAGCGAGGATATTTTCCAGCTTGCCTGACTTGCCAACGGTGATGGTGGGCGGGTGCTCCAGCAGAAGCAGCGTATCAGCTATCCGGCCTCTCAATCTCTCCTGAAGCAGCGCTTTCTGCAGCTCGTAGGCCTCACGGTATTCAATCGCTCCAAGCTGGCGGATGGCACACCACATACTTTGCCCCATTTTTCCCATCACCTGTTCTTGGACGGATAGTGTATTGTCGCACCGGTGACATCTAGGGCGGCCTCATGCATGGCCTCGGAGAGGGAGGGGTGGGCGTGCAGGGTGGCGACGATGTCCGGCACGGTGGCTTCCATCTTCATAGCGAGCGTGGCCTCAGCGATGAGCTCGGTGGCGCGCGGGCCGAGGATATGAACGCCCAGAATCTGGCCGTATTTCGACTCGGAGATGATTTTAATCAGGCCACGCCGTTCTCCCAGTATGGTGGCAATGCTGTTGGCCGAGAAGGGGAACCTTCCTGTTTTAATTTCATAGCCCCGCGACCTGGCCTCTTCCTCGGTGAGGCCGACGCTGGCCAGTTCCAGCAGGCTGTGAGTGAATCGGGGCACCACATTGTAATCAATAGCCACACTATGACCCATAGCGTTTTCCGCGGCAATAGCGCCCTCTTCCATGGCAACGTAGGCGAGCATGATGCCGCCGATGGCGTCCCCCGCTGCATATATGCCCGGAATGCTGGTCTCCATGCGCTCGTTAACCTGAACGGCGCTCTTGTTCGTCTTGACTCCGGATTCCTCAAGCCCCATATTATCCGTGTTAGGTCGGTACCCCACGGCAATGGCGACCATTTCCGCCGCCAGCTTTTTTCCCATTTTGCCATCCGAGATGACGGCTGATTTACCGCCGGCGCTTTCCTCAATCCGTGATACCCTGGTGCCCTCATAGAGCTGGACACCGTCATCTTTGAGTGCCTTGGCCAGTATGGTGGTCAGTTCAGCGTCTTCCAGAGGCAGGATGTGGGGCAGCATCTCGACCACGCTCACCTGGCAGCCCAGCTTGGCCAGAATGGTGGCCATCTCAATGCCAATTACCCCACCACCAATCATAATCATGCTTTTGGGGACGCTTTCTAGGTTAAGGATTTTTTCGGCATTGATTATGCCGGTGGGGCTGTCCGCCCCCGGAATGGGCAGGGATATCGGCTTGCCGCCGGTGGCCAGTATTATCTTCCGGGCCTGAATGACCTGTTTCTGCCCGCCCCCGCCTTCGATTTCCACCTGAAGGGAAGGTAATAACCTGGCGCGCCCCTTGATGACTTCTACCCTGTTGCCTTTTAGCAGGCTCTCCACGCCGGACACATGCGTTTTGATTACCGCATCCTTGCGCGCCTGCATTCGGGCCAGGTCAGCGCGGACATCCCGGGCCGTGATGCCAAACTGCTCCGACTTCTTCATGGTCTCATAGAGCTCGACGCTGTAAAGCAGGGCTTTTGATGGCACGCATCCCCGGTTGAGGCAGGTGCCGCCCAGTGCCTCCATCTCAATAACGGTGGCCCGGCCACCTAACTGCGCCGCCCTGATGGCGGCCACATAGCCCGCCGGCCCGCCACCGATGATGACCAGCGCTCTCTCTGCCACTAAATACCTCCCACAGGCAACGAAAAATAAGGCCGGTTCAGCCCGCGTCAGCTCTACGCTGCCATATCGTCAACTGCCTGCTGCACCAGTTGCAAATAGGCCAGAGACGGACCCCCACCCATCTGCACCGCCACCCAGCCGGTTTCCATGACCTGTTCCTTGGTAGCACCATGGGCCAGGGCGCTCTTCACGTTGGCCGCGATGCACCAGTGACAGTGCCCGGCAACCGCGATACCCACGGCGATAAGATATTTGTATTTCTGCTCCAGCGCCCCCGGCGCTTTGGTGGCCTGGGACAGGGCCGAAAACGCCTGCCTCTGCTGGGGCCACTCCTTCTGCCAGCGGGCCAAACTGGCGTCAAATTCTCTGGCGACTTCTTTCATGTTTTCCATTTTTGTTTTTCCCTCCTGAAAATATGGCCATGTAGTTAGGCTAAAAGCAGGGTCGGGTTTTCCAGGACACTGATTAAGTTAGCTAAAAACCTGGCGGCCACGGCGCCGTCGATGACGCGGTGGTCATAGGTCAGGCTGTAGGTCATGGTCGGCCGGGCGACAATCTGCCCATCTCTGACCACCGCCCGCTCCGTAATCGCCCCGATGCGCAGTATGGCTGACTCTGGCTGGTTGATGATGGCGGTCTCAAAGGTCCAGCCACTGCCGAGCGCGCCCAGATTGGTCAGGGTGAAGGTGCCGCCGCTGATTTCATCGCCGCTCAGCTTGTTCTCCCTCGCCTTTTCCACAAGCGTCTTTACCTCTTTGCTTATCTCCACCAGCGACTTCCGGTCGGCATGCTTCACCACCGGGACGATGAGCCCATCTTCAAGGGCGGTGGCCACGCCTATATTGATGTCTTCCCAGACTTTTATCTCTTTATCGACAATGCTGGCGTTAATCCTCGGGTGGTTGCGGAGGACGCGGGCGATGGCAAAGACGAGGATATCGGAGTAGGTGATTCGGGTGCCGAGGGTGCTTTCCTGTGCTACTAGGTTGTTGCGCAGTCTGGCAATCTCGCCCATATCGATTTCACCCATTGCGGTGAGCTGGGCCGATATGGCCAGGCTGCGGTGCATGCGCTCGGCGATGGTTCCCCGCATCCCGGTAAGCGGGATGGTCTGCTTGGCCTTTCTTTCTCCAGCACCAGCCGCTGGGGCGGTGGCTGGCCTAGCTGCGGCCGGTGCCACCTTTTTGGCCGCGATTGCCCTTTCGATATCTTCGCGGACAATGCGGCCGCCCGGACCCGTGCCTGTCACCTGTGTGATATCAATGGCGTGTTCCTCGGCCAGCTTCCTGGCCACCGGCGAGATGCGAAGGCGTTCCTCCTCTCCGGCAACCGGGGCGGCTTCCCTGGCTGGCGCGGCCTCGGCCTTTGACGCCTCAGCAGTCTTTGCTGCTTCAACCGGCTTTCTCGCCGGCCTCTCCTTCTGTATTTTGGCCAGTTCCTCTCTGGTTTCCGCGAGCATGCCGATTACCTGTCCGGCAGCGGCGGTCTCATTCTCGTTCATCATGATATGGAGGAAGCCAGCGGTCGGGGATTCAACGTCAGTCCTGACTTTCTCCGTCTCGATAACCACCACTATCTGGCGTTCCTCTACGCGTTCTCCTTCCTTGAACTGCCATTCAATGATGGTGGCATCGGCCACGGCCATGCCAACGCGTGGTATTTTGATTTCGGTTGCCATCTTTCTCCTCTCTCCTGTCTCAGCTTCTGAAAAAGCCCTTTGCCGCCGCGGCGCGGACGGTTTTTTTGATATCAACTACCGAGGGGCCATCGTGTTGAAGCCGTATCTTGACCTGGTCGGTATCCTTGACCGTGACCTCTCTTTCTCCATCCAGCGCGATAACCGAGGGCTTCTGCTTCACCGTTACTTCATCGCCGGGTTCAAGCAGTTTCCATTCGGCGATGCTGACCTCGTGGACAACGCCGGGCAGCACGGCGGCTTTTACTTTCAGGTGGCCATTGCCCAGTCTCAGGTACATTCCCTGAGCATCGTCCGGCCCGATGGCGTGCAGATTACCTCCGATGGCCGTCATGCCCAGATTGGTTGGCTCTGCTCTGGTGCAGACTATCTGTCTGACCTCGGCCAGTTCCCAGATGGCCCGCGCCCCGACGAATAGCTGGTTTAACACTACCGCGTCAATCAGCGCCATATCAATCTCCCGTCCGTTCCGGATTATGGCCAGACGCTTGTGGGTTTTAATTATATCTTCACCATCAACCAGCTTCCGGGCGGTGATACCGGCGGCAAGGCCGGCCGTGGTGGCCTCCACCATCACGGGAAAGACATTGTTGGTGCCGGTGGAAACCGGGACCAGGGGAATATGGCCGCTTTTTTTGGCCACGTCACGGTTGGTGCCGTCTCCGCCCAGAGTAACAATGCACCCCACGCCCTGCTGGCTCAGCAACTCTGCCGCCCGGGTGGAATCTTCGCTGGTATAGGTGAGTGGCATATCCATCACGGTTACCCTGGCCTTCAGCTCTTTCCTCTCAATGCCGTCCAGCGCTCTCTCGCCGAGCCCGTAGTAATCGGGCATAATCAGGATTTCATCCACGCCGGTGGCGTCAATGCCCATGATAATCCGGCGTAGCTGGTTGGTCTTTTCGTTGTTGTCCATGATGCTAGCATAGGCGACCAGCCGTCTGATATCCTTGCCGGAAGCCGGATTGGCGATTATTCCTACCTTGCTCACCACAACCTTACCGCCGTGATATGCTCATTTTATCAAATGGCAGTTGACGCAGCTGGGCATCGGTTTGCCCTTCAGTGCTGCGATGACATTTTCCGCCGCCAGCAGGTCCATCTTCAGCCGTGATGTCACCGAACCTCCAGCAATGTGAGGCGAAATAATGATATTGTCCAGGCTGAGCAGTGGGTCATCGGGTGCGATTGGCTCGACTTCGGTAACATCAATGGCGGCGGCATGTATCCGTTTACCCTTTAGAGCCTGATACAGTGCCTTCGGGTCAACCAATCCGCCGCGGGCGGTATTGACCAGTATCGCCGTCGGTTTCATGGCGGCGAGTTCCCGGGCGCCAATCAGGTGCCTGGTCTCTTTATTAAGGGGCACGTGAATGCTGACGTAGTCCGCCATGCCCAGCATTTGGTGCAGGTCGGGGATATATTCGGCACCAAGCTCTTTTTCATGTGGACTGCGCACGATATCGTAGTAGATGAGCTTCATGTCAAAGCCGCGTGCCCGCCGGGCAACGGCCGAGCCGATTCTGCCCAGGCCGACAATGCCCAACGTCTTCCCGTAAACATCAAAGCCAAGAAACGGGTTGCCCATGACATCCCATTTCTGCCAGCCGCCTCTGGCAGTCAGGTTGACTGCTTCCACCAGCATCCGCGCCGAGGCTAACAGCAGGGCCATGGCAAAATCGGCGGTGCTCTCATCGACACCGCTCGGTGCGTTGCTTACCCGGACGCCTCTCCGGGCGCACTCTTCAATATCTATCAAATCAAAGCCAATGGCGCGTTGCGCGATTACCTTGAGCTTGGGCGCATGGTTCAGAAACTCACCATCGACCTTGTCCTGCCAGACGAGCGCGCCATCAGCATCGGCGATGCGCCGAAAAAGCTCTTCACGGCCGGGCGCCTCTTCTTTTTGCCAGGCTGTAACCTCGGCGTGCGGCTTGAGCCGGGCCACAGCCTCTGCCCCAATCTTCCGGGTGATAAAGACCTTGGGCATTTTTACCTCCTGCTGTCCAATTCTATTTTTATAATGAATTCGTTAGCTTATCGACCCGTGAAATACGGGTTTTTACCCGTTGCGGAAAGCGGAATGCCAATAACCAGGTCGGCATCCATGAGCTTGATTCTCCGGGCGGAAGCGCCGATGGAGTACATGATGCGGTTATCAACGCCGAAATCGCTGGCCGCCTTGACCGCTGAGCTGAGCGCAATGCCCAGGTCGATGCTCTGCATGTGGCACATCGGGCCGCGTGCTGTGCCGCGTTCCTTCTTTTTTGCTTTCGACATGGCGGTGCAGTCCATGCCGCAGGCGCCGCAGTTCAACGGCGATTCGAGCCGTTTGGGCTCGCCGGTGACACCGATGAGCAGCACGGCTGTGGATTTGCGAACATCATCGGCGTTTATCTTGAAGAAGCGGAGCCGTTCCGGGTCCTCGCGGTGGGCCTCCTCCATGGCTGCGGCCAGCTTCTCCAGCTCCTCCCTCTCGTGCAGAATCATTGTCCTGACCGAGTCTAGGCCCCGTGTTTTGGGAGCCGTCCGGGCACTGACCGCCATCAGCTTGGCCGCGGTGAGAATACCGTCTTTTTCCGCTTCATTTGAATTTATGGGTACCATCAAAATCTACCCCCTGAATAATTACAGTGCGTGTCTTTTCCACACTTCTTCACTTGTCCCAGGTGTCCATATCGGCGATTGCCTGATGGAGCACATCCACCGCACGTTTAGCATTGCTCAAGTCGGCCACCTCGGTCGGGGAATGGCTGTACCTCCGGGCGGCTACGAACATAAATGTCGATTCAATCTCCGGATTTACCTCATAGGCGATATTATGGTCGGAGAAAATCCCGGTGCTCACGTCAACGTGGAACGGGATATTCAATTTCTTGGCCGCGTCCATCAATAGCTGGTTCAAGCGGGGGCTGGCGAAATTGACCGTGGCCGGGTAGGGAACTGTGGGCTGGGCGAAGGAAAGCCGGCGCACTCCCAGTCCGGTGCGCATCGGCACTGTGCGCTGGATATCGGGCACGGCATCCTGGGCAAAGCCGGTGTCCAGGGCAATGAACCAGTCCGGTGTTACCTGGCGCAGGAAATGCCTGACCCCAAAACAGCCTATCTCCTCCTGGACGGCGCCCACGAAGTAAATGTCATGGCGTGGCGGCTTTTTCAGCTTGCGGGCCACCTCAACGAGGACAGCACAGCCCACGCGGTCATCAATGGAGTGGCTGGCCAGTATCGTCTGGTTGTCGTCAAGCCAGCGTGGCGGGTGGTCGTAGATAATGGGGTCGCCCACCGAGACGAATTTCTGCCGGTCGCCAACATCTATCCACAGGGTGCCTATCTCACGGCGGCCAACGGTGCTGGTGGCGCAGACCACACCGGGGATGTCCCGGTCAGCTCCCAGGATAAGCACCGGCGTGCCAGGCAGATTGCCAAAATCAATCCAGCCTATCTTGTCAAACCAGACATACTCATCAACCTTCTGCACCACCATGCTGACCTGGTCCATGTGAGCGACCAGCGCCAGCGAGCGCTTGCCCTCGGTTCCCTTTTTCCGGGCAATAAGGTTGCCGAGCTTATCAAGGTAAAGCTCATCGACATGGCTCTCCAGCAGCTCTTTTAATCGGCTGGCCACTCGACCTTCAAAGCCGGTGGGGCCGGGGATTTGCACCAGTTCGTAGACCAGCTCAGTTATCATGACAGACCTCTTTTTAATCAATCATTGAAAGTGGCTACCAAAAAGCAATCATAGCATTGCCCTTTCTCGTGTGTCAAACTTATCGCTTCTTTCGCCGACCGTGAGTGCCAATCTTCATCTGTGCTGGTATTTATGTTATACTTGGCTCTGGGCCAGCGTAGCTCAGGGGTAGAGCAGCGGTTTCGTAAACCGCTTGTCGTAGGTTCGAATCCTATCGCTGGCTCGGCGATGTCAGGGGAGGAAGGATGATGGCCGGTTTGCTCTTCGGGACCGCGGGAACTCCGCGCAGCTCACGGCAACTCTCAACCATCAGCGGCATTGAGCGTATTGCTGAGCTGGGGCTGGACTGTATGGAGATTGAGTTTGTGCAGGGGGTGAAGATGGGGGAGGCAGCCGCGCGGCTGGTCGGCGAGGCGGCAGTTCGCACCGGCGTGAGATTGTCGGCGCACGCTCCCTATTTCATCAATCTGAATTCCCAAGATATGGAAAAGGTAAGGGCCAGCCAGGGCCGCATTTTACAGACGGCGCGCATCGCCTCTCTCTGTCATGCGGAAAGCGTGGTTTTCCATGCCGCATTTTACATGGGGCAGCCGCCAGAAGCGGTCTATGAAACAGTAAAGAGACACCTTCGGGAAGTGCTGGACCAGCTTGAGCGTGAAAACATACGGGTAAGCATCAGGCCAGAGGTGACCGGCAAAAGCAGCCAGTTTGGCACCATTGAGGAGCTGGTAAATCTCAGCGCCGAACTGAAGGGAGTAGCGCCCTGCCTCGACTTCTCCCACTGGCATGCCCGTACCGGTAAGTTCAATTCTTATCCTGAGTTTGAGGCCGTCCTGCTTCAGACCAGGCAGCGTCTGGGCGAGGAGGCACTGGAAAACATCCATATTCATGTTTCCGGCATCAGCTACGGTAAAAGGGGGGAAAAGAACCACCTCAATATGGATGAATCTGATTTTCGGTACGAGGAGCTGCTCAGGGTGCTGAAGGATTACAGTGTCAAAGGCATGGTGATATGCGAAAGCCCGAATCTGGAAGGAGATGCACTGCTGTTGCAGGCGACCTATAATAGTCTATAATTATCAGTGAGATATAGATGATATAGATGTTATGTATATTTGTGGTATAATTGAGGGGTAAAAAGGGTCAGTATCAGGGGTGAAGTGTGAAACCTAGCTGGAAACGGAGTAGCTTGATATATATTGCCATCCTGCTGGCAGCGGTGGCGTTGTTTACCTACCTCCTACCATCGGCGAACAAAGCTGAGGAAGTGCCTCTCAGCGAAGTGATTGCCATGTCACAGAACAAGAAAATCGCCGAAATCACGGTGGAGGACGATAATAACTTGTTGCTCATCACCACGGTTGATGATACCAAACTGCGGGCATACAAGGAAAGCAATGCCAACATCTATGAAATTGCGGGGCTCAACCTTGAAGGTGTCGTGGTCAATGTCAAAGGGTCGTCAGGCGTCAACTGGGGGAGCCTGATGCTGAACTTCCTGCCGCTCATCATCTTTGGTGGCCTGCTGTTCTTCCTCTTCCGCCAGGCAAGAGGCGCCAATAGCCAGGCGATGAGCTTTGGCCGGAGCCGCGCCCGGCTTTTCCCGGCCAATCGGCCCACGGTAACCTTTCAAGACGTGGCCGGCGTGGAGGAAGCCAAGCAGGAACTGATGGAAGTGGTGGAATTCCTCAAATCGCGGGAAAAATTCCAGGCGCTGGGCGCCCGCATCCCGAAAGGGGTACTGCTCGTCGGGCCGCCCGGTACGGGGAAAACGCTGATGGCCAGAGCGGTGGCCGGTGAAGCTGATGTGCCCTTCTTCTCCATCAGCGGCAGTGAATTCGTGGAGATGTTCGTTGGTGTCGGTGCCTCAAGGGTGCGGGACCTCTTTGACCAGGCGAAGCGCAATGCTCCCTGCATCGTCTTCATTGATGAAATTGACGCGGTGGGACGCCATCGCGGTGCCGGCCTGGGCGGCAGCCACGATGAGAGAGAGCAGACCCTCAACCAGATTCTGGTGGAGATGGACGGCTTTGATACCAATACCAGCGTGATTGTCATGGCCGCTACCAACCGGCCGGACATCCTTGACCCGGCGCTGCTTAGGCCTGGTCGTTTTGACCGCAGGGTGGTTCTGGACCGGCCGGATATTAACGGTCGGGTGGCTATTCTCAAGGTCCATACCAATGGCAAGCCACTGGATAAAGACGTTGACCTGGAAGTTCTGGCCAAGGGCACGGTGGGATTGAGCGGTGCTGACCTAGCCAATCTGGTTAATGAGGCTGCGATTCTGGCGGCCAGACGTAATAAGAATGCGATTGGTATGCGTGAATTTGAAGAGTCGGTGGACAGGGTGATCGCCGGGCCGGAGAGAAAGAGCCGCAAGATAAGCCCGAGGGAAAAAGAGATAACCGCCTACCACGAGGCCGGACACGCTCTGGTGGCCAAGATGCTGCCCAATGCCGACCCGGTGCACAAGATTTCAATAGTGGCCAGGGGCATGTCGCTCGGTCATACGCGCCAGCTGCCCATTGAAGACCGCTACCTGACGACACGTGCTCAAATTAAGGACATGTTGGCTACTTTCCTTGGTGGCTATACTGCCGAGAGTTTGATCTTTAACGAGGTAACTACCGGGGCTTATGATGATATTAAGCGAGCCACCGAGATTGCCCGCAGGATGGTAACTGACTTTGGGATGAGTGACAAGCTGGGGCCGCGTACTTTCGGGGATAAGCAAGAGATGATCTTCCTCGGTCGTGAGATTTCAGAGCAAAGGGACTACGGTGATAAGATTGCCGATGCCATTGATGAGGAAATAGACCATATTATCCAGCAGGCTCACGAAACCGCCCGAGAAATTCTGACCAAATACCGGGAAAGGCTGGTGTCAATTGCAGGGCAGCTTATGGCCAAGGAGACACTGGAAGGGGAAGAGCTGGAGGCTGTCCTGAGTGACAGAGCGCCGAGACCAGCAAAGAAGGCCAAGCCGGAACCCCAGCCGGTTCCGGTCGAGCCGGTTGGCGAAGCTGCGCCGGTGACCAAACCCCAGAAGGCCCCCGTGGTACCCCGCCTTGTCCCGAAACAAACACCAGCCGCTCCTGATTAAAACACCGTAAAAGATGACAGAGAGGGGGGCCATGCCCCCCCTCTTTTTATTTACTCTATCCCTTAAGCTATAATTCTCAGGGAATATAGATGATTAAAATCACGGGTCAGCCGCTCTCACCGGAATCGGTGGTAAACGAGGTCAAGGCTCGCCACAGCGGTTGCGTCGTCACCTACGTGGGCCTGATTCGTGACCATTCCCGAGGCAAGCAGGTTCAGTCCGTGGCCTATGAGGATGTTTCCGGGAAGGCGGAAAAAAGGCTGCAGGAAATCGCGGATGAAATCAAGCGTAAATGGCCGGTGGATAACGTGGCTATCTACCACCGGGTCGGCACGCTAAAGGTTGGCGATATCAATCTGGTCGTGGCCATTGCCGCCGCCCACCGCAAGGAGGGGTTCGCTGCCTGCCAGTATGCCATTGACCGGTTCAAGCAAAAGCTGCCAACACAGAAAAAAGAGACCTATCTCGACGGCAGTGTCTGGGAAGGGGACTAAAGGTAACTGACTCCTATTTTTTGCGGGCCACGACGTACTCAGCCAGCCCCAGCAGCGCCTCCCGGCTGCTGTTCTCCGGCAGGTCTTTAAGGTTCTGGCAGGACCGGGCGCTGTATTCTGAGGCGACGGCGTAACACTCGTCCACTATCGGCGAATTGCGTATCAGCTCGATTGCCTGTTTGATATTATCCGGATTGTCTTTGTTCTCAAAGCGCCGTTTCACCGGGTTATCTTCAGGATAACGTTCCAGCAGCAGCATTGCCGGCAGGGTAAGGGTTCCCTGCGTTAAATCTGAGCCGACCGGCTTGCCCAGTTCTTCCTCGGTGCCGATAAAGTCCAGGATATCGTCTATAATCTGAAAGGCGATGCCCAGGTAATAGCCGTAGTCTCTGAGTATCTTGGCTGGTTTCTCAGGCGCACCACTCAGGATGGCTCCTGACTCGGTGGCGAGGGAGAAGAGGGAGGCGGTCTTACCCGATATTTTCTTAAAATACTGTTCCCGGGTCTGTTTCAGGTTGTAGGCGCTGAAGAACTGGTTCAGTTCACCGCTGGAGATGGTGGCCAGCGTCTGTGAAAAGAGCTTGATGACTCTCGGATTCTGGGTGTCCGAGACAAATTCGCCGGCCTTGGCGAAAAGATAATCACCGAGGAGCACAGCCGGTTCCGTGCCCCAGAGCTTGTAAATGGTTGCCCGGCCGCGCCGCGATGATGACTTGTCAATGGCGTCATCATGGATTAGGGTCGCCGTGTGCATGAGTTCAACGGACACGGCCATGGGCAGCAGATATTTCAGATTGTACTGGTAGAACTTGCCTGACAGCAGCGTCAGCGCCGGCCGAATACCTTTACCCCCGCCACCCACCACGTAGTCCAGTTGCTGGGAAAGCCAGGGAAAATTAACTTTGATAATCGACCTGAGGTATTCTTTTACCTGGGAAAGGTCGTCCTGTATGGACCGGTATATTCCGCTGAGCTCCACAAGCCTCCTTTCTCACCTATAAAGATGGTCGGCCGATTTTCTTGGTTTCTTCTTCTACTAGGCTATCGTCAAGTTTGGAGAATAGAGGTTGCGGAGGGAGCAATTTTTGTCCCGGTAGCGGTGGGTTCAGTTGCCAGCCATGCTCTTCAATAGTTCCCGTAAAGCCCAGGTATTCGTGCAGCTTCTGGGAACTGAAGGGCAGGAAAGGATAGAGCATCGTCTTTAGTTTAGAAATGATGTCTATAGCTACGTAAAGAGAGGTGGCCGCATTCTGCCGATTTTCTCTAATCACTTTCCAGGGGGCCTTATCATCAAGATAGCGGTTGGTCTCCTGCGCCAGTGCCATAGCCAACATTATCGCCGCTCTGAAATGACAGCCATAAAGATGATTATCTACCGCATTAAAAATTGCGATTGACTTGTTAATTAAATCATCGTCTTTGGCATCAAAAGGTGGCACTTTATTTTTTGCACCCATATCTTCATAAGTGGGCACGCGGCCGCCGAAGTTGCGGTAAACAAAGGTAAGCACACGGTGCACCAGGTTGCCATATGTGGCCACCAGTTCGTCGTTATTGCGGCGCACCAGCTCACGCCAGGAGAAATCGGTATCAGATGTCTCCGGCATATTGATGGAGAGGAGGTAGCGCAGGGGGTCGGGGTCGTAACGGTCAAGGTAGTCAAGCAGCCAGACGGCCCAGTTCCGGCTGGTGGAGAGCTTTTTGCCTTCAATAGTCAGGAACTCATTGGCCGGAACGTCGTAAGGCAGGTTCAGGTTATCCCCGTAGCCCATCAGCATCGCCGGCCAGATGAGGGTATGGAAGGGGATGTTGTCCTTGCCGATGAAATAGTAGCTCTTGGTAGCACTATCCTGCCAGAACTGGCGCCATTTTTCCCCGTCACCGCTGGCAGCCGCCCATTCCTTGGCGGCAGACAGGTAGCCGATGACGGCCTCAAACCAGACGTATATCCGTTTGCCTTCAAAGCCGGCGACGGGTATGGCCACTCCCCAGTCGATATCGCGGGTGATGGCCCGGTCTTTCAGCCCTTCCTCAAGATAACGCAGGCTGAAGTTCAGTACGTTTGGCCTCCAGTGTGTCTGCTGCCTCACCCAGTCCAGCAGGCGGTCGTTGAAAGCAGACAGCTTCAGGAAGAAATGTTCGGTATCCCGGAAAGCGGGCGTGGCCCCGCAGATGCGGCAGCCCGGTCCGACGAGCTCGGCGGGGCTTAGGGGTTTGCCGCACGCCTCACACTGGTCGCCGCGCGCGCCGGGAGATGAGCAGTACGGGCACACCCCTTCAATGTAGCGGTCGGCGAGGAAGCGCTGGCACCCGGGGCAGTAAGGCTGCGATACCGTATCCCGGAAAATATAGCCACGGTCCAGCAGGGTAAGAAAGATGTCTTGGGTAACCCGGGCATGGTTTTCTGTGCCGGTGGTGGTGAAGAGGTCAAACGTGATGCCGAGCCTCTGCCAGGACTCGAGGAACTGCTTATGGTACCTGGCGGCAATTTCGCTCGGTTTTTTACCTTCCTGCTCGGCCTTGATGGTGATGGGTGTGCCATGCTGGTCTGAACCCGAGACCATCAGCACCTCATTGCCTTTGGTGCGGTGATAGCGGGCAAAGATATCAGGGGGCAGATAGGCACCAGCAACATGCCCCAGATGTAAGGGACCGTTGGCATAGGGCCAGGCAGCGCAAATGAAGATTTTCTCGCCCATCAAATAGCCTCAATCGTGTTCGGAAATGCCCGTCTCAAGAAAGGTCAGTATCTGCTCGCCTTTTTCCGTCTTGTACCGGGCATAACCCTTCTTCAGGCAGCATTCAACACAGTACCGCCTGGTCTCCCCCTCCTCATCTTCAATGCCATTCCTCTCATCGACAGCTAGGTATCGCTCGGGATAGGGGATTAGGCGCTGACACTCATCACAGTTTACTTCACCTAAAGAAATGCACCCACGACGCATAGTTCAACTCCTCTCCAGGCTGTGACATGGATTATTTTTTGCCTCCGGGGCCTTATTCATTTTCAGCCAGGCACGGTAGAGCTCGCGGCGGGAAAGGCCAGTCTCGTCAGCCACTCCGGCAATAGCTTCCTTCGCCCTGACACCGCTCTGGTACATGTGGCGCAGCCGTTTCTCAATATCATCATTCGATTTCAGGTGTTTTTCCTCTCTTTTGCCTTCAATAACCAAAGTAAATTCACCGATGGGCTCGGTGAAGTGGCCGACAGCCTGACTTATGGTTCCCCGGAACACCTCTTCATGAAGCTTGGTAAGCTCACGACAGACCGCAAGCTGCCGGTCGCCAAGGACCGACCGCAGGTCATTTAGTGTCTGCGCCAGACGGTGCGGCGCTTCCAGGATGACCAGGGTGCCCGTTTCCCGGGCCACTGATTTCAATGCCTGCTTTCGGGCACTGGCTCGGCGGGGCAGGAAACCGAGGTAGAGAAAACGGTCGGTGGGGAGTCCGGAGACCACCAGTGCCGTGATGACGGCTGATGGACCGGGCGCCGGGACAACCGGAATACCGGCCTGGTTGGCCGCCCCGATGAGCTCGTAGCCGGGGTCGGATACTCCTGGCATTCCGGCCTCGGAAACCAGCGCCACATCACCTTCCTTTAAATAATTTAAAAGGTAATCAAGCTTGGCCTTTTTATTGTGCTCGTGATAACTGGTCATCGGTGTCTGAATACCGTAAGCGTTCAGCAGCCGCTTTGTTTTACGCGTATCTTCGGCGGCGATGAGCTTGACTTCACGCAGAATGCGGAGGGCGCGCAGGGTGATATCTTCCAGGTTGCCGATAGGCGTTGCCACTACGTATAAATTAGGCATGAACGCTCAAATTCCCCAACTTAAGTATTATAGCCTACGCTTCATAACCTGTCTATCTTTGCCATTGCGGGCAAAATTTCTTGACTTGCTGTCTGGCTTTTGTTATATTTGATATTTAAATGATGCCGAAAAAGATGCCATCCCCCCAGTACAAACAACTGCGACGGGCTTATGGTTTTGATGAAGTCGCTATTGTCCCTGGAGACATTACAGTCAATCCTGACCAGACCAATATCGACCTCACCATCGAGAATTACACTTTTCCCCTGCCCATTATCGCCTCGGCTATGGACGCGGTGACCGATGTCAATTTTGCCGTGCGGCTGAGCAAGATGGGCGGTCTTGCCGTTCTCCACCTGGAAGGGGTACAGACGCGCTATGAGAAGCCGGGCGAGGTGCTGGCCAGAATTGCGCAGGCACCACAGTCCGAAATAACCGGGCTGATGCAGAAAATCTATGCCGAGCCCATCAAGGAAAACCTCATCGGTGAACGAATCCGGCAAATCAAAAAGCAAGGCGCTACCTGTGCCGTTTCGGTAACGCCGGCCAACACCAAGCGCTTTGCCCCGATTACCGCTGAGGCCGGGGCGGATATCCTGTTTGTGCAGTCCACCGTGACCACGGCGCGCCACACTTCCAAGAGTTACCGTGGCCTGATTTTCTCCGAGCTGCGGGAGATGGTATCCATGCCGGTGGTGGTTGGAAACTGCGTCAGCTACAGCGCCTGTCTGGAGATTATGCAGACCGGTATCTCGGCAGTGTTAATCGGCGTTGGGCCGGGCGCCGCCTGCACCACCAGGGAGGTTCTCGGCGTCGGTGTCCCTCAGGTGACGGCGACTATCGACTGCGCCGCCGCCAGGGACCAGTACTATCGCGAGACGGGTCGGTATGTGCCCATAATCACCGATGGCGGCTTTCGTAAAGGCGGTGATGTCTGCAAGGCGCTGGCCGCCGGCGCCGATGCTGTGATGCTGGGTTCCATCTTTGCCCAGGCAAAAGAGGCGCCGGGCCTTGGCTATAACTGGGGCATGGCCCACCCCCACCCGGCACTGCCCCGGGGAACGCGAATCAAGGTTGGCACCACCGGCACGCTGGAGCAGATTCTCTTCGGCCCAACGTCCGTAACCGATGGCAGCCAGAACATCGTCGGGGCCATCCGCACTGCGATGGGTGTCTGCGGGGTAACCACCATTCGGGATATGCACCAGGCGGAGATGGTGGTGGCGCCCGCGATTACCACAGAAGGGAAATCCTGGCAGAAGGCCCAGTCCGGTTCCTGAGAGCAATCAGGAGAAAGGATTAGTCTTCCTCCTCCTCTTCCTCCACTTCGGTTACGGGGGTGCCTGTTTCCTCACTGAGGCGCGGCAATAAGGCGGCCACTTTTTGGCGCGTTCGTGCGGCGAAGTCCGACCTGTTGATAGTCTGGCGCAGCTCCTTCAGTTTTTCCGCCTGTTTTGCCGTTTTCACCGGGATGACCACCCCATCCACCCCTGTTTGCCACAGGGCTTTGAGTTCATCGCCGTTCACCGATGGCGGCACGGTCAGGAGCAGAGGTTTGGACAGAAGGTCGGCAAGGCGCTGGCAGAGCATGAGCTGGTGCCAGGTGATAGCGGCTTTCTCCTCTTCGTCATCGGTGAGCAGCACTGCGTCCACTGGCAGTTCGTTTATCGTTCTGACCAGGCCTTCACTCAGCGATGGCTCTACGAGCAATATCTTGCCTATCTTCTCGATGTCAGGAAGGCCTAGCTCTGAATCCAGGGTCAGGATGATAAAGTCGGCGCCAGCCTTGACTGAATCTGATATCTGCGGGCGGCTTTTTCCTTTCCGCCATATTCCCCAGACCGTGCCGGGTGATAAGCGGGTGGTATCCTTGCTGGTGCCGGCTGGGGCCATGATAACGGCATCGGCACTGGAAACGTAATCAGCCAGCGGCGCGATATTCTCTGCCGGCTCAACTCTGGCAATAAGCGCCATTTTGGGCTTGGTTGGTGCCTGCTTGGTGGCCCTGAACCCCATCGGCAGGGAAGCGGGTTCTGCAGCCTGGGCCAGTCTATCAATCAGCTTGCTCACGCCATCTCCTCTTACGGACGAATTATTCATCCGTCTGCTGACTCTGCATAAGTATAGCATAACGCTGGCTGCCGAAATAAATCCCAGTTATTTCTCCGACGATTTTAACGGAGTTTCAATATCTATTTTATGGGGAATTAATCATGCCGCTTTAAGATGGAAGTAGAAATCGAAAGACGAATTAAAAGGAGACGGCAGCAGGATGATTAAAACAGTGGTCAGGATGAAGAATGATATGGTTATGGTCTTTGATGTCAGGGGGGAGCAGATAACTGCCTATCAGGGTCATTATGACTGTGTCCGGGAGAAGATTCTCAAGGCTGCCTCCCCGGATGCCGTGTTTTTAAATTGGTTTGGCAGTGACGCAAATCCGGAAACCGTAAGCCGAGAGGAATGGTAGTCGGTGAGGCATTATCGACAGGTATGCGATTAAATAGCATATTAGTAGCCATATGGCAAATATTAGCGCAGATAATACCTTTAGTAACGTTATTAAAATAATGACTATTGACAAATTTAGAGTAATTAAAATACAATTGGCATATAGATAAATTAGGATTGTGGCGCTTGAGATGGAGAGTGATATCGCTCTGCACCAAGAGGCCTTGCTCGATGTTCTCCTGGAAAAGGTGTATCGGGACAGCGGCTATGATTTCCGTGACTACAAGCGTGGGACTGTGGCGCGCCGTCTGGAAAGAAGGATGCTGGCTGCGGGGGTAAAAACCTATCTTGACTATATGCGTTTTCTGGACTCGCACCCTGAGGAGTACAACCGGTTTGCCAATTGCCTCACCGCAAAAGTCAGCCGCTTCTTCCGCAGTCCATATACTTTTCAGCGGATGGCAGCGCTGGTGTTGCCGGACTTGTTGTTGCATAAAAAGGGAAGCGGGGAGCACGGCTTGAAGTTCTGGAGCGCCGGCTGTGCCCGCGGCGAGGAACCGTATTCAATAGCCATCATGCTGGCTGATTTTCTGGGGGAAGACCGTTCCCACTATGATATTACCGTTTATGCCTCTGACACCGGCCATCTCGATTTAAACGAATTGCGTTCCGGCATTTATGCCGCCTCAGACGTTGAAGACATGCCTCGCTCCATTCTGGACCGGTATTTTCTATCTGATGGAGATAGCTATGAGGTGAAGACGGATATCAGACAGATGATACGCTTTTTCCATTTTGACCTGACTTCGGCGGATGGGCCGCCGTTGCCAGAAATGGACTGCATCTTCTGTGGCAACATTCTGATTTATTTCCAAAGGCAGCTCCAGGAGAGGGTGCTTGACCGGCTTTATAATTCGCTGGCGGTGCCCGGATACCTCGTTCTGGGTGAAGTGGAGACGCCGACAACCTCCCTGCATGAGAAACTGGAATGCGTTGATAGCAAGGCGAAGATATATAAGAAAGTCAGCACTGGCCGTAAGTGAAATGTGAGGAGAAATGAGGGTGATAAGGCGGCAACGCTCCAGCAAGCTGCTCTTTGAAACCAATGAGCAATTGCAGAAGGACATCGCCGAGCGCAAGCGGATTGAGGAAGCGCTGCGACTATCAGCCCAGCAGTGGCGAACCACGTTTGATGCCATCAGTGATGCGGTCTGTCTGCTGGATGAGGATGCCAAGATTATACGCTGTAACAAAGCCATGACGGAACTGATAGGCAAGTCTTACAGCGAGATCCACGGTAGAAACTGCTGCGAGCTGTTACACGGCCAGAAGGAGCCAGTTCCAAAATGTCCTTTTGTACATATGAAAGAGTCAGGCCGGCGGGAAACTCAAGACCTGTCTTTGGGCGATAAATGGCTTGAGATCGCTGTCGACCCTCTAATTGATGAAAAAGGCTATATCATGGGCGCGGTTCACATCATTTCCGATATTACCGAGCGCCGGCGGTGGGAAGAGATACTGCGGCAATCCGAAGAATTCAGCTCTACATTGCTGGAAAATGCTCCCTATCCGCTGCTCGTGCTCAATGCCGATACCTCTATCAAATACATAAATCCAGCACTGGAGGAAATGTCCGGGTTTTCCCTTTCTGAGGTCATTGGCCTGAAAGCGCCATATCCATGGTGGACGAAAGAAACATGGCACAAAACCGGCCAGGATTTTTATACCTCACTGAATGAAGGTGCGGTCGGCAAAGAAGAGCTTTTCCAGAAGAAAAATGGCGAGCGGTTCTGGGTTAACATAAATGCGACACCGGTAATTATAGATGGGGAATATAAATACTACCTGGCGAACTGGGTTGATATCACCGAGCGCAAGCGTATGGAACAGGAATTAGAGGGAAAAAGCGAACTTCTGGAGTTAAAAAATAGCGAGCTTCAGATGCAGGAGCGGGAGCTTGTGGACAAGACTAAGGAACTGGAAATAGCCAGCCGAGCGAAATCGGAATTCCTGGCTCATATGTCACACGAACTGCGCACTCCGCTCAACGTCATCATCGGCTTCTCAGAGTTGATGCTGGATGGTGCCGTGGGACGCCTGAAGGAGGAGCATAAACAGTGCCTGAACGATATTTTGGGCAGCGGACAGCACCTGCTGGGCATCATCAATGATATCCTGGACCTCTCCAAGATAGAAGCCGGCAAAATGGAACTAAAGATGAGGAATATCACGCTGCCGAATATCCTGGAGACATTGAAAAATGAAATGATGCCCATAATCAACAAGCGCAGGCAGAAGCTTGAAGTGGTCATTGAGGATGGGCTCCCGCCGGTGCGCGCCGATAAGGATAAAGTACGGCAGGTACTGATGAACCTGCTGAGCAATTCAACCAAGTTCACTCCCGATGGTGGTCATCTGCGTGTCGAGGTGTACAGCAAGAATGGCTGTTGCCGGGTCAGTGTCATTGATGATGGCATCGGCATAAGGAAGAAGGACCAGAAAATCATTTTTGAACCGTTCAGCCAGCTTGATAATCCGCTGCCGAGGGAAGCTGGTGGTACCGGGCTTGGTCTGGCCATTGCCAAGCAAATCATCGAAAAGCACGGTGGCAGGATATGGGTGAACAGTGCCTATGGTAAGGGGAGTCAGTTCCATTTTACCCTGCCCCTGGCTATGCCCAGTACCGTTTATCCGGTGTAGGTGAACAAGGGGTGAATTGACAGGGGGTCTAAAGTGCGGAAGGAAAAAGTAATGGTCGTGGAAGATAACCCGCAGAATATGAAGTTGCTTGAGATGCTTTTGAGAGCAAAGAGCTACACCCTGCTCAAGGCACATGACGGTGAGGAAGCGCTGGATATGGCCACCCGGGAACAGCCTGACCTGATTGTCATGGACATACAGCTCCCCAAAATGAGCGGGATTGAGGTAACGAAACAGCTCAGGCAGATGCCTGTTTTCCGCCATACCCCAATTATCGCGCTCACGGCCTATGCCATGAGGGGGGACAAGGAGCGGTTTCTGGAAGCAGGCTGCGATGCCTATCTATCCAAGCCAATCAGTGTCCGGGAACTGCCCGGGATAATCGACCAGATGCTGCAGGAGCACAGGAAAAATAATGCTTAAAGTGGTGTAGAAATGACGAAAACGATACTGGTCGTTGATGACGATTCCTCAATGTTAAGGCTGATTTCGCAGGTCCTGACCAAAAAAGGATACCAAGTGCTGGAGTCCACCAACGGTCAGGACGCCCTGCGGCTTCTGTACCAAAACAAACCAGACCTGGTGCTGCTCGATGTGGTTATGCCCACAATGGACGGCTGGCAGACCTGCACTCGCATTCGTGATATTTCGGCTACCATCCCGATTATCATGCTTACCGGCCAGCGTAAAACGGAGGAAGACGTGGTCCGTGGTCTGGACTACGGTGCTGACGACTATCTCATTAAGCCGGTGGGCAACCGAGAGCTGGTGGCGCGGGTGCAGGCAATGCTGCGGCGTGCCGAACTGTCCTCAGCCGGGGAAGACCGGGGCAAAGATGCCACCTTCGGTGATGGTTATCTTACCGTGGATATTGTCCAGCGCAAGGTAACTGTCGGGGGGAAGCGTGTCAAATTGACGCCCATTGAATTCCGCCTGCTGGCCCTCCTGCTGCGGAACACCGGACGCATCCTGACGCACCAGCAACTGCTGGAAAAGGTGTGGGGCTGGGAATACGTTGACGACCTCGACTATGTACGCATCTATATTTTACATCTGCGGAAAAAGATAGAGCCAAACCCGGCCCTCCCCAAATATATCATCACTGAACCCGGCGTTGGCTACTACTTTCAAAAGCCAGCCTGAAGGCGAATCTCTTCACCAGGTTTCTGAGGTGATAGCTCTGTGTCTGGTGCTTTGCCGAATAATCTGGAAGCTGGTATAATCCTTGACGATATGTCGGTGAAGGTGGAGTCCTTACAATCGAGCGCCTACTTCTCAGGGCTGAGTTCTGAGGAGCTTGACTCAATCCTGAAGCAGGTATTTGAGAAGGCGGTCGCGCGTGGAGAGGTGATACTCTTTGAAGGCGAGCCGGCGCGCGCCGTGTATTTTGTTATTTCCGGTGTGGTCAAGGTTTTTAAGACCTCCGCCGATGGCAAGGAACAAATTTTGTATCTGGCGCGGCCCGGTGACTCGTTTGATGATGTCCCTGTCTTCAGCGGAGGGCTGAGCCTGGCCAGCGCCGAGGCGATGACACAGGTGGTGCTGTACGGGATAGAAAAGGATAACCTGGAAGCAAGCCTGCGGGAATACCCGGAGTTGGCGGAGAATATATTAAAGGTGCTGTCGCAGCGAATGGAGCAGATAATTTCGCTGGTTGAGGACCTATCGTTCCGGCGCGTGACGGGAAGGGTGGCCAAGATACTGCTGGAGAATGCAGAGGACACGACCGGCCAGAGGCATAGGCTGACTCAGCAGGAGATGGCCGCCATGGCCGGTACGGCGCGGGAAATGATTGGGCGTTCGCTCAAGCTGCTGGAGGGGGAGGGAAAGGTAAGGTTGGAACGCAATCGTATTGTGCTCACGGATAAAGAAGCGCTGAGGGAGCTCGCCGGCGTTGGCCGGTGAGACAAAAGTCGTTGACAGCCGGATAAATCGAGTATTAGACTATTGCTGTCTGGAGAATATAAGATAAATGACTAAGACGCCAGAAATCGACCGGAGTCAATGCAACGGTTGTGGGCTCTGTGTGGAGGTGTGCTCTTGCCAGATTCTGATGCTGATTGATAACGTGGTCGAAATCAAAGAGAAAGCGGAATGTCAACGGTGCACCAGATGGTGCACCATGTGTGAGATGGTGTGTCCCACCGGGGCAATACAGTGCCCCTTCGAGGTAGTTACCGAAGAGACGCAGCATTCGGCTGACACATCCTAGTTATCACAGATTTCTATTTCTGATTTCAATTCCACCAATCTTTTAGCTTATTTTTGCGTTATTTAAATATGGGATAAAAGTCACATACAGGAGCAATCGACCAGATTAAAATAAATGAAATACCAGGGAGAGGAGGTGCGTGATGAGAAATAGAGATGAACTGAAGGCAGAAAAACCAGCAGTGACGACAGCCTGCCGGCATTACTGGACTATTGAGGCCGCCGATGGCCCGACCAGCCGTGGCGTCTGCAAGTTCTGTGGCGCGGAGAAGGAGTTCCTCAATTTCTGGCCGGACGCCAGCTATAGGGGGAAAGATGCCCGGATTTTTGACCTGCCCAACATGCTCGAAGACGAAATAGAAAATGAAGAGGATGCCTAAAAGAGCCTAAAACCGGGCAGAGCAAAGGTATCAATACGCGGAGGGGCGAAAAGCCCCTCCGTTCATTTGTGATTATGATAGCTTCAAGTCCATATTTGTTGTAAGATAGTAGGGCAATGGTTAACGCCGTGAAGCGAGTGGCCGTTCTTGGCTCTACCGGTTCCATCGGTCGGCAAACGCTTGATGTTATCCGGGCACTGCCACAGCGATTTCGTGTTGTCGGCTTGGCGGCGGGGAAAAACCTGGAACTGCTTGCCGAGCAGATTGAAGAATTCAAGCCCGTGTTCATCGGCTGCCTGCCGGAAAATGATGCTGTTGAGCGATTAAAACGTATAGTTGACATAAAAAGTTGTTTATTGCCCATGGAGGAAATAGCCGCCGACCCGAAGGTGGACATCGTGGTCATTGCCACTTCCGGGCTGGCGGGGTTGCGGCCGGCGCTGGCCGCGTTACGGGCGGGTAAGAATATCGCGCTGGCCAATAAAGAATCGCTGGTCTCGGCCGGGGAGATTATCACCGGTGCGGCCAAGAAAGGTGGCGCCCGGATTTTGCCCGTTGACAGCGAGCATAGCGCCATATGGCAGTGCCTTAATGGCGAAAATCAGGAGGCTGCCCGCATTATTCTGACCGCATCGGGTGGGCCGTTCCGCCAGTTTTCACTCGAACAGATGGCAGAGGTAAAGGTAGCCCAGGCGTTGAATCATCCTTCGTGGCGGATGGGGAAAAAGGTGACCATAGACTCGGCGACGCTGATGAACAAGGGACTTGAAGTCATTGAAGCGCACTGGCTTTTCCATATGCCCTACGACCGCATTGATGTGCTGGTCCACCCCCAGAGTATCATTCATTCCATGGTGGAGTTCATCGATGGCTCGATTAAAGCACAGCTCAGTTATCCTGATATGCGCCTGCCTGTCCAGTATGCTCTGTCCTATCCGGAAAGACTGCCCAATCCCCGGCTTCCCCGGATTGACTGGAGTCTGGTCAGGAGCCTGGACTTTGAGCTGCCCGATTACGAGAGATTTCCCTGCCTGCGACTGGCAATCGAGGCCGGCAAGCGGGGTGGAACCTGTCCGGCGGTGCTCTGCGCGGCGGACGAGGTGGCGGTTGAGCTCTTCCTCGCCGGGCGCATCCGCTTCACCGATATTGCCGGCGCCATTGAGCGGACTCTGGAGCAGCACCGGGCTATCGCCAAGCCTGCGTTAGAGCAAATCGAAGCGGCGGATGCCTGGGCCAGGGAAACGTTGCTCAAAACGGTAAGTGGAGTGAAGTAGTGCTCATCACCATAATCGCTTTCCTCGGTATACTGGCGGTGTTGATTATCGCCCACGAGTTCGGGCACTTTATCACCGCCAAGGCCTCTGGCGTCCAGGTGGAAGAGGTCGGCATCGGATTTCCGCCCCGGCTGCTATCTTTCCGGCGCGGCGGGACCATATACTCGCTGAATGCGGTGCCGCTGGGCGGCTTTGTCAAAATGGCCGGTGAGGAAGACCCCCGGGTGCCGGGAAGCCTCGCCAGCAAAAGCATCCCGGTCAGACTGCTGGCGCTGGGCTCCGGTTCGCTGATGAACCTGCTGCTGCCTCTGCTGCTCTTCTCGGTGGCACTCATGGTGCCGCATGATGTTATTTACGGACAGGTAAGTGTTGAAGAGGTGGCCCCGAATTCGCCCGCGGCCAGAGCGGGTATCATTGCCGGGGACACGATTCTTGAGGTGAACGGAAAGCAGGTCAATGACATTGGCGATTTGCAGCATAATATCCAGCTCAACCTGGGACAGGCTGTCACCCTGCTCATCAGGCATGTTGATGAGGCTGTTGAGGAGGTCAGGGTAGTACCAAGGTGGCAGCCACCGGAAGGGGAGGGGGCGATTGGCATTGCGGTGAGAACGGTCTCGCCGGCGGTCGTACGCCAGAGCTATCCTTTCTGGCAGGCGATACCGATGAGCGTGCGGGAATGCATTGACACCTTTGTCCTTTTCAAGAACGGCATTATCAGCATGATAATCGGGAGCGCGCCGAGGATTGTGACCGGGCCGGTGGGCATCGCGCAGATTACGGGCGAGGTGGCCCAGGCGGGGCTCAGTCCGCTGCTGGAGTTCGCCGCTTTCCTCAGCATCAACCTGGCCATCGTCAACCTTCTCCCTTTGCCGGCGCTGGACGGCGGGCGAATCGCCTTTATCCTGCTGGAGATGCTGCGCCGGGGCAGGCGCGTGCCGGCCCGAATTGAGGGAATGATTCACATGGTCGGTTTTGCCATGCTCATCACCTTTATCCTGCTCGTTACCTATCAGGATATCATCCGCATCATCAGTGGTGAGAGTCTGCTGCCATGATGAAGAGACGCGTTTCCAGACCGATACAGATTGGCGGGGTGGCCATCGGTGGTGGGGCACCCATCGTGGTGCAGTCCATGACCAAAACGGACACCCGCGACGTCAGGGCGACCGTAAACCAGATAAAAGAGCTTGAGGAGGTCGGTTGTGAGCTGGTGCGGGTGGCCGTGCCCGATGCCGAGGCCGCCCGGGCCATTGCTGACATCAAGAAGGACATTCATATACCCATTATTGCCGATATCCACTTTGATTACCGCCTGGCGCTGCGGTCGCTGGAGTCGGGCGCTGATGGGCTGAGACTTAATCCGGGCAACATCGGCGGGCCTGAAAGGGTGACTGCGGTGGTGCGTGCAGCTAAGAAGCGGAATGTGCCAATCCGCATCGGGGTCAACGCCGGCAGCCTGCCCAAAGAAGCTGACCCCCGGGCCACCGTTCCCCAGCGCATGGTCTCGGCGGCCCTGGAGCAGGTGAAGCTGCTGG
>CAZJGR010000006.1:33204-49314 GCA_964545815.1 uncultured Dehalococcoidaceae bacterium | reverse complement strand
AGAGTTTCTTGAGCTTTATCTGGATGTCAGGCGGGAGATGGCTGACCAGTTCGGCCTGAAGCTGCCGCTCACCTCGCCTTACCTGTGATGCGGCGACGGGAATATGAGTTCTTTATTTTGACGGCGCGACGAAGGTCAACATTCGCTTCGGGTTCTCCACGGTGATGGTGCTGATGACCTCCTCAGACATGCCCTTGGCGCGCATCCAGGGGATGACATTTTCTGGAATATGGGCGTAGCCAGGTCCACCGTAGACCGTCAGCCGCGATTTCATGGCCGTGTCCGTGGCAATTAGTATCTGGTTCAGGTATCCCAGCTCGATGAGTCGGATAATGTAATTAACGCGCTGGGCATCATTCGGGATATCAAACACGCCGTAACGTCGCGGATAGTAGCCCTCCATGGAGAAGCAGTCGAACTCAAGGTAGCATCCGGCCTTGGCGATTTTCACCATGGTATCGAAGGAGTAGGCGGTGCGGTCAATGTGCTCGATGACCACCCGGCTCATATCGGCGCCGGCTTTTTTGATGATACCAATGATTTGTAGCGGTGACTCGTCAAATCGGCCGGGATGAATGGTCAGCGCTGCGCCGGTGGCCTTCTGGGCCCGGACCGCCGCCCGCAGCGACTTTATCTCAATCTCGTGGAGCGGCCAGGAGTCAGCCCCGATTTCGCCAATGATGCCGGGGCAGATGCCGTCGGTTCCGACCATGATATCATTGACGATTTCGGCCAAGATTTCATCTTCGGGCTTTCTGGCGAGAACCTCGGCGCAGCCCGAGTCCATCGTGTAGTAGCCTGTGCCCATGATGATATTGAGGCCCGTGGTGCGGGCGATGCGGGTCATGGCGTGCGGGTCCTGCCCGATGCCCCAGTTGGTGACATCAACCACGCTTTTCCCTCCGGCGAGCTTGAAACGCATGATTTCTTTGATGGCCAGCGCTTCATCGTTAAGCAGCAAATTGTCCCGGTTCTCGAAGAGGTGAAAGCGTATCCAGCCCGCCATATCCGGCGTCATCGGTTTTGCCGCCATGGTCTTGGCGGTGACGCTCTCCTCCATGAGCTTGAAGCGCACCGTCAGGTCAAGGAGAAGGTGCTCATGGGGCAGGGTCAAGCCCAGTTCATCACCATCAATCAGACCAAGTACTGTCTGCACCTTCCCGGCAAGTTTTTTCTTCATTGTGCCTCCTTCTCTTTAATTCACCCGGTATTGTTCAATTGTCTTCTCATTCAGGTCAATGCCCAGCCCCGGCCGGCCGGGTATGTGGACATAGCCCTCAGCATCAATATCAAATCTCTGCTTGGTCACGTCCCACCGGAGCGGGCTTTCCGCCACGCAGTACTCCAGGATAAAGGTGCTCTTGCGGGCGGCGAGGAAGTGAAGGCTGGCGGCAAGGTTGATATCAGAAGCCCAGTGGTGGTTGACCACCTTCAGGCCCCGGTCTTCGGCCAGATCGGCAATCCTCATCGCTTCGGTGATGCCGTTGCGGGCCAGCTCAATCTGCGCGATGTGGATACCGCCGCGCTCAATCAGGGCGCGGAAGGCATAGCGACCTGCTTCTCCCTCGCCGGCGGCAATGGGTATCCGGGAGACATTGGTTACCTGCCGGTAACCATCAAGATTATCCCGGGCCAGCGGCTCTTCCAGCCAGAAGAGATTGTAGTCCTCAAACTGCTGGGCACGTTTGAGGGCGGTGGCCGTGTCCCAGCAGCAGCCGGCGTCAATCATTAAGGAGCACTTATCGCCGATTCCCCGCCTCGCCCCCTCAACCAGCTCCAGGTCAAGTTTTTCACTCTGTCCCATGGGATGCCAGCCGAACTTGACGGCGGTGAAGCCTTTATCCACCCACTTTCTACCTTCTTCGGCGGTCTCCTTTCCACCCTTGCCGAAGAGGGTGCTGGCGTAAGCGCGTACTTTGGTGTGGGATGGACCGCCGAGAAGTCGGTACACCGGCTGGTGGTAATATTTGCCGGCGATGTCCCAGAGGGCGATGTCAATGCCGCCGATAGCGTGGAGGACGACACCGCCGCGGCCGTAGTCAAAGGTAGTCTGGTACATCAGGTCGTTAAGCTGGCGGATTTCCAGCGGGTTCTGGCCGATGATGACGCTGGCAAGGCCGGAGATGGGGGAGTTCGCCAGCGGTGCGTCAATGGTGGCCCTGACCACGGAAGGGCAGGAGTCTACCTCGCCGAGACCGACAATGCCCTCATCGGTATGTACTTTTATAATCAGTGTCTGCCGGAGGATTAATCGTGGCCCGGCATATGAGTCCGGGAGGCGCAGTTCAATGCCTTCAACTTTGGTGATTTTCATTGCCTTTAAGCCCCTTTTCTACAGTAATCCGGCGTACTGCAGCGCCTTTTTAATCTCTGCTTTTTCGGCGGCGCTCACCGGCAGTATTGGGCTGCGTGCTGGCCCGGCTGGTCTGCCGAGCATGTTGACCGCCTCTTTCACCGGGGCCGGGAAATTCTGGGGCGAGCTTATGGCGCGGGAAATGGGCAGCAGCTTGAAAAAGATTTCCTGCGCTTTCTCCATCTTTTTCTGCTGGACCGCCTGAAAGAGGTCGACTGTCATTCGCGGGGCGATGTTGGCCAGCGCCAGGATGGCGCCATGGCAGCCGAGGGCAAAGCAGGGCAGGGTGATATCGTCGCCGCCGGTCAGAACGGCTATCTTGTCACCGACCCGTCGCATCACCTCGGCAAAATAGCTCAGGTTGCCGCTGCTGTCCTTCAGCGCCACGATACTATCGATTTCGGCCAGTTTTTCCAGTGTCTCGGGCGCAATCTCAACGTGAGTGTGCGGCGGAATGTTATAAAGGCAGATGGGTATGTCCACCGCTTCGGCGATAGCGGCATAGTGTTTATACAGCCCCTCCTGGCTGGGTATCTCGTAAAACGGGGTCACAATCATAACCGAATTGGCGCCGGCGCTTTTGGCTTCTTTGGAACGCTCGATGACCTCACGGGTGCTGGTGGCACCGGTGCCGGCCATAACGGGAACCCGGCCATTGGCCGCTTTAACTGTGGCCTCAATTACCTTCACGCACTCCGGTCGGGTCAGCGTGGCGGCTTCACCAGTGCTGCCGAGGCACATAATCTGGCTCACACCGCTTTCAATCAGAAAATCCACATTTTTCTTTATGCCATTGAGGTCTAAATCCCCACTTCTGGTAAAAGGGGTCAGCATTGCCGGGATGATTCCCCCCATGCTTACCTTGTTGGCCATGGTCTTGCCTCCTTATGGTTTAGCTTTTACTTACCCGTGCAAAAGTTAGAATATTATAGCATTTCTGTCAATTTTCTACACTGGTTCACTGCTATCCAAGATAAAGCATGTTATAATACACAGATGCAGGAAAGGGGGTCTGGGATAATGCCCGATATTAAGGTGAATGGTGTCAGGATTCACTATGAAGAGCGTGGTGCCGGGACAGCCATGGTCTGGGCACACGGGCTGGGCGGCACCTGGCAGGGATGGAAAAGAGTGATGGATTTCTTTAAAGCCCGCTATCGGGTGGTGGCCTATGATGCGAGGGGACATGGTCGCTCGGAAAAACCTGAGCGGCCGGAAGCTTACTCGCAGGACATCATGGTAGAGGACATGCGCGGCCTGATGGATGCGCTTGGCATTGATAAGGCTATCGTTGGTGGGCATTCCATGGGGGCGAACGTGGCGTTGAACTTTGCCCTCCGTTACCCTGGGCGATGCCTCGGCCTTGTGCCCGTGGGCATCGGGTCGGGCTCATCGGACCGGGAATACTGGCGGGGATGGTGGGGAAAGCTGGCGGACATCGCCGAGCAGGAAGGAATGGCGGCTTTTCTGGAAGAAATGAAGAAGCTGCCGGCGTGGGGCAGTGCTTTCACTGACCCGGAGATGGCAAAGTCAATCACCGATACGGTATTAAGTAACTCACCGAAGGCAATTGCTCTTACCGTCCGTGGTGTGCAGGTAAAGCGTCCCAGCATCTTTGAGCTGGCGCCCAAACTGGAAAAACTGCCGGTGGCAACCCTGGTGGTGCTGAGCGAGGGCGATGCGCCGGTGGTGGAGTGCTCCCGTTTCATGGCTGAGCATATCCCTCAAGCAACGCTCGAGGTAATTCCGGCCCGGAGCCACTGGACCCTTCTCGAAGCACCGGAACAGTTCCTGCAGGCCGTAGACCGGTACGTAAGGCGTCTCGGGGAAAAAGGTTAAAAAGCGGTACCTTACCGGTTTGAGTTGGTCGTATGATATACCGAAAACTGGGTAGAACCGGCGTTGATGTCGGGGTGGTGGGGCTGGGGATGGAGTACCTTGAGTTTGAGCCGGAAAATACGGTTATCTCCGTGGTGCACGAGGCAATCTACCACGGCGTGAACTATATCGACCTGTTCATGGCTTCGCCCGGCGTGCGTGACAATTTAGGCAAGGCTTTGCGGAATAAAAGGCAAAAGGTGATGATTGCCGGCCACCTGGGGTCGGTGCTGCGCGGTGGCCAGTACAGCCGTTCCAAGGAGAGGGTTGAGTGCTTGGCTTTTTACGAAGACCTGCTCCGCAGGCTCAAAACCGACTACATTGATGTGATCATGCTCCATTTCGTGGAGAAACAGAATGATTACGAGAAAGTTTTTCATTCCGGTGGGCTGCTGGACCTGGCAGTTAAGATAAAAAAGCAGGGTAAAGCCCGTTTTATCGGCATGAGCGGCCATAATGTGCCGACCGCCCTTCAGGCGGTGAATGGCGGTGGCATTGATGTGCTCATGTTTCCGATTAACCCGGCCTTTGACACGCTGCCCGAGGAGATGCTGCCCGGGGTATCATTGAAGGAAATCCTGTACCGCCAAAAACCCTCGGCGGCTGGTGAGGCCATGCCGGCGCGCATTGCCCTGTACCATGCCTGCGCGGCACAGAATGTGGCGCTCGTGGCCATGAAACCTTATGCCGCCGGGGTGCTGTTCCGGGATAATCCGAGCTCTATCACGCTGACACCGGTGCAGTGCCTGAGCTATGCTCTTTCCCTGCCGGCGGTCTGTACCGTGGTGCCGGGATGCCGGAGCGTGGCGGAAATGCGTGCTGCCTTGGCTTTTCTTAACGCCACGGATGAGGAGAAGGATTTCAGTGCCATTCACCGCAATCCCATGTGGAAGATAAAGGGGAACTGTATGTACTGCAACCACTGCCTGCCGTGTCCGGTCAGCATTGACATCGGAAGATTGACTAGAATCGTGGATACCGCCGGATTTGGCATGAGTGATATTGTGATGGCTGACTATGAGGCACTGCCGGTAAAGGCCTCTGCCTGTACCGAGTGCGGCATCTGCCTGGAGCGCTGTCCTTTCGGCATTGACGTAATGGCCAATATGAATCGGGCAGTGGCCATATTCGAAAAATAGGCAGAGGCGAAGCTTATATGCTACACTTATTAGTTATTATCCAGTTGCGCAGCTGGTAATTCTGAGGCAGGAGGTATAAATGACCAAGCGAGTATGCGTCGTGAAGGGGGAGGATGCGGCACCGGAGGTGGTTGTGCCCACGGTTCAGATTTTAGAGGCCATGAAGCTGGACATCGAATTCATCTGGGCTGAGACCGGCGATGAAGCGGTGGCCAAATATGGCACCAGCTTTCCGGAGTCGGCAAAGAAGATGATTGATTCGTCCGACTGTGCCCTTATGGGTTCAACCCGTAATATCAGAGGCGTGCATGGCTACCTGCGGTGGGGGAAGAAATGCTTTGCCAACATCCGCCCCACGAAGTACGTCCCGGGTTTTAGAAGCCCGTTAAAAAATCCTGAAGGCATCGACTTCATTATCCTGCGGGAGAACCTCGAGGGGCTTTATCCCGGCTGGGAGGGTGATATTGAGCAGCTCGCTCGGCTGAAACTGAAGAATGATATGCTCGGCCTGATGCTGGACACCACGATGAAGGGCAAGTTCGCGGTTAAAGTGAACACGGAGGCGATAACGAGGGACATCTGCCGCGTTGCCTGCGAGCTCGCCATGCGGCGGAAGGCCAACGGCGGGCCGGGTAAAGTGACCGTGTCCAGTAAGTACAATTTGTTAATGCAGTCGGATGAGATGTTCCGCCGCATTGCTGAGGAGACGGTTCGGCAGTACCCTGGACTCACCTTCGGCCAGCTCATCATCGATAACTGTGCCCAGCAGCTGGTCATCAACCCGCAGCAGTTTGATGTGCTGGTTATGGACAATGAGCACGGAGATATCCTCGCGGACGAGGCGGCGGCGCTTATCGGTGGGCTGGGGCTGGCGCCCAACGCCTGCGTCGGCAAGGGGTACGCCTACTTTGGCTCGGTGCATGGTACCGCGCCTGACATCGCCGGGAAGAACATCATCAACCCCACGGCGATGCTCCTATCCGGCGTCATGCTTCTGGAGCATCTCGGCTATGATAAAGAAGCGGCTCGCCTGGAGGCAGCGGTATATCAGGTCTATAAGGATGGGAAATATCTCAGCCGCGACCAGGGGGGAAACGCTTCCACCACCCAGTTCTGTAAGGCGGTCAGGTCAAATCTGTAAAATATAATATAAATTGGTGCGCAAGATGAAACGTACCATCTATGCCCTATTTGCCGTAATGGTGCTGTGCAGCCTGCTTCTGGTGGGCTGCCAGCGCGTTCAGGAAACGGCGCTGAACCTGTACGGCATTGACCCGATTACCCTGGACCCGGCGGTCTCCGGAGAGATGATTTCCCATGAATATATCCAGCAGATTTACAACGGGCTGGTGCGCCTTGATGAAAATCTGGAGCCGGCCCCGGATATTGCCGAGCGCTGGGACGTAAGTGCCGACGGGCGTACCTATACTTTCTATCTGCGCCAAGATGTAAAGTTCCAGGACGGTCGGGCGGTCAAGGCTGATGACTTCAAATACTCTCTGGAGCGTGCCTGCCAGCCCTCCACGGGCTCGTTGACCGCGGGTACTTATTTGGGGGACATCGTCGGCGTTAAGGAAGTGCTATCCGGAAAGACGGAGGGAATCGGCGGCGTCAGGGTCGTTGATGACCATGCTCTCCAGATAACCATTGATACCCCGAAGTCCTATTTCCTGGCCAAGATGACGTACCCGGTGGCCTTTGTGGTGGACCGGAATGAAGCCGAGTCGGGTGGGGAGTGGTGGCGGGAGCCAAACGGGACCGGTCCATTCCAGCTGACAAAGTGGGAAAAGGAAAATCAGCTCATCTTGGAAAAGAACAACCATTACTACGGTGAGAAAGCAAAGGTCGGCACGGTGGTTTTCAAGCTGTGGGGCGGCGTGCCGATGAACATGTATGAGACCGGAGATATCGATGCCACTGACGTTGATATCGAGTACGTTGACAAGGTTACCGACCCTGCCGGCGGCTTCTATAAGGAGCTGCAGATTGTGCCGGAGTTAAGTTTCAGCTATATCGGCTTCAACTGCACCAGACCGCCGTTCGATGATGCCAATATTAGGCGCGCCTTCAGCATGGCACTGAAGAAGGACAAGCTGGTCTCGCTGGTCTTCAAGGACATGATGGAGCGGGCCGACGGCATTCTGCCGCCCGGCATCCCCGGCTTTAATGAGAACCTGAAAGGTCTGGAGTTCAATGTGGAGCAGGCCAGGCAACTGATTGCCAGTTCCAGGTATGGAAGCGTGGACAACCTGCCGCCGATTACGGTGACGACCATGGGCTGGGGAGGATTGATATCAAACAGCCTGGAAGCGATTGTCTATGAGTGGCGGCAGAACCTCGGGGTGGAGGTCAAGGTCAGACAGCTGGAGCCGGAACAGTTCCTCTACCACCTGAAGGAAGAGAAGGACGAGACATATTACATGGGCTGGGTAGCCGATTATCCCCACCCCCAGGACTTCCTGGAAATCCTTTTCCGCACCGGCGGGGACAATAACGCTGGCGAATACAGCAACCCCACAGTGGACGACATTCTGGACCGGGCGGGGGTGGAACTTGACTATGACGCCAGCCTGGCGCTCTATCAGCAGGCGGAGCAGATGCTGGTTGACGATGCCGCCTGCATCCCGCTGTGGTTCCCCAAGAATTACTATCTGGTCAAGCCCTACGTCAGCGGCTACGAGCTCACGCCGATGGGCTACGCCAGCCTGAACCAAGTCTCTGTTGAGCGCGACTGAGCGCGATGGCAGGCTGTGGCGGAGGGGGTGGGATTCGAACCCACGGTCGTCTTGCGACGACAGCGGTTTTCAAGACCGTCTCCATAGGCCACTCGGACACCCCTCCAGACTTCAGAATTGTACCTCAGACCACTCTTTACAGGCAAGTTTGTAAATAATATATTGGAAAAGGTATTGACATTGTGTTACATTGTGGTACAATAAAGAGGAAAATGAGAATAAGCGGTCTTGATTGGGATGATATTAATATTGAACATATCATGGGTAAGCATTTTTTAAGTCCTAAAGAAATAGAGGAAGTTTGTTTCGGCCCGCACTATGCAATACCTGCTGAACATAAGAGAAAAGCCATTTTTGGGCAAACCACAGGTGGTAAATATATATTAGTGATATTAGAGCGATTATATAACAACTTTTTTAGACCAATAACAGCTCGTGGCATGAGAAAGAATGAACAAAGAAAATACAGAATGATTATGGGAAAAGGGAGGTAGTTAAATGGCAAATACAAAGAAAAAATATCCGGTGCCGAAGTTCAGTAGTCTGGAAGAAGAAGATAAGTATTGGCAATCTCATAGTCCTTTAGATGAAGGATATGAGGGAAGAGTACAAAGGAAGCAGCAAAATAGAGCCTCATTTCTATCTATACGGCTAACGGGAGAAGAATTGGCTCGCCTTAGAGAAATAGCTACTGGACATGGCTTAGGTCCATCAACGTATGCTCGTTTAATTATAGTTCAGGGAATGGAATCGGGAATAGATTCTTTAACACCTAGTTTACTGATGAGTTTATGTAATCAGGTTTGTAAACTCACTGGTGAACCGCAAGAAGAATACATGCAAAAGCTAAATGAAATCTATGGAGAATTTCTTAAAATTCAAGAAAGTGTAGCTGCACAAATTGCAAACCTTTGTGTTCCGAATATTTTCCCCATTATACAAGACCAAAAAGAGAAGGCAAGACGCTAGTGCAATTAAAACCGCAGCCATCTATTTTGCAGAGCGGGACTCGGAGTCCCGCTCTTAATTTTTGCTACTAATACTTTAAGCCTGCTAAAAAAGTCAGCTTCAAAACAGCCTTACCAGCAATAATGCGTTTTAACCGTTTGGAAGCTAATTTGTCTCTTTTTCATAGCTACCGACAAATTTCAAGACCGTCTCCATAGGCCACTCGGACACCCCTCCAAAATAAATGAAGTCCCTAGTCTTTCTCCTTCTTCTTCACTCCCCAGTATTTTGCCAGGATACCGCTGCCCGACCAGCAGACTATGGCCAGAATCAGGCCTATCGTGAAATCATAGACTGAGCTGAAGAATATCCCCACCAGAAGAAAAACAAGCCCCAGCAAACTCAGCAGGCTGACATAGGCTATCTTGGCATTCTTTGACATAACGGTTACCTCCTTCAGGCCACCCGCCTGACATGTCTATTTTATCACCTTCTCCCCCACCATCCCCCGCAGCACGTCTGGAACATTTATGCTGCCGTCTTTATTCTGGTAGTTCTCCATGACGGCAATCATTATCCGCGGCAGGGCTAGGCCGGAGCCGTTCAACGTGTGGACATACTGGGGCTTGGCATCCGGGGTGGGGCGGTAGCGGATGTTGGCCCTTCTTGCCTGGAAATCGGTGCAGTTGGAGCAGGAGCTGACCTCCAGCCATTCTCCGCAGCCGGGCGTCCAGACCTCAAGGTCATAGGACTTGGCCGCGGCAAAGCCGAGCTCAGAGGTATTGAGCATGGCGACGCGGTAGTGCAGCCCAAGCTTCTGGCACACCGCTTCGGCATCATTGACCATCTTCTCCAGCTCGTCGTAGGAGGTCTCGGGCTCGGTGAACTTGTAGAGCTCGACCTTGTCGAACTGGTGGCCGCGCTTGATGCCCCGCGTATCCTTCCCCGCCGACATCTTTTCGCGACGGAAGCAGGCGGTGTAGGCAACATAGTTGAAGGGCAGCACGCCCGGGGGGATAATCTCATCGCGGTGGAGATTGGTCAAGGGCACCTCCGCCGTGGGCACGAACCAGAAATCGTCCTCCGGGTCGTGGTAGAGGTTGTCGGCGAACTTGGGCAGGTTGCTCGCACCGACCATGCACTCGCGCCTGACCATGAACGGCGGGTAGACCTCGCGGTAGCCGTGCTGGCTGGTGTGCAGGTCGACCATGAACCAGATGAGGGCGCGCTGCAGCCGGGCACCGAGCCCTTTCAGGACGTAGAATCTCGTCCCTGACAGCTTCACGCCGCGCTCGAAATCAATGATGTCCAGCGCTTCTCCCAGCTTCCAGTGGGGGGCGGGGTCAAAGTCGAACTTTTTCGGCTCGCCCCACGTCCGCACCACCACGTTGTCCTTGTCGCTCTGGCCCACGGGCACGGAGGGGTGGGGAACATTGGGCACCTGCAGGAGCAGCTCCTCAAGCTGACCGTCTATATGTTTCACCTCTTCCTCGAGGTCGCGTATCATGGCGCGCAGGTCGCGCGCTTCCTCCGCAGACGCCTGGTCAAACCTCCGTTCCCGCGCCGATTCCCGGCGGGTATGGCGGAGGCTCTCCAGCTCCAGTAGCTTCTGGCGGCGGTCGGCGTCAAGCTGCAATATCTCGTCAATCGGGGCGCTGTCCCGGCGATTTTTCAGCGCTTCCTCAATGGTTTTGGTATTTTCACGGATGAATTTCAGGTCAAGCATAGATTTCCTCTTCAGTTTTATTATGGTTTCTCTCGAAGCTGTGGGAACAGGATAACCTCCCTGATTGATGGCTGGTTGGTGAGCAGCATCACCAGGCGGTCGATGCCAACGCCCAGGCCGCCGGTGGGGGGCATACCGTACTCCAGGGCGAGCAGGTAGTCCTCGTCAATGGTCCAGCTTTCCTCGTCCTTTTCGTATCGCTCTTTCTGCTGCTGGACGAAGCGCTGTCGCTGCTCTTCTGGGTCGTTGAGTTCGGAAAAGGCGTTGGCGATTTCCATGCCGCCGGCAAAGGCCTCAAAGCGCTCCACCACCCGTTCCTCGCCGGACTTGGTCTTGGCCAGCGGCGACATCGATACCGGGTAGTCCCTGAGGAAGGTGGGCTGGATGAGGCTCGGCTCAACGAAGGTGGTAATGAGCTCGTCCACCAGCTTGGCCCAGTTCTTCTTCGGGTCAACCTCAAGCCCGGTGGCCTTCATCTTGTCCCTCATCCGGTCCCTCAGTCCATCGGCAGTGGGATACGTTACGAAGTCAATGCCGCTGTACTGCTCAACGGCTTCGCGCAGGGCGAGGCGCGGCCAGGGTGGTTTGAAGTTTATGGCATAATCGCCGAATTTTATCCGGGTGGTGCCCATTACCTTTTTGCTGACCCAGGCGACCATTTCCTCGAGCATGTCCATCACATCGTTGTAGTCAACGTAGGCCTGGTAGCTTTCCAGCATGGTGAACTCGGGGTTGTGCCTGGTGGAGACACCCTCATTGCGGAAGATGCGCCCCAGCTCATAGACCCGGTCCAGTCCCCCCACGATGAGTCGCTTGAGGTGAAGTTCCGGGGCAATGCGCAGGTAGAAGTCCTGGTCGAGGGCATGGTGGTGAGTGACGAAAGGTCGGGCCAGGGCACCCCCGGCGGCTGGCTGCAGCACCGGTGTCTCCACCTCAATGAAGTCGCGCTCGTTGAGGAACTGCCGTATGGCATTGATAACTTGGCTGCGAATCCGGAAAGTGACCTTGGTCTCTGGATTGCTTATCAGGTCAAGGTAGCGCTGCCGGTACCTCGTGTCAACATCGCTGAGGCCGTGCCACTTTTCCGGCAGCGGCTGCAACGACTTGGCGAGCAGGGTGAAATGCTTCACGCTAATGGTTGGTTCGCCGGTTCGGGTGCGGAGCACCTGTCCGGCCACACCGATGAAATCACCGATGTCCAGTTCCTTGAAGAGCTGGTTCTGTTCTGTGGGGAACTTATCTATGTCCTGGAAAAGCAGCTGTATCTTGCCCGAGCCATCGCGGATGTCGGCGAAGGTGCCCTTACCCATCCGCCTGATGGCCATGAGCCGCCCGGCAACGCTGACCTGCTTTTCTACAGTCTGTCCGGCCTCGCTCTGCTCAAGCAGGGCGACCGCTTCCTGGGTGGTGTGGCTGCGCTGGTAACGGTGCGGGTAGGGGTCGATACCGTGGGCGCGGAGTCGTTCCAGCTTCTCGCGGCGCTGCTGCGTAATTCGGTCCAGTCTGGTCGTCATTTCTGCACCTATGATATAGTAAAAAGACTGAGAGTTCCAGACCCCCAGTCAACTTTTATTATAGGCTATTCCCGCATTACGGTAAAGGGCTGCGGTCAGTGCTTGACTGGCTCGCCTGCTCCCGCAGCGTATCAAGCCAGGTGGCCGACTTGACCTCCCGTTCCAGGAGGTATCTGAGGTAATTGCCCGTCGCCCTCTCCAGTTCCCGGGAAAGCGCGGCGTCCACTTTCAGGCGCTCGACCGTGCTGTAATCGCGGCTCTGAAGAAGGCGCAGCACCTTCTGTGCATTGACGGAAAGCGGGTAGCTTGACGGGTGGTTGGCAGCACAGTCCGGGCACAGCATGCCCCCCGAGCCCGGGCTGAACGAGTTGACCACTGGCCCCAGCGGTTTCTGGCAGGAGACGCACTGGTGGAGCTGTGGTCGGTAGCCCACCTCATTGAGGAGGTGCAGCTCAAAATAGCGCAGTGCTAGGTCGCGGCTCCCGGTATGGCATAGCTGCTCCATGGTTGCCAGCAGCAACTGGAACAGAGGGTAATTCTCAATGTTGTCCGCGGTAAACTGGTTGACCAGCTCAATGACATAGAGCCCGCAGGAGATGAGCCACAGGTCGCTTTTGAGGGGCAGGAAGCTGTTGATGGTCTGGCTGCCGATGACGGTATCCAGATTGCGCCCTCTGGCCAGCGAAACCTGGCTGTGGGTAAGGAGCTCCAGGTGTCCGGCCATCTTGCTTTTCGTCTTGCGGACGCTTTTGGCGAAGGCCTGTATCTTGCCGAGATGCGGCGTGTATAGGGTGAATATGATATCGGCCTCCCTCAGCTTGGTCTTTTTGATGATGATGGCTTCTGTCTGGTAAGTGCGCGGTCTGGACATATATTAAGCCAGATTTTAAAATTCCTGCCTGCCTTCAATGGCCCGGGTGAGCGTAACATCATCGGCGTATTCCAGCTCGGTGCCATAGGGTAAACCACGGGCCAGGCGGGTAACCCTGATGCCCAGCGGGGTGATGAGGCGGCTGAGGTACATGGCTGTCTGTTCCCCCTCAAGGTTGGGGTTGGTGGCCAGAATAATCTCTTTGACCGAGCCGTCATTCAATCGGTTCATCAGCTCTTTTACCCTGATGTCCTCCGTGCCGATGCCTTCGGTGGGGGAAATGGCCCCATGTAAAACATGGTACATTCCGTGATAAATACCCGTATGTTCCAGAGCCAGGATGTCCTGGGGCTGCTCCACGATGCATATCTGGCTGCGGTCGCGCTTGTCGCTGCGGCATAGGGCGCAGGGGTCGGACTCGGTTACGTTGTAGCAGGTCGAGCAGAGGGTGATTTTTCGTTTCAGGGAAAGGATTGCTTCGGCCAGGAGTTTGCCCTGCTCATCTCCGGCGCGCAACAGGTAGAAGACGATACGCTGGGCGCTCTTCGGCCCGATTCCGGGCAGCTTATTGAATTCCTGTATGAGGTGGTTAATCACATCAGCGTTGGGGAGGACATTCGGCTCCAATGCGGTATCTCCTTTATCGGTTTAGGTTAGCCCGGGGATTTTTAGGCCGCCGGCAAGACCACCCAGATGTTTGGCCGCCGCTTCCTGGGACTTGGCCAGGGCTTCATTGAACGCGGTCAATACCAGGTCCTGAAGAAGCTCAACGTCTTCTGGGTTGACCACTTCTGGTGATATTTTCACCGACTGTATTTTCTGCTGCCCGTTCATGGTGACTTTGACGGCGCCGCCTCCGGAGCTGCCCTCAACAATCAGGTTGCTCAATTCTTCCTGGGCTTTGGCCAGTTTGGCCTGGAGCTTCTGGGCCTGCTGGAACATAAACCGGTTCATTTCTCCTCCGATTCAATAATCTGGGCACCTATTTTCAGGGCTTCTTCGATAAGGTGGTTTGCCTCCGGCTCGTAAATGCAGCGAACACGGCAGGCACGACCCAGGAAATTGCTGATAATCTGCTCCGCTATCTTCTGATTGTCCGTTTTTTCCATATTTTCCTTGTGCAGCGGGAACTTGAAAGATAATATAACGGTATTGCTCTCGATGGCTTTTGGTTTGGCACTCCGGAGCAGGGCGGCGGCGGGGGTTCGGCTCAGGCTGGAAGGGGCGTCCCGTATGAACTGCCGCCAGTTAAGTTGCAGGTACTCAATATCGGCACCGCCGGCGGCAACCGGGATTACCGGGGCAGCTTCAACCGGTGCCGTTACCGGTTCAGGTGCTATCTTTTTCTCGGCTGGTTCTGGCGCTGGGGCCAGCTCTGGCTCAACTTTTGGCTCTGCTGCCGGTTGGCGGGGACGTTCTTTTCTGGGGGCTACCTTTGCCAGCGGTAGCGTTTCTGGAGCTGCCGGTTTCGCCGGCTGGCGTGCCTCAGGTTCTGGCTTCGTTACCGGTGGTTCTTTGCCCGGAGGCAGGGTGGCGTCCACCAGGGCAAGCTCCAGCGGCAATGTGGAGTAGTTATCAAGGCTGAGGTCTAGCTGTCCGAAGAGCTTTACCGCCTTTAATATCTGAGGTAATGAGGCCCTGCTGGCCAGTTCCTTTAATTCGGCAATGTCCTCGGCAGGTAGTTCCACCGATTCGGCAGAGCCGGTTTTCACCAGAAGCAGTGCCCTGAGGTATTCCACCAGTTCCCGGTTGAACTGGCGCAGGTCGAGACCATCACCGTTGATGCGGTTTATGGTCGATACTCCGGCGGCGATGTCATTATTGACAATGTGTCTTATCATCTCTTTGGCGCGCCAGTCGCCGGTAATGCCCAGAATTGTCTGGACCTGCTGGAGGGTTACTTTTTTGCCGTAGTAGGTCGTCAGCTGTTCCAGAAGGTTTTCGGCGTCGCGCAGGCTGCCGGTGGCGGCTCTGGCGATGAGCCGCAGTGCCTCTGGCTCGATTTTAATGGTCTCCTTCTTGCCGATGAGGGTTAATTTGGATACCACATCGGCCTGGGAAATGCGCCGAAAATCAAAGCGCTGACAGCGTGACATGATGGTGGGGAGGATCTTGTGGACCTCGGTCGTGGCCAGGACGAAGATGACATGCGGCGGCGGCTCTTCAAGGGTCTTGAGCAGGGCATTGGAGGCGCTGGTGCTCAGCATGTGCACTTCATCAATGATATAGACTTTGTAGCGCGCTTCATTTGGAGCGTAATTAACCCTTTCCCGGAGGTCGCGGATGTTATCCACGCCGGTGTGGCTGGCGGCGTCAATTTCAATGATGTCCAGAGCTCTGCCTTGGGTGATTGCCTGACACATCTCGCAGGCATTGCAGGGTTCGCCCTTGCCTTCGCTGGTGAGACAGTTGACCGCCTTGGCGAGAATGCGTCCGGTGCTGGTTTTGCCGGTACCGCGTGGACCACAGAAAAGGTAGGCATGGGAAACGTGGCCGCTGCTCAGGGCATTTTGCAGCGTCTTGGTTACCTGTTCCTGACCGACCACCTCGGCTAGGGTCTGCGGACGCCACCGACGATAAAAGACCTGGGAAACCATTTTATTTATTATAACCCATCTGTGAATGGTGTTTCTAGGCGGCTGGTGTCCGCTATTCAGGAATCGCTGATTCGGCGTTGGGATGATATTTTCAAAGGCCCAAAATAAAAGCCAGCTTTACGACTTCGGCCCTTGTCATCCTGATGCCGTAAAGCTGGCTCGCCGGTCTAGTTTGCCTCAGGAGAGCAGGGTGGGTATATCCTTGGAGGCATCTTCAATGGCTCTCAGCTTGAATTCGGTCTCTTCCTGCCGCTTCTTGAATTCAGGGATGAGCTGTGTAGATTGCAGGTAGTAATCCCTCACCTTTTCCACATCGCTGAGCTCGGACAGAATCACGGTAACATCGAGC
>CAZJGR010000006.1:22520-33104 GCA_964545815.1 uncultured Dehalococcoidaceae bacterium | reverse complement strand
ATTTCAGCCTTGCCGTATCCGATTACGGTCCAGCCAACTAGGGTCTGTATGATGTCGCCAGCATCAAGCACTTTCGAGGCGATGTACTTGGCCTTCTTTTCCTCGCCGGCACACAGCATGTTGTAGAATGGCTCTACAATCATGGTGTTGATTTTAGAGATATTGCCTTTGATTGAAGAATCCTTGCGGACAAATCTCTGGTTATCCACCAGAAATACGGCGTCAGCCACGGAGTATGAGGACTTCAGGCAGGTGGCGGTATTATATATGGTCCTATCCTCGGTGGTTTCCTCATGCTCAAAGGGAAGAACAATGAGGTTATAAATCGGTTTGTCAGCATAGCGTTCTTTTATGTGCTGGGTCACTACCGCGACGGCTCCGGAACCGGTGCCACCGGCAGCGCTGGCAGTAAACAGAAAGGCGTCCGTTTCAAAGAACCGTTTCGTGGTTCTTATCGCGTCAATTACCTTGTCACAGTCTTCTCTGGCAATTTCAGCACCGAGTTCATTTATTTTGCCTACACCGTGGCCACCGGTCTTGCGACTACCGATGAGGATTCTATGCTGATAATCCTTTCTGATGCTCGTCAGCCCACTCAGGTCAGCCGCATCCGTGTTTACGGCATAGCAACCGGTGATTATCTCAATGCCACGCGAGCTTCTTGCTTTCTTGTTTAGCCGGGCGAACTCATCCGCAATTCGACCACCGCACTGTCCGAAACCTACAACTACTAATTTCATGGCTCACCTCTAAATATATTTATAGAGTATAGGTTATTTTAAACACACTTATAGTTTATTGTCAACCACTTTACCTCCAACAGTCATAGATATTTATAGTGCTAAGGTACCCAGCAATAAAGTCATGGTTGACAGAAAAGAAGGGGGTGCACCGGGACTGCTGATGTGACTTTTTTTATTCGAGGGCTATCTTATTCCAGAAAAAATATTGAAAAACTAGATTACCTATATTAGAATTGGGTAAAACGGTTTGGGGTAGGGCTAATGGCGAGAGAAGCACCATCACGCGAAGAACTGGATAGTGTTGGGCAGGATATTGGAGACCTTGAGAGGGCGGTTGCCCGGGCCGGACAGCTAAGCCGCGTGGCGATGGAGGCGGCCGGGGAGACCACCCGGTCTGCCCAGAGAGCGATTAAACGTGCGGAACAGGTCAGCCAGGAGGCAAAAGAAGCCGCTGAGGCCGCTGCCCGGGCAGTTGAGGAGGCGATACGGCGCGCCGAGCAGGTAAGCCAGGAGGTCAGAGAAGGCGCTACCGCGGCGGTTAGAGCCGTCGAAGAGGCGATAAAACGGGCTGAGGATACTGCCCGCACTCCAAAGGAAGCCACCAAGGCAATCACGAAGCGTTTTCAGGAAGCCATCAGCCGTGCCGAAGAGATAAGCAAGGAGGCGATGGAGGCGGCGGAGGCGGCCTTCGTTTCTTCAGAAGAAGGGCTGAATCGAGTCAGCGAGATAAGCAACGAAGCTAGGTCGGTCGCTGAGTCTGCCGCCAAGACAGCCAAAGAGGAACTTGATAAAGCTGGGGAAGCCGGCCGGATGGCCAAAGAAGCGGCTGAAGAATCCATCAGGGCCGCCAAAGCAGCTTCCAGCCGGGCAGAGAAAGTCAGCCGTGAGGCCAAAGAAGCGGCTGAGATATTGATAAAGGAAGCCAGAGAAGCCACGGCCAAGGCGGAAAAAGCCAGTCGGACGACAAAGGAAACGGCTGAGGCGGCGTCAAAAGCGGCTCAAGAAGTGGCACTCAGGGCGGAGAAAATAAGCACCGATGCGAAAGTGCTTGCTGAGACATCACTGAGAACCTCACAGGAAGCAATTATCCGTGCTGAGGCCATAAGCAAGGATATGAGGCTGGCAGCGGATAATTCCGCCAGGGCTTCAAAAGAAGCAATCGGCAGGGCCGAAACAATAAGCAAGGAAAACAGAGCCGCCATAGAGGCGGCTATCAGGGCTACCGGGGAGGCTGTTGACGCGGCAATTGCCGTCTCCAAAGAAGCGGCTGAAACATCAGCCGGAGAGTCCCAGGAAGCAACCAGCCGGGCGGAAGAAATCAGAAATGAGATAAAAGCGGCGCATGACGAGCTGGTGAAGGTGTTTCAGGAGACCATTGACCGTGTTGAGGTGATGCGCGGCGAGACATTGGAGAGGGTAGAGGAAGCGGTCAGAACCACACAGGAGAAGGCTGAGGCATTAGCCAAAGCCTCCGAAGAAGCGATAAGCCGGATAGAACAGGTCAGTCAGGAGGCTAAGGAAACCGCCGGGGCATCAACCGCTGCTTCGCAGGAGGCGAGAAGTCGGGCCGATGAAATCGCACGGGAGGCCAGGGAAACCAGCGAGGCGGCAGCGCAAGCGGCTCAGGAAGCGATTGATGAAGCCATGCGTATTGCCAGAGAGGCGGCGGAGGCAGCGACCAAGGCCTCTCAGGAGGCGATAAGCCGGGCTGAGACAATTGGCAAGGAAACTAAAGATACGGCTGATGAATCAATCAAAGCCGTCAAAGAGGCTACCAGATTGGCTACCCGAGCCGCCAGGGAGGCTGCCGAAACTTCAGTAAAAGCCTTTGAAGAAGCGATAAGCCGGGCCAAGATAATAAGTCAGGAGACAAAGGAGGCTACTGAAGAATCGGCGAAGGCAGCCAGAGAGGCTACCGAGGCTACGGTACGTGCCGCTACGGAGGCAACTGAGGAGACAACGCGGGTGGCCAGAGAAGCCGCGGAAGCGGCCATAAAAGCTTTTGAGCAGGCCATACTTCGCGTTGAGGCGGCGGGCAAGGAGGCCAGAGAAGTTGCAGAGGCGTCACTTAAAGCTTTTGAATTGGCGATTGGGAAGGCGGAGGAACCCCGTGAAGAAGAGGAGGTTGCTGAGGCCGCCGGCGAAAGTGATGAGGAGATTGCTGAGGCCACGCTCAAGGCCTTTGCCCAGGCAATTGGCCGGGCCAAGGAATCCAATGTGAAGGGGAAATCAAAGGCGGCATCAAAAGCAGAGGGCGGCAAAGGGAAGGAAAAGCTAGAAGCGCGTCTGAACTTGCTGGCACGGATGTATGAGACCAAGAAGAAAGAGCCGGAAGGTGGAGATAATGCTGTGGAGGATGAAGGAACCGGAAAATAAATTGTATCGAACCCAATCACATATCAGTGTATCAGTAATATTAATATAGGAGGTACTTGATGGCGAACCCAAGGGAAAGGACCAAGAGGGTCCGTGAGGAAATCGAAAAGGTAGCTGAGGAAACAGCTGCAGAAGTTGAGCAGGTGGGTGGCGAGGCAGAAGCACAACCGGCCAGGCCGCTTGAAGAGGTATTGGGACAGGCTGAGAGGGCCTATGCTGCCTTTATGGAAGCGCAGCGGCAGGTGGCCAATGCCTATCGGGCCAATGAACAGCAAATTGCCAAAGCCTACCGGCGTGCCGAACAACAGGCAGAGAAAGCCTGCAATGAGGCGGTTACAGGAGCGATGAAAACACGCGACGAACTTTTGGCGGCTGCATTCAAGGCGCGTGATGAGGCCCTCTCTCAGGTGGAGAGAGCGTACAAAAAGGCGAAAGACCAGGCGGACAAAGAATGCGAGGCACGGGTAGAGGAAGCTTGGAAAAAGAGAGAAGAAGCACTGGCACAGGCCTGGAATCTCCGTGGGGAAACCGTGGATCAGGCCTGGAATATATACGCCAAGTTATCACGATAAGCACCTTAGTGTGACAATCTGGGTACTTCTTGGCTTATTTGTGCGTGATTGGTAGTGTTTTGGTTAAATTAAAGACGGGATATCTTTGAGGGTGACCTCTATTCCCCGATACTTGTCCTCGATTCCTTCCTGTCTCTTTTTCAGTGCGGCGATGAGGCTGATGGTCTTGGTGAAGTAGTTCCTCACCTTTTCCACGTCGCTGAGTTCCGATAGTATGACGGTAACATCGAGCATCCCTCTTTCCCTGGGATAATCGCCGCTTCTGATGACTGCCTCAGGGGCTAGGCCCTTGAGGTAGGTACCGAGCTCCTTGATAAGGTCGACATTCATTTCCTTGGGCGGGGCGGAAACAAGATAAAGTGCTCTCTTTGAATCTATGGGGTTGACCTTGAGGGAAAGGCCGCTGATTGCCTGGTCCATGGCCTGGGTTCCCTTCTGGGCTTCCGTGGCCTTGTTCCTGAAATCGCTTGTCCGGGCCAGAATTTTCTTGGTCAGTGAAATTTCAGACTGACCGTAACCAATGGCGGTCCATCCGGTCAGCGTCTGTATAATGTCGCCGGCATCAAGTATCTTCGCCCCGATGTATTTGTGTTTTTTTTCCTCGCCGGCGCAGAGCAAATTGAAAAACGGTTCCGCAATCAGGGCGTTGATTTTGGACAGGTTGCTTCTTATCGATGCGTCTTTCATTACGTATCTCTGGTTATCCACCAGAAAGATGGCGTCAGACACCAGATAAGCTGATTTCAGACAGGTGGCTGCATTGTATATGGTTCTTTCCTCGGTGGCCTCTTCATGCTCGAAGGGCAGGACGACGAGATTATATACCGGCTTATCCACGTAGCGCTCTTTGATAAGCTGAGTGATAACGGGGAGCGCACCGGAGCCGGTACCCCCGGCCGCGCCTGCAACCAGCAGAAATGCATCGGCATCTACAAAGCGCTTGCTGGTCCTTATCGTTTCAATTATCTTATCGCCGTCCTCTTTGGCAATCTCAGCGCCCAGCTCGTTGATTTTGCCAACGCCGTGTCCGCCGGTCTTCCGGCCACCGATGAGGATGCGATGTTGATAATCTGGCTTAATTCCGGTCAGGCCACTGAGGTCAGCCACATCAGTGTTGACGGCCAAGGCGTTGGCGACGATATCAATGCCACGTTGAACGTGCGCCTTGCGGTTTAGACGGGCAAATTCATCAGCAATGCGGCCGCCGCACTGTCCAAAACCAACTATAATTAATTTCATTGTTTATCCTATTTATTGATTTGTGTTATTTTAGGCATTATTTTCGCGTAATGTCAATGATAGGCTTCTTTAAAGGCACGGCTAAGGTAGATTGAGCGTGAAATCGCCGCATGTATCGAGGGTGGAAAATAGTCCTCCCTCCAAAGTAATCCCCTCTCTGTTTAGAGAGGTAGTAATCGCTCATTCCATTTTCACTGGTCGACAATCAGTATACCATGACCTCACTGGTTCGTTTTTGTTACAGCCCCTTACCCGCGATAAAGGCGGTCAGGTCGGCCAGGCGGCAGCTATAGCCCCACTCATTGTCGTACCAGGCAAGGACCTTGACCATGTTGCCGCCGATGACCATGGTGCTCAGGGCATCGACGATGGTGCTGGCCGGATTGCCCCTAAAATCCATGCTGACCAGCGGCTCCTCGCTGTATTCCATGATGCCAGCCAGAGGCCCTCCGGCGGCAGCTTGGAATGCCCGGTTGACCTGCGCGACGGTTACCTTCTGCTTCAGGTCGGCGACGAAGTCGATGACCGAGACGGTGACCACCGGGACGCGGAAAGCCATGCCGTGCAGCCTGCCCTCAAGCTCGGGTATAACCAGGGTGACAGCACGGGCAGCACCGGTGGTGGTGGGGATAATGTTTATAGCCGCGGCACGCGCCCGGCGCAGGTCCTGGTGCACCATGTCCTGAATTCTCTGGTCATTGGTGTAAGCGTGGATGGTGGTCATAAGCCCCTTGTCCACGCCGAAGTTGTCGTGGAGCACTTTGACCACCGGGGCAATGCCGTTGGTGGTGCAGGAGGCGTTGGAGATGATGGTGTGTTTCGCCGGGTCATACTTTTTCTCATTGACGCCGAGGACGATGGTGATGTCCTCATTCTTGGCCGGGGCGGAGATGATAACTTTTTTAGCGCCGCCCTTGAGATGGGCGGAGGCCTTGGGGGCGTCGGTGAAGAGGCCGGTGGACTCGATGACGATGTCGACGCCATGGTCGCGCCAGGGTATGCGGGCGGGGTCTCTTTCCGAGACGACCTTCACCTTATGGCCATCGACGGTAATGGCATCCTCGCTGGCGGCTACGGTGCCCGGGTAGGGGCCGTAGGTGCTGTCCCATTTCAGCAGGTGGGCGTTGGTGGCGGTATCGGTGAGGTCGTTAATGGCCACCACCTCCAGCTCCCCTTTATGGTACTGGTTGATGGTACGAAAGGTTATCCGGCCGATGCGACCGAAACCATTGATTCCGACTTTGGTTGTCATCTTACCTCTCCCGTGTTCATAATCTAGGAAATAGTCTGTCTAACTCCGCACCTGAGGGAATACAATTAGATAATTATATCATCTAGCTTGAACTATGGCAAAGGGAACGGTGATGAAAAGTGCGTTTTTAATTATATCGGTTCATCGCCGCGGTCAGGCCTTCAAGAATGAGGCAGAGGATGGCCTCACTGACCTTATTTTTCACGTCGGTGAGAATCCTGCCCTCGCTGGAGTCAAAATCGCTGAGCACGTAGTTGATAACCTCGGCATCTCTATCTCTGGCGGCGCTTCCCATCAAACCGGGTCGACCGATGCCCACCCTGACGCGGATGAAATCGGAGTTCCCCAGGCAGGCGCTGATTGACTCAATGCCTTTGTGGCCGCCGGAATGCCCCCCCTGCCGGATGCGGATTTTGCCCAGCGGCAGGTCAAGGTCATCGTGGATGACAACTAACTCTTCAGGGCTGGTTTGATATCTTTTCACCAGCCGGCTCACCGAATGGCCGCTCCGGTTCATCATGGTCTGCGGCCGGGCCAGTATCACCTTCAGGCCGTTGATTTCGCCTTCGCCAACTCTGGCCTGCCCCTGTTTGCAGACAAAGCGTATCCCGTGCTTTCGGGCAAAGCGGTTGAGACACATGAAGCCGATATTGTGCCGATTGTGTGCGTATATCGCTCCGGGGTTGCCCAGGCCAACAATTAATTTCATTTCAGGCCTTCCGATTTAGAAGCTGCCGGAACTCGGCTTCGTTTATGATTTTGGTGCCCAGACTGTGGGCCTTTTCCAGCTTGGAGCCGGGGTCGGCGCCGGCCACCAGGTAGGTGGTCTTTCTGGTCACGTTGCTGCCGGTGGTGCCGCCAAGTGCCTTGATTCGTTCCTCGGCTTCCTTGCGCGAGAAGGCCTCAAGAGTGCCGGTCAGGACAAACTCCATGCCGGCAAGGGGCAGCACTCTGGCTTTAACCGGCTTTTCCTCGAGCTTGACTCCGGCCTCTCGCAATCGTCTGATTATATCCCGGTTGGTTTCCTGGCGGAAAAAGGCGGTGATACTGTCGGCAGTCTTGGGCCCGATGGTCTCAATGGACATCAGTTTTTCCCGGGAAGCTTCAGCCAGCTCATCAAGGCTGTGGAATTCTCCGGCCAGAAGCTCAGCGGTCTCCTCTCCGATATGGCGTATGCCGAGGGCCAGCATAACCCTGGCCAGCGGCCTATCTTGGCTCTTTTCAATGGCATTGAGTATATTGCTCACGCTTTTCTCGCCCATTTTTTCCAGACTGAGAAGCTGCTCTTTCCTGTCTTTCAGATAGTACAGGTCGGCGATGTCTTTGACCAGCCCTTTCCGGAATAGAGTGGCGGCCAAGCTCTCGCCAATGCCCCGTATGTCCATAGCGCCCCGGGAAACAAAAAGCTCTATTCTCTGTTGAACCTGGGCGGGGCAGGCGGCGTTTGAGCAATAGTACATCACTTCACCTTCAGGGCGCATCACTTCGCTCCCGCAGATGGGACATGCCGGGCGGCCTTTCTCCTTATCGAAAACTTTCTCCAGGAGCTTGAACTCTTTTTCCTGTCCGGTGCGCTTGCTGGCAACCGGGCCAACCACCTCAGGGATGACATCGCCGGCACGCTGGATAATTACGGTATCGCCGAGGCGGATGTCCTTGCGCCTGATGTCATCCTCGTTGTGGAGGGCGGCCTGACGGATGGTCACCCCGCCCACCGATACCGGCTCCAGAATGGCGTAAGGGTTTAAGGTACCGGTCCGGCCCACGCTGATGCCGATATCAATGAGCCTGGTGGTTCCCTGCATGGCGGGAAACTTGTAGGCGATTGCCCACCGCGGCTCGCGGCCGACGTCTCCCAATCGTCTCTGCAGTTCAAGCTGGTTCACTTTGACCACGATGCCATCGGCCTCATACTGGAGGTCTTCTCTCTTCTGCACCCAGGCCTGGTAGTAATTTTCAACCTGCTCTATGCTGGGCAGGTGGCGGTTGTTCGGATTTACCTTGAAGCCGAGCGATTTAAGGTACTCCAGTGTCTCCCAGTGAGTTGCTGGCATTGCCCTGCCCTCGGCATAGCCAAGCATGTAGATATAGATGTCCAGCGGGCGCCGGGCGGTAATCCTGGGGTCGAGCTGGCGCACCGAACCAGCCGCCGCGTTTCTGGGGTTGGCAAACAGAGGCAGCCCCTCCGCCTCTCTTTCCTTGTTTATTTTATGAAAGCCAGCTATGGGCAAATATACTTCACCGCGTACCTCAAATCTTGGTGGGGCGTCTTTGGGCACGGTAAGCGGAATGCTCCTGATGGTTCTGAGGTTCTGCGTGATGTCCTCACCACGGAAGCCATCGCCGCGGGTGGCCCCGGTAGCCAACCGGCCGTTAACGTAGGTCAGGGCAACGGCCAGACCGTCAATCTTGTGCTCGCCGACAAAGTCAAAGCTGGCGTGGCCGAGCAGTCGTGAAACACGGTTATGCCAGGCGAACACTTCGTCGTGGGAGAAGGCATTGCCGAGGGAGAGCAGGGGTATGGGGTGCTCCACCACGCCGAAGGCTTCCAGAGGTTCAGCGCCTACCCGCTGCGTGGGGGAATCGGGGGTCAGAAACTGGGGGTACTGCTCCTCCAGCAACTTCAGTTCCCGCATCAACGCATCATACTCAGCATCGCTGATTTCAGGGCTATCGAGCACGTAGTAGCGATAGTTGTGATGGTTGATGTTGGCCCTTAGCTTTTCAATTCTCGTTTTGGCTTCTCCAGGGTCAGGCATAGCTTTCTAACTGGAAAGGTGGTATCGGCACTAAAAGTATAGCACAGCCGAAGGTGAGGGAAAAGAGAAATGGCAGCTTATGCCTGGTGTAAATGAGAGGTATCATTGAGCAAATGCAATGTGGCTCCCTGCGAGTTGGTCTCCACAATGCTGAGTGAGGCTAAATCAGTGCGGAGCTGCCGCCAGTGCCGCATATCTATCTCCAGCAAATGGCAGATGAGGAGACGTAGAACCCCGCTGTGGGCAACCACCAGAACTGTGTCCTCAATGGCGTGCTTTTTCAATCGGTCATAGAATTTCGTGACTCGTTGGTCAAGGTCACCGATGCTTTCCCCACCGGGAAAACGAAAGGCAAGGTCACGGTTCGGCCAGACACGGGCCAGTTCCGGGTAGCGCTCGCCGATTTCGCTGAAGGTCAGCCCCTCCACCTGGCCAAAATTGATTTCGAGCAGTTCCGGGCAAATTATGACCTCCAGACGGTGACGGGGAGCGATAATCTGGGCGGTAGCCGAAGCCCGGCACAGTTGGCTCGTGTAAATAAAGTCTATTTTTTCCTCTGCCAGGCGGCCGGCAAGTCGCTCGGCCTGCCATATCCCGATGTCGCTCAATGCCACGTCGGTCTGGCCCCAGAACCTTTCCGCGCTGTTGCCTTTGGTATTGCCGTGCCTAGCCAGGAGCAGCCTAGACAATGGCGACCTCCCCAACCGGCAGCATCATGTCCGTTTCAGGTTTCAAGTCAAATATTTCCGAGAATAAATGTATCCAGCCATTTACCACTGTATCAAATGGCACCGGGTGGCCGAGAAGCTCTGCCATTGAGGTCATCGCCGCTCCCCGCAGGCCGCAGGGCCTGATGTATTCAAAATACTTCAGGTCATTGTTTACGTTGAGGGCAAACCCATGCATGGTGATGTGGCGGCTGACATTGATGCCTAGGGAACAGATTTTCCGGCCGCTGGTCCAGACGCCGCCCGGGTAGCTATTATTGCGCTGTGCCCCGATGCCGAAACCATCCAGGAGCCTGATGATGACCTCTTCCAGCTTCCAGATATATTCGCGGACGCCAAGACCATTGGCCCTGAGGTCGAGAATGGGGTAGCCGACCAGCTGTCCCGGGCCGTGATAGGTGATGCTGCCGCCGCGATTGGTCCGCAAGATAGGTATCTTTTCCGGCGGGACAATAATGTCCTCTTCGCCCCGGAAACGCCCCATGGTATAGACGTGCGGGTGCTGGAGCAGCAGGACAGCGTCGCCAATTTTGCCCTCCGCCCTCAGCTGCCTTAACGTCTCCTGCTGGATGAGGGCGACCTCATACGGGACCATGCCGAGATATCTTATGATACATGCTTTTCGGCGAGGCAGGCATATATCAGGCATTTCTATCATTTCCACTCCCAGCGCAGGTCTGGTTTTCGGGCGGCGCTGACCTCGTCCAGCCTTCTGACCGGGGTACGGTGCGGCGCGTTGTGGAGCAATTCCGGACTTTGCTCGGCTTCCCTGGCGATTTCAATCATCGCCTTGATGAAGGCATCGAGCGTCTCCTTGCTCTCGGTTTCGGTAGGCTCAATCATGATGGCTTCCTCAACCACCAGGGGGAAGTAAATAGTCGGCGGGTGAAAGCCATAATCAAGGAGACGTTTGGC